>JBBREQ010000037.1:0-20471 GCA_038202795.1 Coriobacteriia bacterium | reverse complement strand
GACACCACGGTCGTGCGTGCCGCCGAGCTTTCCGTGCACGCCGGCGAGATCGTTGGGCTCGTGGGCCCCAACGGTGCGGGCAAGTCGACGCTTCTTCGCGCCGTGACGGGCGATGCCGCACTGACCGGAGGCTCGATTGAGATTGCGAGCCGGTCACTGGCTGAGCTCTCGACACTCGAGCGTGCAGCGCTCGTAGGGGTGGTGCCGCAACAGGTGATCGCCGAGTTCTCCTTCCCCGCGCGTGAGTTCGTGGAGATGGGTCGCCACCCGCATCTGCCTCGCTTCAGCCGTCCTGGGCTCGCAGATCGCGTGGCGGTGGACCGAGCGCTCGAACTCACCGACACCGCGTCGCTTGCCGACAAGCCCGTCGATGCGCTGTCCGGCGGTGACCTGCAGAGGCTCGCGTTCGCCCAGGCGCTCGCGACCGAACCGCGTGTGATGCTCCTCGACGAGCCCGTGAGCCACCTGGACCTCAACCACCGGATGCAGGTGCTCGATTTGACGCGCGAACTCGCCGATCAGGGCATGGCAGTGCTCGCGGTGTTTCACGACCTGGATCTCGCCGCACGCTACGCGGACCGTATCGCAGTGGTTTCCCACGGTGCACTGAGCCCCGCAGTACCGCCTGCCGATATCATCACCGCCGAGACGCTGCGAAAGGTCTTCGGGGTGCGGGCGGTCGTGGGAACCGATCCGGTCACCGGGACTGTATCGGTCACGCCCGTGCTGCGTGATGGGGCGGTTGCCGCACAACATCGCGGTCGGGTGCACGTGGTAGGTGGATCGGGAGTGGCCGCGCCGCTGATGCGACGTCTCGTGCTCGCGGGGTGGACGGTGACGGCCGGCGCTCTGAATGCCGGAGACGCTGATGCGACGCTCGGCGACGCTCTGGGTATCGAATTTCCTGCGATTCCGCCGTTCGCGCCCATGGACTCGGCCTCCGCGATCACGGCGGCACAGCTGGCCGACCGCGCGCAGGTGGTGGTCGTGTGCGAAGTGCCGTTTGGCCACGGCAACGTGGACAACCTTCTGGTAGCCGTGCGAGCGGGTAAGCCGCTGGTGCTCGTGGGGCAGATCGGCGGGCGCGACTTCGCTGGAGGCGCCGCGAAGTCCTACTGGACCGAAGCGCTCGCGTCAGGAGCGGTGCGGGTCGATGACGCCGACGGTGCATTCGAGGCACTCAAGAAGATGGATCTCGCGCAGGGCTGAGCCTCTCAGCTGGCGGCTTCCGTGTCAGCGGGCTCGCAGGAGTCGCACGGGTTCAACTGCGATGCCACCGTGATCGGGACCGCAAGCCCCAGACGCTCTGCACGGTCCCTGAGCAGTGTCCCCGCCAGTACGGCAGTGTTGTTCGTCGACGAGCGGTGCAGCGCGAATACCTGCTCCAGCGCATCGGACGCCAACCGCTCCAGCGCATCGGCCGCATCTGCGTTCGAGAGGTGCCCACGAGCCGAGCGTATGCGGTCTTTGAGAAACGCGGGGTAGGGACCACGCTCCAGCATGCGCAGGTCATGATTGGATTCGATGCCCAGCACGCGAACCCCCGTCAGTGCCTCGAGGGTCTCCTCGGTGAGCACACCCGTGTCGGTCACAACACCCACCGAGTCGCCGCCGCTGTTGACTCGGTAGCCCACCGGTTGCGCCGCATCATGCGAAGTGCGAAAGGCGACCACCTCCAGCGTGCCCACGCGCGTGCTCACGCCCGGGGTCACCTCGCAGCGCTCAGCCGTCAGCGGCCGAAGCGCCCTTGAGCTCAGCGTACCGCGGCTGGCCAGGACTCGGCAGCCCGGAGCGTGGCGTCGAGCGAACACATCGACGCCACGGATGTGGTCGGAATGCTCGTGGGTCAGCAGAATCGCCTTGACGCTCTCCGGCGCGATGCCGGCTCTCGCGAGCCGCTTCGAGACCTCTGTGGCCGAGAAGCCGCAGTCCAGAAGGACGGTTGTCGAGCCGTTGCTGATGGCCGCTGCGTTGCCGGACGATCCGGAGCCGAGGAAGACGATGCGCAGTGAGGGCGAGTGGTCCATTGCGGCAGTGTACACCCGAGGCACGACTCAACAAATGAGGGAGACGGATGGTGCGTCCGCCTCCCTTCATTCCCTCCCCACGTCGCACCGTCGTTACGGTCAGGTGCGCGGGCGGGTAACCTTTCTAAGTGTACATGAACCGCAGCCGCTTGTGTGGATTTCGTTAACTCAACCCTCAGCGCTGCATCGAGAGCATCTCGCGCCCGCGAGCCCAGGCGAGCCTGAGACCGCCCACGCGCCACCAGTACAGGATGTACGTGAGCCGCTTCATGACGATCGCCGACAGTCCGGACAGACGGAACCTACCCGCCCATCCTATGCCCCAGCTGGGCCCGATGCTGACGAACTCACCCAGTTGATGCGGTACCCACGGACTCGTTGGCCTGCCGTCGATCTCGGCCAGTAGGTTCGCGGCGGTGTGCGCTCCCTGTTTGATTGCGAACTGGGCGAGCATGGGGACTATCCGCCCGGTCTGGGGATCCTTGAACGCAGCCACGTCACCGAGCGCGTATGCGTCGTCAAACTCGGAGGTCTTCAGATCGGTCCGGGTTGAGATCCGCCCGGTGTTGTCGACATCGAAACCCCACGCGGACGCATGCGGGTCGGCCTTGGCCCCACCCGCCCACACCAGAACCGACGAGGGCACGTGCCGGCCGTCCTGAAGGGTCACCCCATCGGCTGCAACGCCTGAGATCATCGAGCCTGTCACCACATCGACGCCCAGTTTGGCCAGCCGTCTCAGGGCGATATCGCGCTGCGGCTCAGAGAGGTCATAGAGGATATTGGGTCGTCCCTCGACGAGAGTGATGCGCAGATCAGCGGCATCCAAGCCGATCTCTGCGGCCCGCTTGGGCAGCAGTTGCCCGATCGTCCCCACGATCTCGACCCCGGTCGCGCCGCCACCGCACACCGTGATGGAGAGGGCTTCTCGGCGCTGCTCGGCCGAGGGCATGCGCGCAGCGAGTTTCAGCTGGCCGTTGACCCGGCGTTGCAGCTCTTGGGCGTCAGCGACCGACCACATCGTGATGGCGTGCTCGGCGAGTCCCGGAACAGGGGGCACGTTGGGGACGGCGCCCGTGCAGACCACCAGACGCCAATAGCTTGCCTCATGTCCGTCCTCCGTGGCCACGACCCGCCTGCGGGGGTCGATGTGTCCCACGCGATTGAAGCAGGTCCTGACCGGCAGGTTCTTGAGCGCCGCGGGCAGCCAGAGCTCGCAGAACTCGGGTGCTTCGGGGCCGACGGCCACCAGATCGAGCTCCGAGAGCGCCTGCTGGCAGGGATTGTTCTCGATGAGGATGACCTCGACGTCTTCGCGGGGTCTGCGCTTGAGCGCCTTGCCTAGCGTGACCGCCAGGGTCGTTCCCGCATAACCGCCGCCTACGATGAGCACGCGACGGGCTCCGTCGGTCGCTTCAAGGCATGGAGCAACTACTGGGGGCATGGGTACCTTTCCTGGTTGGACTGTGTTCTTCATTCCCTTGGCGCGCCCCAGACACCCGTGTTTAGGGAATACAGCCAACAAGAAGTCACAAGATGCCCCGCTGCGACCTCACGAGGAGTCGTCATGAATATCCGCCTCTACGCCTTGTCGACCTGTCCGTACTGCCGCATGACCCAGCGGTATCTCGACGAACACGGGATCACTTACGACCACATCGAAGTCGACATGCTCGAGGGAGACGAGAAGCAGCAGGCGATCGACACCGTAAAGGAGCTCTCGGGCGGAACCTCGTTTCCGGTGATGGTCGCCGACGACGAGGTCGTCGTTGGCTTCAACAAGACCCGTATCGCCGAGCTTCTGGGCCTGTAGGGCACGCGGGATGTCACCCGACAAGCGACCCGTGCGTCGCGTATTCGCACCGGGCACCACAGCCGATGATCTCAAGTCGTTCATGGGGCCGTTCGTATCCCACCTGGGCTACAAGTTCAACACGGAGACCGAGTTCGTCGACGAGGTGCTCGAGAGTGAGATCGTGATTCTCGAGCGAGACGGCGACGTGTACTGTCCCTGTCGAATCCGCACGGGCGATCCCAAAGAAGACCTGAAGATCGTCTGCCCGTGCATCCCGTTTTACGCCGATCAGTTCGCCGCGCTGGGCAAGTGCTGGTGCGGACTGTTCATCCTGGAGAGCATTGAGGATGGTGCGGATCTGATCGGGGTCATCGAGGAGCCCGAGGCAGGCGCACAGGTCGAGGTGCCGGTCTGCCGGCTCGATGACCTGCCGCAGGGCAGCGCACGTCACGTCAAGGTCGGTAAGAGCGACATCGCTGTCGTGCGGGTGGGTGAGGAGGTGTTCGCTCTGTCCAACGTCTGTCGCCATGCCTTCGCTCCGCTCGCTGACGGGTTCGTCGAGGGCCACGAACTGGTGTGCCCGTGGCACGGATGGCGCTACGATGTTCGCCAGGGGACCACCGACCATCCCAATGCCGACGTGCGTACGTACCCGGCCGCAGTGCGTGACGGCGTGGTGTTCGTCTCGGTGAGTCTGAGTTCCTCGCGCTAGCCGCGACGACGTCGGCGAGCGGCGAGCGCACGCTGCGAGATCACCAGCAGCACGCTCGATACGGCCACGAACGCGATCCATTGCCAGCTGCTCGGCCCGCCGGCGAACTCGATGATGGCCGCGAGTGCCGCGCCTATTCCGAACGGAAGCAGCAGCCAGCCGGGGCTGAGCACTTCGCCCACGACGAAGATGACCGCCAGTGTGATCCACGCCTGCAGCGCCAGACTCATGCCGTCCTTCCCCATTCAACCGTCCTCCTCAAGAGTATCCGATACGCGCCTACCGGTCAGTTCTCGGATGGAAGTGCCGCGCACGAGGGCAGAGGTAGCGGACCGACCTTCGAGATTCCGCAGGTATCGCATACTAAACGTGCGGATTGTGGACCGGCTTGCGGGGTATGATGGCTCTACGGCGCCCCTTCCTGTAAGGAGACATCATGAGCGCGTTCGCACATCGATTCGACACGGTGATCGACACTATCGGCCACACCCCTCTGGTTCCTCTGCGCGTTATCGCGCGCGGACTTCCCGGCCAGGTCTGGATCAAACTCGAGTCTCGCAACCCAGGAGGCTCGGTCAAGGATCGCATTGGACGCGGCATGATCGACGATGCGGAGGCGAGTGGCCTCATCGAGCCGGGGCGCAGCGTTCTCGTCGAGCCGACCTCTGGCAACACCGGGATCGCGCTGGCTTTGATCGGCGCCGTTCGCGGCTACCGTGTGGTGCTCACAATGCCGGAGAGCATGTCGATCGAGCGCCGCAAGCTGCTGGCGGCATACGGTGCGGAGCTCGTGCTCACGCCACGCGCCGACGGCATGAGAGGTGCGGTCGAACGGGCCCGTGAGATCGCACACACCATCCCCGATGCGTTCATCCCTGGGCAGTTTGACAACCCGGCGAATCCGCGTGTCCACTACGACACCACCGGCCCCGAGATCCTCGCCGCATTCAACGGTTCCGACTTGGGCGCGTTCGTCGCGGGTGTGGGCACCGGTGGGACGGTGTCAGGGGTGGGCCGTTACCTCAAGGACCAAGGGACCGGTGCGCGCATACTAGCCGTCGAGCCTGCGGAGTCGCCCATCATCGGACAAGCGCTCAGGGGCGAGCCGATCACACCTGGCCCGCACGGCATCCAGGGAATCGGAGCCAACTTCATCCCCGCGACACTCGATCTGGCAGTCCTCGACGGCGTGGAGCAGGTCGCCACAGGCGATGCCATCGCCATGGCGCGCAGAATCGCTGCCGAGGAGGGCCTGCTGGTGGGTATTTCGACCGGTGCGAACGTGGTGGCCGCGCTACGGCTGGCGGCGCTGCCCGAGATGCAGGCGAGACTCGTCGTCACGGTTGCTGCCTCCACGGGTGAGAGGTACCTGTCGACGCCCCTTTGGGAGGGCGTGGGCGAGAGATGATGCGTGTCCCGCAACGGGTCGACTATGCGCTGCGTGTGCTCGTTCTGCTCGCTGGCGAGGCTTCGGACACCTACGTAGCCGCCGGGGATCTCGCGCGCACGTTGGTACTTCCACAGCGTTTCGTCGAGCAGCAGGTAACGGCCCTCGCGCGCGCGGGCATCGTGAAGAGTCGTCGAGGCGCGTCGGGAGGCTGCTCACTCGGGGTGCCAGCCAGCGCGGTGAGTGTGCGTGACGTCGTCCTGGCAATCCAAGGAGACGTCCTCGACGTGCCCCGCCAGACGGGCCAGGCGACCGCAGAGGTGTGGCAGCAGGCGGCGCTGACGCTGGATGAGTATCTGGGCAGTGTCACGCTTGAGCAGCTGGTAGAACGGCAGCGCGACATAGATGCTAGCTCGGCGCCCGTGTACTACATCTGAAACCCGCCCGGAAACCTGCGCAAAAGACTCGGGCCGCGTGTAAACGGGTTTCGTTGTTGCATACTCACCGTTGTGCTACGGTACTCCAATCCTAGGGTGGGATGACCCTAGGATGCCCGAGTGCCCTCCATGGAGCACGCGCGGCTGCATATGTCGGATGGGTCAAGAGAGCAAGGGAGGGCACTATGAGCATGCGCAACACGCGCGTCCTCGCAGCCTTCGCAGCACTGGTCGCGGTCGCTATGATCGCCACTGGTTGCGGTGGAGGAAGCACTACTGAGGGCACCACCGGCGGCGAAGCCGCCGCGACCAAGGTCACCGTCGGTATCGGTGCTCCGCTGACTCAGGGCGCTGTCGCTCTGGGCCAGGGCATGAAGCGTTCGGCGAACCTCGCGGTCAAGCAGGCCAACGAGTCCGCCGAAGCCAAAGCGGCTGGAATCACTTTTGCCACGGTCGAGGGCGATGACCAGGGCGACCCCAAGACTGGCGTCAACGCGGCGAACTCGTTCGCCTCTGACCCCAGCCTCATCGGTGTCATGGGACACCTCAACTCCGGAGTGACCATCCCGGCGTCGAAGGTCTACAACGACAACAAGATCGTCATGATCTCGCCGGCCGCCACTAACCCGGCGCTGACGCTTCAGGGCTTCAACAACGTGTTCCGCGTCTGCACCATCGACACGGTTCAGGGCCCCACAGCTGCCGACGCTGCCTACACCACGTTTGGCTACAAGAGCGTCGTTGTCATCGACGACTCCACTCCCTACGGCGAGGGTCTCGCGTCTGAGTTCGCCAAGAAGTTCGCCGAGCTTGGCGGCAAGGTCATCTTCTCCGAGAAGACTTCCGACAAGGACACGGACTTCAACGCGCTTGTCACCAAGATCAAGGGCGCCAAGCCCGATCTGGTCTACTACGGCGGCATCTACAACGCCGGCGCGCTGCTCTCCAAGCAGGCCGACGATGCAGGCGTGAAGGCCCCCATGATGTCGGGCGACGGCTGCTACGACGCCGAGTATGTGAATCTGGGCGGCAAGCAGGTCGAAGGCGACTACTGCACCTCGATCGGCCTCCCCGTTGACAAGCTTCCCGCCGGCCAGGCGTTCGTCGATGCCTACAAGGCCGAGTACCCCAGCGATCCGATCGCTGCCTACGACGCATACTCGTATGACGCGGCCAATCTCATCATCAAGGCCGTCCTCGAGGTCGCCAAGGCTCAGGGTGCCGACAAGGTCCTGACCCCCGCCGGTCGCGATGCCGTTATCGCTGCGGTTGCAGCGACCAACAGCGAGGGCGTCAGCGGTGCGATCTCGTTCGACGAGAACGGCGACACCACGAACAAGGCCGTCACGACCTACCAGGTCAAGGATGGCGCGTGGACTGCAGTTCTGGTCCCCGGAGAGTAGTCCGCTAGCGGTACCACTCTGACGCACGGGTCCGGGTGGGCATCGGTAACACGGTGCCCACCCGGATTATGTGTCTGGAGGCATCACGCGGGCCGACGCCCGCAGTACAGAAGAGACAGGAACCCTTCAAGTGACTGCAGAAGTAATCATTCAGCAGCTGGTGAACGGGGTGACGCTGGGCGGCATGTATGCGCTCATTGCGTTGGGCTACACGCTCGTCTACGGAATCCTCCTCATGATCAACTTCGCACACAGCGAGATGTTCATGGGTGGCGCCTACGTGGGCCTCGGAGTACTGCTGCTACTCACAAATGCGAGCTTCCCCGCAAGTGCGATCTTCACGGGCAGCGGCTTTGGCATCTTCGTCCTGTATGTGATCGTGTTCGCCGTATCGGCAATCGCAATCGGCATCCTGGGCATGGTGATCGAGCGTGTCGCGTATCGTCCGCTGAGGCATGCGCCCCGGCTCGCTCCGCTGATCTCGGCCATCGGCGTCTCGATCTTCCTCCAGAATGCGGTGCTGCTCTGGGTGGACTCTAAGGCAATCCCGTTTCCGCGCATCTTTCCGGTGCAGCCCGTGATCCACATGGCGGGCGCGACGGTCAACTCACTGCAGATGCTGATCGTGGGGACCACAGTTGTGTTGATGGTCATTCTCGACACGTTCATCTCTCGCTCGCGCGTGGGCAAGGCGATGCGTGCCACCTCTCAGGACCGTGAAGCCGCGGGCCTGATGGGTATCGACATCAACTACGTCATCGCGCTTGCCTTCTTCATCGGTCCCGCGCTTGGCGCCATCGCGGGCGTTTTCCACGGCATGTACTACGGGGCCATCATCTTCAGCATGGGCTTCATACCGGGAATCAAGTCGTTCACCGCGGCGGTTCTGGGCGGCATCGGCAACCTGCGTGGAGCCATGCTCGGCGGATTCGTACTCGGCATCGTCGAGTCGCTTGCCGCTGGATTCCTCTCCACCGGCTACAAGGACGTAGTCGCGTTCGTCATTCTCATCGGTGTGCTGATATTCCGGCCTGGCGGCTTGCTGGGCGAGTCCGTCGTGGAGAAGGTGTAGACCATGGGCGGAAGCAAAATGGACATCAGAACGAGTGTTGACGCGGCGAAGTCCACGCCGCTTAAGCTTGCCATCTACGCAGGCATCGGCCTGCTGGTGTTTTTATCGGCAATCATCTTCCAAGGGTTCGGTCAGCTGTTCCTCGTCCGCATCATGGCGATCGTAGGAATCTACGTCATGCTGGCTCTGGGGCTGAACATCGTGGTCGGTTACGCGGGGCTGCTCGACCTGGGCTACATAGCGTTCTACGCGATCGGAGCCTACACGGGGATCTTGGGTGGGCAGCCGCTCGCCGGGTGGCTCGAGGCCACGTTCCCGGCGCAGACATGGCTGCCGGGACTCTCGTACTTCATCATGATCCCGTTCGCTGCGGCCGCGGCCGCGCTCACCGGTATAGCGCTGGGTACTCCTGTGTTGCGGTTGCGCGGAGACTACCTGGCGATCGTAACGCTCGGTTTTGGTGAGATCGTGCGTATCGCGCTTAACAACAACATCTTCGGCATCACCAACGGCGCGGCCGGACTGCCCAAGGCGGGCGAGTCCGTGCCCAAACCGTTCCCCTTGGAATGGCTTCAGAACAACGTGTATTTCAGCTTCCCGGGATTCAACTTCGTGTTCACTGCCAACGTGTACTGGTACTACGTCATCGTGCTCCTGTGCTTGTTCACCATCTTCGTGGTCCGGCGTCTCGACAACTCGCGACTGGGCCGGTCATGGACCGCCATGCGCGAGGATGAGGTCGCCGCTGCATCGATGGGCATCAACATCACCGGCGCCAAGCTGTACGCCTTCTCGTTGGGCGCGCTGTGGGGCGGTATCGCCGGCATCACGTTTGCGAACTTCCAGGGCTTTGTCAGTCCGGAGTCTTTCACCTTCATGGAGTCGGTGTTCGTGGTCTCGATCATCGTCTTGGGAGGCATGGGCTCGATTCCCGGCGCCATTGTGGGCGCACTGGTCATCCAGGGCGTGCCCGAGCTCATCCGGGGTGCTGCGTCCTCAGGCTTGCTTGAGACGCTCACCGGTATCCAGGTGTCAGCCGAGGCACAGTCGGCGGTTTCCAACTACCGTTATCTCGTGTTCGGGGCGCTGATGGTGATCATGATGGCGTGGAGACCGCAAGGCATCGTGCCGTCGAAGCGCCGAGCTCGCGAGCTGGCTCCCGATTCCGAAGCAGCACTCGACGAGTCAAACCAGACGCTCTACGACGCGCAGCACGACACCGCCCACCCGGGCGAAGACCGGTAACCGGGCGCGAGGAGAGGTACAACTGACATGACACGCCTGGTAGAAGCGAATAACGTCACGATGCAGTTCGGCGGCCTGAAGGCCGTGAGCAATGTGACCATGAATATCGAAGAGGGCGAGATCGTCGCATTGATCGGTCCTAACGGTGCCGGCAAGACCACGTTCTTCAACCTCATGACGGGCATCTACACACCCACCGAGGGCACCCTCATGTTCGAGGGTCAGACGGTGGGCGGCATCAAGCCGCACAAGATCGCCAAGATGGGTATCTCGCGCACGTTCCAGAACATCCGTCTGTTCCAGAACATGACCGCGCTCGAGAACTTGATGGTGGGCCGTCACACGCTCACGAAAGAGGGCCCCATCGGCGCGGTGCTGCGTACTCCGCGATTCCGTAGGGAAGAGCAAGCCTCAGAGGACTCTGCGCGTGAGTGGCTCGCCTTTGTCGGGCTGGGCGGCATGGCCAACGAGCTCGCTAAGAATCTGCCCTACGGTGACCAGCGTCGCCTCGAGGTCGGCCGTGCGCTGGCCACAGAGCCCAAGCTTATCCTGCTCGACGAGCCTGCGGCAGGCATGAACCCGCAGGAGTCGCAGCTGCTCAACGGCCTGATTCGCAAGGTGCGCGATCTGGGTATCACCGTCTTGCTCATCGAGCATGATATGAAGGTCGTCATGGACATCGCCGACCGCATCTACGTACTCGACTTCGGTGAGCTGATCGCCGAGGGCCTGCCCGCGGAGATTCAGCGCAACCCACAGGTCATCGAGGCGTATCTGGGCAAGGGCGCCGAGGCCATGATGGCGGCCCATGATGCTGCCGCTGCCGAGTCCGCTGCGTCGATTGCCGATACGACCGAGGCCGCGTCCGAGACAATGACGCCCGCCGAGGCACCTGAGCCGCAGGTAGCCGAGGGCGGGGAGGAGTAGTACCGTGCTCAATGTCACCGACCTGAAGACCTCATACGGCAAGATTGAGGCGCTCAAAGGCATCTCGCTTGTCGTCAACGAAGGCGAGATCGTCACGCTTATCGGAGCGAACGGCGCCGGTAAGTCCACGACCCTCAAGACCCTGTCAGGACAGCTGACTCCCACCAAGGGCTCCGTAGAGTTCGAGGGAGAGAAGATCACAGGCCTCGCCGCGCACAAAGTCACGCAGAAAGGCATTATCCAAGTTCCCGAAGGCCGGCGCATTTTCTCACGCATGACGGTCCTCGAGAACCTTGAGATGGGCGCCTACCTCCGCAATGACAAGGATGGCATCAAGGCCGATCTGGATCATGTATTCGAGCTCTTCCCTCGCCTCAAGGAGCGCCTGAGCCAGAAGGGCGGCACGCTCTCGGGTGGCGAGCAGCAGATGCTGGCGATGGGCCGAGGGCTGATGGCACGTCCGAGACTTCTGATGCTCGACGAGCCCTCCATGGGACTCGCTCCGGTGGTCGTTGAGACGATCTTCGAGATCATCCAGAAACTCAACGCGGATGGCATCACGATCCTGCTTGTGGAGCAGAACGCCAATCTCGCCCTCTCGATCGCGAATCGCGGCTACGTGCTCGAGACCGGGGACATGAAGCTCACCGGAAGCGGCAAGGAGCTCTTGGCCAACGAGGATGTTCGGAAGGCCTACTTGGGCGAGGGCTAGACGCCGCAATCACACGCCTTGACCGTCAGCAAAGCGGGTGTCCCCAGGGGCACCCGTTTTCGTTTGTAGCTTCGAGAACCAGCCTCGAGAACGGGCTACGCGCTACGAAGGGCATCGAGCGAGCGTCCGCGGGCGTCTGCTGCACGATCGCCGGCAGTGGCATCCCTGGCCAGCAACTCCCCGTCGCGCACGAGCCACACACCGGCACCCATGACCGCATCGGTGCTTCCGCGCCCTCCCAGTTCGACAACGGCCGCTTCAGGGTCGGCACCGGCTTCGATGCGGAACAGGGCCAGATCGGCGAACAGGCCGGGCGTGAGCGACCCATAGCGATCGTCCACGCCGATCGAGAGAGCCCCACCCCTGGTCGCAATCTGCAGCAACTGGGTCGACGTCAGGCTGTTCTCGGCAGCGCGTAGCGCGCGGACTTCGGCCATCAGATCGAGGTCGTGGTTGCTTGCCGACGAGTCCGTGCCTATTCCGACCGCCACTCCCGCTGCCAGTAGGGGGCCGATCGCGGGCGGCGGATTGCCCAGATAGTGGTTGGAGCGCGGGCACGTGACCGCACCGCGCGCCTGCGCCGCGAGCAGTTCGATGTCGTCCGGGGTGATGTAGCACAGGTGTACGGCGGTTGTGCCCTTGAGCGCGCCCAAGGCGGCAAGATACGCGACGGACGTGGTCCCGGTGGGCGTGAACCCGAAAGCGGTGCGCGCCGCAGTCGTCGCAAGAGGTCCGGTTCCATCGCGCACCAGCTCGAGCTCCGCGTGCGATTCCGCGAGATGAACCGCCGAGGGGACGCCCAGCTTCGCAGCCAGATCGTGCACGGCACGCAGCAGGGCGGGACCGGAGGTGTAGGGGGAGTGGGGAGACAGCCCGCAGACGACGCGCGAGCCGTACTTGGTCGACGGCGTTGGAAAACGCAGGTCCAAGAGTGCGGCGTCGATCTGCTCGGCGTGCATGCCAAGCAGTTCCCAGTAGTACACGCCGCCCAGGCCGGCGGCGCTGGCGCGCGCTACCTCGGCTGCACCGTACGCGATATCGCCCACGACGGTGACCCCGGACGACAGGCACTCCTCGGCACCGATGACGCCTGAGGCCTCGTGATCGGCGATATCCCAGGGCTTGAGTGCCGTGACCAGCCTAGGAAGCCACTGTGCGAACGGCAGAGGCCCGACGACATTTGCGAGGGCGCTGAGCGTCAGATGAGTGTGTGCGTTGACGAGTCCTGGAGTCATGACGCATCCGGCGAAGTGCTCGTGGGGCTCGGCTGGATAGGCGGCACGCAAATCCGCAAGAGGTCCGACTGCGGTGATTCGTTCTCCAGTCACGAGCACCGCGCCCTCACGCAGGGGCGGTGCTGCTATGGGAAGGATCCAGTCGGCGGAGACCAGCATGCCCTCAGCTGTCCGTTCGGACGTCGGGAATCGACAGCAGAGAGGGCTTGCGGTGATCCATGCAGCCGCAGCCCTGGGCCAGCGACGCGTTGGCTACTGCGTCAAGCACGATGCGCGAGATCGTCTCGGACTCTTCGAAGAAGGCGGCCTTGAGCTCGTCGTGTTCCCACTCGCGTACCACGCCCTCGCCGTAGTTCACCACGAGATAGATGCCGGAGTAGCACGCGCCTATGTCGCGGGCCAGGAACACCTCGGGTGCAAGTGATTGGCCAATGATGTCGCCGCCCAGCCGCTTCATGTAATCGACCTCGGCTACGGACTCGAAACGCGGTCCGTCAGTCACCAGATACGTGCCTCGCTTGAAGACACGGCTGAAGTGCTCCGACGCGCCCGCATACAGGTGCTTCGAGAGCTCGGGGCAGATGGGCTTGCGCATGATGAGCAGGTGATCGCCGCGCACGTAGATGTCCTGTTTGACCGTGAGGTCGATGAAGTCGTTGGGGACAACGACGTCGCGCGGGTCGAGCAGGTGGTTCAGCGAACCCACGCCACCGTCGGCCAGCACCTTCACAACCCCGGCTTCCGAGAAGACCCAGAACACCTGCAGAGAGGCGTCGGCGCGCTTCACGCCGCGCCGCCAGCCGTGCATCTTGACCGCGAGCGCCTCGCGCGCGCCGTGCGGACCGGTGACGCGAAAGTGCACGAATGCGGGCGAGCGACCGAACGGGGTGTCGAACTCGAGGTCTTCGGCTAGCACCTCGACCCGATCGTCATCCAGTGCACCGGGGAAGTCGAACGACAGCGATCCGGAACCGCCGCAGATGCCGAACTGAGCGCTAGGTATGTGCTGGTCAACCATGGGGCATCCCTCCTTGGGCTTGAGGTTACCCGAGCCGGGTCGCGGGTGCCACATCACTGTCGCGATCACGGCTCCAATCGAGTGCTAGGCACGGGCGAAAAACCGTGCTACTGTGTCGTCGTGGACCCAGTCGGGGTCCGATTGTTTGCGACGTGGTGGATCCCTTCGTAGACGTAGGGTAATCCGGCGCGTCGCTTTGTTTTGCCCGATAGGGGCAGAGAGTAGGGTTAAGAATGGCAGAGGGAAAAGTTAAGTGGTTCAACGCTGACAAGGGTTATGGCTTCATCGAGCGCGACGGTGGCGACGATCTGTTCGTTCACTTCAGCGAGATCCAGGGCGACGGCTTCAAGAGCCTCGACGAGGGTCAGGCTGTAGCGTTCGAAGAGGCGACCGGTCAGAACGGCAAGCAGCAGGCCGTGAACGTCCGCAAGCTCTAGTACTGCGCGACACACAAAGACTGAATGCAAAGAAAGGCGGTCCCAACGGGGCCGCCTTTCTTACGTATCAGGCCCAGTGGGCCGGACCAACTATCGCCTATTTCGCCGGGGTGGCCGAGGGAGCCGCTTCAACCGGCGTGGCGCCCACAGCATCGCCTCCGGACTTGAACGCCTCGGCCATGGCCGCCACTGACGAGAGCACGTTGCTGATCTCATAGGGCATGAAGAGCTTCGTTGCTTTGCCGTCCGCGATCTTGGGGAGCGCGTCGAGGTAGCGCACTGCCAGCAGGTCGCTTGTGGGATTGCCCTCGTGGATGGCGGCGAACACGGTCTCGATGCCGCGTGCCTCACCCTGCGCGAGCGCGATGCGCTGGAACTTCTCGGCTTCGGCGACTTCCTTGATGGCGGTTCCTCGGCCCTCGGCCTCGAGGATGGTGGCCTGCTTGGAACCCTCAGCTCGCGTGATGGCGGCCTGCTTGTCGCCGTCGGCCTCGAGGATCAATGCGCGTCGGGTACGCTCGGCCTTCATCTGGCGGTGCATCGCCTCGGTGACATCCACGGGCGGCTCGATGCGCTGCAGCTCGACGCGCACCACTCGAACGCCCCACTTGTCGGTGGCGTCATCGAGAATCTGGCGCAACGTGGCGTTGATCTTCTCGCGGCTGGTGAGCGACTCGTCGAGCTGCATCTCGCCGATCACGTTACGTAGGTTGGTCTGTGCGAGCTTGGTTGCGGCGAGGTAGAAGTTGGCTACGTTGTAGATGAGCTTCACCGCGTCGGTGGCCTCGTAGTAGACGACCGCGTCGACTGTGACCACGACGTTGTCTTTGGTGATGACCTCTTGTGGCGGCACGTCGACCACGTTCTCGCGCATGTCTGCTTTGGTGACCCGGTCGAGGAACGGGATGATGATGTGCAGTCCCGGCTCGAAGGTGCGCTGGTACTTGCCCAGTCGCTCGACCACGCCCTTCTCGTAGGGGCGAATGATGCGAATAGCGCTCGCCACGTACACGAAGGCGAACACGAACAGTACGAGTCCAATGAAGACGACACCAAATACTCCGGTTCCAGTCATGCGCGTTCCTCCCCTTACCTAGTCTGCTTGCTGGTCGCTGAATGGCTTGACAACCAGATGCGCGCCTACCAGAGCAACGACAGTGACGGCTGCACCCTCCGCGATCGCTACATCGTCTTGCGTGTCCGCGCGCCACTCTTCCCGGTCCACACGAATCCGTCCTGCGCCGCTGGCCGGTTCGATCGCCTCGATCACGACGCCAGGGCGCCCGATGAGACGGTCCGATCCGACCATCTGCGGCGAATCGTGCGTCATCGTGTCCGAGAAGCGCCTGAGCGTGAACATGAGCAGGGTCGAAAGTCCTACGAAGACGACCCACTGCCAGACGAGCGCGATGTCGAAATAGGCGAGTACGGCGGCCACGCCTGCGCCAATACCGAACGGCAGCATGAAGAAGCCGGCCGTGAACATCTCGGCCACCGAGAAGAGGACTGCTACAACGACCCACACCCAGAACCAGAGTTCCATGATCGACCTCCCTGTTGTGACCGAGTATTCCCAAATCCTAGCAGTGCTCGACCCTGCGTGCGGCGGCAGTTAGAAGCGGCGTACTTCTCGGTAGAGGGTATCGCGCTGTACTGGCGTGTACCCGGCGTCGCGAATCAGGCGCACAAGCTCCTCGCGGGCGAGCATGAAGTGGGTGCCGGCTGCCGCGACGACGTTCTCTTCGATCATCGTCGAGCCCATATCGTTGGAGCCAAAGACGAGCGCGACCTGTCCCACTTTGCCGCCTTGGGTGACCCAGCTCGCCTGGATGTTGCGGACGTTATCCAGAAACAGTCGGGACACCGCCAGGGTCTTGAGGTACTCCCATCCGCTCGCTGCTGTCATGGGCGCGCCGCGTGAGGCGCCCTGCTCATCGGCCAGCGCCGTGTTGCCCGGCTGGAAGCTCCACGGGATGAACGCGCGAAAGCCCACGTGGCCGGCGGCGATGGATTCGTCCTGAACCTCGCGGATGCGGGTGAGGTGCTCCACACGCTCCTCGAGCGTCTCGATGCCGCCGAACATCATCGTGGCGGTGGTCGAGATGTCGAGCTTGTGAGCCTCGCGCATCACATCCAGCCACTCGTCTGACGTGGCCTTGCGCGGCGAGACGTGGCCGCGCACCCGGTCGACCAGTATCTCGGCCCCACCGCCCGGAAGCGAATCGAGCCCCGCGGCACGCAGCCGGGCGAGAACCGCGCTCGTGGAGAGGCCCGAGAGCTTGGCGATGTGGTGAATCTCAGGCGGTCCGAAGCCGTGCACATGAATCGCCGGGTGGTCGGCCTTGATGTCGCGCAGCATGCCTTCGTACCACTCGATCTGCAGGTCGGGGTGCATACCGCCCTGCAGCAGAATAGCGGTGCCGTCGAGGTCGATCGTCTCGGCGACCTTCTCGGCGAGCTGCTCGCGCGTGAGCACGTAGGCCGCCTCGGAGTCCTTGGTCGCGTAAAACGCGCAGAAGCGGCACTCGGAGACGCAGACGTTGGTGTAGTTGACGTTGCGGTCGACGATGAAGGTGACCTTGTCGCCGGGAAGCAGGCGGCGGCGCATCGCGCCTGCTGCGGCGCCCAGATCCAGCACGTCGCCGTGCTCGAGCAGCAGGAGTGCCTCGCGCGGCGTGAGGCGTAGCGTGCCCGCAGCGGCTTCGTTCGCGATCACTCTCGATGCGTCACGCGGTCCCAGCGGCGTCACCACGGCGTGTCCTCGCCAAAGACGTGGATAGCGGGCACGGCGTCAAGCTGGCCGATGGCGACGGCCTCGGTGAGGTACCGGCGCAGGCCTTCTCGGTAACGGGGGTCGAACTTGAACTGCAGCGCGTCGAAGTAACTGCGGAACTTCTCGGGACCGAACTGCTCCCAGCGCGCGGCGTACTCGCTGATGTCGTCAAGGTGATCTCGGCAGTAGGTGAGCGAGCCGGACAGCGCATTCGAGACCGCGTGTGCGGCTTCGGGCTCGTGGGCGGTCCAGTCACGCCGGGCTGCCCACACGGCGTAGACCATGGGTAGTCCGGTCCATGCGGTCCACTGGGCGCCCAGGTCGTAGGCGTAGATACCCTCGGGCGGCTCCCAGTAGGCGCGCAGGGCCTCGTCGCCGATAAGCAGCGCCGCGTCTGAGTCGCGCAGCATCGCCGGCAAGTCCGGCGGCATGTCGACGAACTCCGCTGACACGCCCCAGCGCTTCTCCAGCATGATGCGCGCGAGCACCTGTGACGTGCGTGAGGTGTTGGTGAGCGCCACTGTCTTGCCCGAGAGCTCCTCGACGGGGACTTCCGAGAGGAGCAGGATCGACTGGACCTCGCCGTCGCTCGAGATCGCGATCTCGGGCAGCAACACGAGGTCATCGGCGTGGCGTGCGTACTCGATGGCGGGGATGGGGGCGACGTCGAGATCGCCGGCGAGCAGCATGCGCGCCAAGTCGGCCGGGTTGGCACGCACCAGGTCGACGTCGAGGAGGACGTCATTTTTCACCATGCCGTAGTAGAGCGGAAGGCAGTTGATGAACTGGATGTGGCCAAGGCGGGGACGGGGCAAGCGGCTCTCCCTTCGAGTGCGCGATCATCGTACCGCTTCGAGGGGAGCGCGCACACGTTGAGGTTCTGAGATGAGCTCTTGGAGAAGGAGCCACCCGCTTGGTACTAGGAAGCACCCAGCATGCGATCGACGGCAGAGCGTACCTCTTCGGCCGAGAGCCCCAGCTCTCTCGCGCGGCGGCGCACCTCGGCAGCCAGCGAGTCCGCGGGCGAGATGACGCCACCGGTGCGCTTCACGCTTCGCAGTGCGTGATTCAGGTCCGAGAACAGACGAACAGGCGGGGCGCCCGCTCCGGCCATGCGCGAGGTGATGGGCACGGCGCGAAACCCGTTGCGCTCGTAAAAGCCCATGGCGTCAGGCTTGGCATCCACAACGACGCCGACACATCCCACGCGCGCCCGCATCTCCAAGGCGATGACGGTCGCTGACGCAAGCATCGCAGTGCCGATGCCCTGGCCCCGAAGACGCTGGTCGACACCGAGGCGAGCCAACCGCAACACCGGTGCTGTGTACCCAGGCAGCTGCGCACGCGTCGGGTCCGGCAGTTCCTTGGGTTCGACAGCTCCGGCTGCGAGCGTGACGAACGCCACGATCTCACCTGCTTCCCGCGCGCAGAATGTGACCCCCACATGCTGTCTGAACTGGTTCTGTCCTGCGTATCGGCGGAAGAACTCGTCGATGCGCGGGTCACCGGAACGGAATCCTTCGCGCGAATCTGCGGCGGTGAGCGCGCTAGTCTCCATCGGCGGCCAGAAGCGGTCGAATCCGGCGGGCGAGTGATTCTCCGTCGCTTCTCACGAACTCGAAGTACTTCTCCCACATCTCGATGAGCGCGGGCTCGGGTTCCCGTTCGTTCTCGATCATGTCCCCCATCATCGCCCAGCCCTCAGGCGTGGTGGTGAGGTGGGTCTCGATGATCATGTCCGCGGGAATCTCGTCGACCGCTGCGAGGTGGCGCTGCAACGCCTCCTCGATCACGCGGTTCTTCTTGAGGCCGGTGGATGCGACGTACTCGTCGAGTGCGGCCTTGGTCTCCTCGGCGATGAATGCCGAGATCTGAACCTGCTTGCGTTCATACACCATCGTCTACACCTCCGTAGATGAATACTAAGAAAATGTAGAGGCGGTGTCAATTGGGAAGGGGAGCGCGCGAGGCGCCTACTGGGCGTTGGTGCTGTCGGTACCCACAGTTCCCTTCGAAACACCCACGCGCGGCGGGGTGCCCACGGGTCCTGCGTGCCATGCAGGGGAGGTGGGTTCCTCGGCGTACACCCTGACGATGCGGTAGAGCGTGTCGCGCTCGACCGGCACGCGCCCGGCTTCCGTGATCATCGCCACGAGATCGTCTTTCGAGAGGGCCTCGGGTGTGGTTGCTCCGGCCATGTGGGTGATGCGCTCCTCGACCACGGTGCCGTCGATGTCGTCGACGCCAAAGGCCGTGGCGATCTGCGCGATCTTGAGGCCCACCATGATCCAGAACGCCTTCACGTGCGGGATGTTGTCGAGCATGAGACGCGCGATAGCAAGTGTCTTGAGGTCGTCGAAGCCGGTGGTCGCCGGCAGGTCCTCGAGCTCGGTGTTGGCCGGGTGGAACGCGAGCGGGATGAACGCGAGGAATCCGCCGGTCAGATCCTGCTGTTCGCGCAACAGGATGAGGTGATCGACTCTCTCGTCAGTGGTCTCGATGTGGCCGTAAAGCATGGTGCAGTTGGTGGCGATCCCCAGCTCGTGCGCCTCGCCATGGATGCGCAGCCACACGTCGCCCTTGGTCTTCTTGTCCCACGCGGCCACGCGCGTGCGCTCGCTGAAGATCTCGGCGCCTCCGCCGGGCAGTGCGTCGAGGCCGGCGGCCTTGAGGTCGACCAGGACCTCACGGGTGGTCTTGCCGCTGATGATCGCCATGTGCTCGATCTCGACGGCGGTGAACGCCTGCACTATCACATGGTCGGGCACTGCAGCACGGGTGCGAGCGACCATGTCGATGTAGAACTCGTAGCTCCAGTCGGGGTGCAGGCCACTCACGATATGGATCTCGTAGGCGCCATCCGCCGCT
Source organism: Coriobacteriia bacterium (assembly GCA_038202795.1). Lineage (GTDB taxonomy): Bacteria > Actinomycetota > Coriobacteriia > Anaerosomatales > PHET01 > PHET01. The sequence continues at coordinate 423 of JBBREQ010000037.1, read as the reverse complement.
CCCTCTGCGGCCGCCTTCGCGACCTCATCGAGCGTCATCTCGTAGGCGCCGGGCTCGTCGGCATTGCGTGCGAACGCGCAGAACTTGCAGCGGTTTCGGCAGATGTTGGTGGGGTTGATGTGGCGGTTCACCATGAAGTAGACGCGGTCACCGTTGATGCGCCGGCGCGCGAAGTCCGCCATCTGCCCGATGCCGATGAGATCGTTGCTGGCGTACAGCGCGATGCCGTCTTCTCGGCTGAGGCGCTCGCCGCGCGCGACCTTCTCGGCGATTGCGGTCAGGGTGGGGTCGGTGAGGTGGAAGGAGGGCACGGGTGGCTCCTGGGTAGTGGGGGATGTGAACTTCCGTAGTCTATGCTCTCGCGCGTGCGCGTGCCAGAGCTGCGCATCGGGTACCCTAGCGCCATGACGACTCTTGCCGATA
>JBBREQ010000036.1:0-20750 GCA_038202795.1 Coriobacteriia bacterium | reverse complement strand
ATCGATGCCAACTTCGCGGCTGTCGATCGGGCGTACAAGGAGGTGACCGTCGCGTGAGCAAATGGGACATCTCCAACATCAACGAATGGAAGACTGAGGAGTTCCCTCGCGCCGCAGTGATTCCCCAGAGCGGCAACAGTGACGACTACAACGTGGGCGGATGGCGCTCCGAGCAGCCGTACCGCGACGAGCAGGTCTGCACGCAGTGTCTTCTGTGCTGGATCTTCTGTCCCGACAGCTCGGTGAAGGTCGAGGGAGACAAGGTAGTTGGTTTTGACCTTGAGCACTGCAAGGGTTGCGGCATCTGCGCTTCCGAGTGCCCCACGAACCCGAAGTTCGGCCGCAAGGCGATCGAGATGGTGCCCGAGGGCTGCGAACTGCCGGGGGTGAAGTAGCCATGGTGGATCAGAAGACTCTCGCCGCAACCGGCAACACGCTTGTCGCCGAGGCGATGCGTCAGTGCAAGCCTGACGTTATTCCCGCATACCCCATCACCCCGCAGACCACCGTGGTCGAGGAGCTGGCCAAGTTCGTGGCTCAGGGCCGCATGCACGCCGAGTACGTCAACGTCGAGTCCGAGCACTCCGCGATGTCTGCTGCGGTGGGCGCGTCGGCTGCGGGAGCCCGCGTCGCGACTGCCACCTCCTCACAGGGTCTCGCGCTCATGTGGGAGGAGCTGCACATCGCAGCCGGGATGCGTCTGCCCATCGTGATGTTCAATGCGAACCGCGCACTGTCTGCCCCCATCAACATCCACTGCGACCACAGTGACATCATGGGCGCCCGCGATACCGGCTGGATCATCCTGTTCGCCGAGACGGCCCAGGAGGCCTACGACAACACGATCATGTCCTTCCGAATCGCCGAGCATCCCGACGTGCTTCTACCGGTCATGACGACGGCGGACGGCTTCATCACCACGCACTCCATCGATCGCGCTCAGGTCATGGATGATGAGACCGTCGCGAAGTTCGTGGGCGAGTACGTGCCCAGCTACGCCTTGCTCGATACCGACAACCCGGTGAGCCACGGCAACTTCTCCGGACTGGGCGGCCCCTATTTCGAGTTCAAGAAGCAGGAACGCGTCGCGATTGACAGTTCGAAGGCCGTCATCAAGGCTGTCGGCGCCGAGTTCTCAGAGCTCTCCGGTCGCCCCTTCGACTTCGTCGAGACGTGGGGCATGGAAGATGCCGACATCGCCATCGTGGTCATCGGCTCGACGGCCGGCAATGCTCGCCACGTAGCGCGTGACCTACGCGCCAAGGGCGTCAAGGCCGGTGTCGTCAAGGTTCGCGTCTTCCGTCCATTCCCGGCCGACGAGTTGCGCGCCGCGCTCAAGGGCGTCAAGGCCGCAGCCGTGCTCGATCGCTCCGAAAGCTTCGGTGCCGAGGGTGGCCCGCTGTTCCTCGAGGTAAGAAGCGCGCTCTACGATCTCGAGACGCGCGTGCCGCTGGTCAACTACATCTACGGTCTGGGCGGCTCCGATGTTCGCCTCGAGCTCATCGAGCGTGTCTTCACCGACCTGTCCGACATCGCCTCGGGTGCCACGGCCCCGTTTGGCCTGACCTATCTCGGCACCCGATAGGAGGGATGCGGATATGGCAACTCTGAAAGAGCTCACCTCACACCCCGACCGCCTGTCCGGCGGGCACCGCCTGTGCGCGGGGTGCGGCGCCTCCATCGCGGTCCGGCAGATCCTGCTCGCGGCCGGGGACACCCCGATGGTCGCGGGCTGTGCAACGGGATGCCTCGAGGTTTCGACCACCATCTACCCGTACTCGTCGTGGCGGGTCCCGTTCATCCACAACGCCTTCGAGAACTCGGCGGCGACCGTCTCAGGCGTCGAGGCCGCGTTCAAGGGACTCCAGCGCGCCGGCAAGATCCCCGCGAACAAGAAGATGAAGTTCGTGGCATTCGGCGGGGACGGCGGCACCTACGACATCGGTCTGCAGTCGCTCTCGGGCGCCATGGAGCGCGGGCACGACATGGTCTATGTGTGCTACGACAACGGCGCGTACATGAACACCGGTATCCAGCGTTCCTCGGCCACCCCCATGGGTGCTTGGGCGACGACGGCTGAGGTCGGCAAGGCGCAGCAGGGTAAGCAGCAGCGCCGCAAGGATCTGACTTCCATCATGGCTGCGCATGGCATCCCCTACGCCGCGCAGGCATCGGTGAGCCACTGGCGTGATCTGACCACCAAGGCAGAGAAGGCCTTCGCTGTGGAGGGCCCTGCGTTCCTCAACGTGCTCGCTCCGTGCCCGAGGGGCTGGCGAACCGCGAGCAACCAAGCCGTCGCGATTGCGAAGCTTGCCGTTCAGACCGGGTTCTGGCCCGTGTTCGAGGTCGAAGACGGCGTGTGGCGGCAGACCGTGAAGGTGCCGGAGCGCAAGCCGGTCACGGAGTTCCTGAAACCGCAGGGGCGTTTCAAGCACCTGTTCGCTCCGGGCAACGAGGAGCTGCTGGCGACGGTCCAGGCCGAGGTCGATCGCTACTGGGAGTACATCCAGAGAAGGTGCGCGACCGAGGGATAGCGTCTGGCCCCAACAGTCGGTCAATTCAGAGCCCCGGGAGCATGCGGCCCGGGGCTCTGGTACGCGTATACTCATATGCACTGTTCGGACTCGTCGGCTCGTCTCGTGAGGGGTGTTCAGTGCGTTCGCATTCCGGAGTGCCGCGGGCGGCGCTGCTCATGCTGACCTGCCTTCTGCTCGCGAGCTGCTCGAGCGCCCCTGACGGGCACTTCGCCGCGATAACTTCAGTCCCGGTGATCAGAGCCGCCGGCTCGGGCCCCCATCTCGCGCTGCTCAGGACGCTCTCCGAGATCTACCCCTATCGCAACGAGGTGAACTTCAAGTGGTTCCCCGATACGCACTCGGCAGGCGGGATCCAGGGCGTGACCGAAGGCGCACTGGATGTCGCGGGTATGTCGGGGAGACTCACGGGCGGACAGTCCGCACACGCTATCTCGTATCATCCGCTCACGAGGGACGGGCTGGTGCTTGCCGTGCATCCCTCCGGCACGGTCAGGTCCGTCTCGGCATCGCAGGTGTGTGACATCTATGCCGGACGGATCACCAACTGGAGCGAGCTGGGGGGCGATGACGTGCCGATCGTGGTTCTTGATAGAGATGAGAGCTCGTCAGCCAAGAAGGCCTTCCGCACGTTCATTCTCAAAGACACGCAGGTCACGACGAACACGGTGCCGCTGTTCTACGAGGAGGACGTACTGGTCGGATTGGAAGGCACCCCCGGGGCGATCGGATGCGTCTCTCTAGGCGGGCTCCTGTCTTCGCGGTGCGCGGCGCAGACTCTGGCGCTGGACGGTGTAGAGCCCTCTGTCGAGACAGTCGAGAACCGCGAGTATCAGCCGGTCCGCGAGCTGGGGATAGTGGTGGAATCGAATCCGCTGGCGCACGTGGACAAGTTCGTCAAGTGGGCGGAAAGTCCGCAGGCCGCGGAGGAGCTCAAGAAGAAGGGGTATGCGGCGTTTCACGTCGCTGCGGACTGATGAAGCGATTCTCAACCGCCAACTCCCGGCTCTACCTGCAGATCGCGCTTCCGTTGTTTCTTGCGGCCGCCGCAATGGGCATCATCGTCACGGTCGCCGCCTCGTACTCGTTCGGGAGCTTCACCACGAGCTGGGCCTCGCAGACTGCCGAGGAGTCGGCCAAGCGCGTGGTCGCCTACGTCGAGGACCACGTACTCGAGGTTGAGCGCGGATCCCGAGTGATTGCCAGCGACGCCACGGTTCTCAACGCGATTCAAGCGCGCAACGAGGCGTCCCTGCGTGCGAACACCACCGCGATGAACGTCAACCTCCAATTCGACGTACTTATGATCCTGGACTCAGACGGTGGCGTCGTTGCGGTCACCGGATCGCCGGATCTGCGCTACGGGACGCGGCCGTTGTGGGGCAAGCCGACGTGGGACACACAGCGGCCACGGACGCTGATAACGCGCCTGGGAAGCCAGATGGCCCTCGTGGCGATACGGCCCTTCTCGGCTGCCCCGGGCGGCTACAGCGTGGCGGCCGCGAAGTTCATAGACAAAGGGCTGATGGACGGCGCTCAGATCGGCGGCGACGACGCGTTCGGGTTCTACGATGCCCAGGGCAGGAATGTAGCGTTGGGCATCGGTGATGCTGCCCATGCGCAAGAAGGCGAGCCTCTGGTGCCCGCCATGACCGATCCCGCGCCCGAGATTGTGGCACTCATCTCTGAGGCCAGCAGAGGGGGCAGTGCTGCCGGTTTCGGCACCTACGGCTCGCGCGAGTACCGGCTCTATGCGCGGGCGATCTCGCTGGGCTCTGCCCTCACCTCGGAGTCGCCCGGCTACGTGGTCGGCGCCATCGATCAGTCAGCGCCAGTGAGGGCAGGACATGCCGCACGCAATCTCATCGCGCTGTGGTTTGTGGTTGCGGTGGTCGTGCTGGTCGTCTTGGGTGCGGTGGTGGCTCGGCGGGTATCTGAGCCACTGGTGGAGTTGGCCGAAGGCGCCCGCCGCATCGCGGATGGCGACTTCACCACGCAAGTGGAGGTGGCGAGCAATTCCGAGATCGGCGACCTCGCTGATTCCTTCAACCAGATGACCGATGCGCTTCGCGAGCGGTCGGAGACTCTGACGAAGAAGGTGCTCGAGCTCGCGACTCTCTACGAGATGAGCCGTGCGCTGGGCTCGACGCTCGACATGGAGGAGCTGCTCGGCTCGGTATTGGACTCGGCGCTCCGCATCTTCGACCTCGACTTGGGGTATGTGGCGCTTCGCGATCGCGACACCGACGCGCTTAGCGTGCGAGCGCTCAGGGGGTCGCGTGGAAGCGACGCCGATGGAGCGGTTCGATCCTCGATGTCCGAGTGGGTCGTGCGTGAGGGCAGGCCGCTCATCTTCAATCCCGACACGGGTTCGGCCTACGAACAGATCGATACCATCACGGGCGCCAAAGCGGCGTTGTGCGTGCCGCTCGTATCCAGCGAAGGCACGATAGGCTCGGTGACCGTCGGGTCGAGCGATTCAGCCTATCGCTTCGATAGCGACGACGTCAGGCTCCTCTCGACCATCGCCAACCATGTGACCATCGCCATTGGGAACATCGAACTGTTCACGAGTCTCCAGGACGCCTATCTCGCGACTGTCCGTTCGCTCGCGGCAGCCGTCGACGCGAAGGACTCGTTCACGCGGGGCCACTCGGAGTATGTCGCCGGGTACGCCACGCTCATCGCCGAGAGGATGGGGCTCTCACACGACCAACGAATCGCACTCGAGATGGCCGCGTACCTGCACGACATAGGAAAGATCGGCGTAGCCGAGGAGATCTTGCTCAAGCCCGGGAAGCTCGACGACGACGAGATGGTCCAGATGCGCCATCACCCGCTGATTGGCGCCAACATCCTCAGGCCGGTCGCGTTCCCGTGGGCCATCACCCCGGTTGTCCGGCACCATCATGAGGCGTGGGACGGCACCGGTTATCCTGCGGGGCTGAAGGGCGAGGAAATTCCGCTGCTTGCGCGGATACTCACCGTCGCGGACAGCTACGAGGCGATCACTGCCGATCGTCCCTATCGTGCTGGCCGCTCCCCGCGAGAGGCGCTCGAGGAGCTGGAACGCTGCTGTGATTCGCAGTTCGACCGGCGCATAGTGCTGGCGTTCACCGGGGCGATCCTCGAGGAACTCGAGGCCGAGTCATCCGTTGTCGAACGGGCATCCGAGACAGTGGCACCCGATGAGGCGCGGGCGATATTCTCGGTGATGGTGGATGGGGTCCTTGCGAGCTTCCGCCGTCTGGGCGGTCCGCGTCTGGCGCTCAACGCCGAGCAGGAGCTGGACTCGTTCCTTGTGGCCCAACAGCTGCCCTTCAGGGTCTCGCACGGCAGGATCACCTTCACCGAGGGCGTGACGGACGATCTGGCTGCGGAGCTCAGGCAGATGGACGCGGTGCTGGACCAGATCGAGCTGATAGTGGGACGCTATTCCGGGTCGACGCTCGTCGAGCACTTCTTCGCCGACGCGCTGGGTGAACTCTCGGTGCGCATGCAGGGCCTTGCCCGTGAGTTGGGGCTGTGTAGGGACTGATACGTCGGACGCAGCCTCGGGTCCGGGACGGCGAGAAGTGACGGGCCGGGTACGCAGTCTCGGTTCGGCCTCGTTCAGCGGCAACAAGAAGCGCACAACGTTTCTGGTGCAGCGCAAGAACTCCGGCGGCGGCCTCTACTGGAAGAAGGTCGGTTACGCGACATTCCGGAAGTACGTGGAGGTTGACCGTACGTCGGTGGCCTCGGTCCACTTCATCTGGAAGAGGAATTCGGCGGGTAAGCGCTACCGATACGCCCGCAAGATATGGGCGAGCGACTACGGCGAGTTCTGAGCGTGTGTCGGGCGGGCGACTCTAGTCGGGGGTTCGGCCGTGGCGACGACGAACTCGTCGTTGCCGGCAAGCGTCTCCAGCGGACGGCCCACGCGAGAAGCCGTTCGCGGTATCATGCGCTCGGGGACCATACTGGCAAAGGGGGACGCGGTGTTCACACGTGCTGGTCGAGCTGCAGTGCCGTTCGTTCTTGTCTGTTTGTTTGCTCTCGGCGCGCCGAGCGTGGCGCTTGCCAATCATGATGCGAAGCTCATGCAGACTGGCGGCAAAGGCCTCTACTCCTACAACTGCTGGACGGGCAGGCGCGCGCTTGCGATCAAGGGCCTGCGCCTGACGACGGTCCCCGCCCGCAGCTTCTCGTTCGGGCCTGGGCGGCATGCAGTCGCGCTTGAGGGCACCCACCGCAGCGACCGGGCCGGACAGACGGAAGAGCTGCGAATCGCGACATACCCCAAGGGAAAGGCCCACCTTGTCTTCAAGAACCGTACCGGCGAGCTGTGGGGCTGGAAGGACAAGTACCATGCGGTCGTCCGCATAGAGACCGCCGACTACAAGCTCGTCAAGTACGTCGTCGATGCTCGGACCGGTAAGAAGAAGCGCTACTACGGTGGGACACCTAAATACGGCGCGGACCTCCGGGCCAAGGCGACGTACGGGCAGCGCCGATACACCGTTAGCGTGGATAGTCAGAACATGGTCACAGTCCAACTCCGCTCGACCGGTGAAACCCTTTCGTACTTCCGCGCCCCGGGGACCGTCGGAAGTTGGGAGTGGTGGTCGGGGACGCCTGAAGTTTCGCCCGACGGACACTTCCTTTCGTTCGAGAACTCCGCGATGCCGTACAACGATGCGCGCGTGATGTACAAGGTGTGGACGTGCACCATCAAGGGCGCCGATGCCCGAAGGATGAAGTACGCGAAGGGCCTCAGTGTCTGGCGTTGATAGTGGGGTCACAGCCCTGCTAGGGCGTTCGAGCGGGTTGTCGCACAGCATGCGGTGCCGGCAGCACCGTGGCCAAGTACATGGGGAAGGTCCCATGGGCTCGGCTTCAGCCAAGCAGCCCTAATGGGCGAGGGAGCGCACTATGAGTCGCGATTGCTGGACACGGTCGAAGACGCTGGTGGTGGCTGCGGTGCTTGCGGCGCTCGCCATAGGGGTTGTTGGGCCATCGATGGCCTCCGCCAAGTATCTATCCGGCGCACTCATCGAGTTTTGCAAGCCGAAGTCAGCGTCGAAGACACAGTTCTCAATGAAGACCCGCGTCTCTGTATCGCAGTTGGACAGCAGTTCGAAGGTGTATGTGTTTCGTGGCAACAAGACCAAGAACCGGTTCCGGATCGCATCAAAGCGCGGTACCTACAAGCGCGTGGGCTACTCGGCGTTTGTTCGCTACTTCTCGAAGGAGTCATGGTGCCCGATTGGCTCTGTGGATTACGCCTGGAAGACCGACCCGCAGGGCAAGCGGTACCGCTACATCCGCAAGGTGGATGCGAGTCTCTACGCTGACTGACTCCGATTGTGGGGGCACTCAGGCCGATGATGTCAGAAATCGCGCACGTCCAGGTAGTCGGTGTCGATTCCAAGAAAGGCAATTCGTGAAGACGGATAGGATGATCGCTTGGGTGTTTGCGCTATGCATGGTCCTGTCAGTCGGGATCCTGGTTTCGCCCGATACCGCGGTAGCCAAACCAAAGGTGACCACGCACTACTACCAGGGCAACCACAGGATCAAGTACTACTCGGTCGCTGGCAGCAAGTACAAGAAGGCCAACGCGGAGATGAAGAAGTACGCCAAGGCCGCCTATGCCACGAATCAGGAGGCGGTGAGCATGTACGCTGAGGATCTGGAGTACATGCCGGAAGCATCGCCCGACGACTACTACTTCAAGATCACTCCGAAAGTGCTGTACTCCTCGGGTGGGAAGCTGAGCATTCTCTACACCGAAGACTGGTGGGGCGGCGGCCCTCATCCGGACAAGAACTACACGTCATTCAACCTCTATTGGGGGAAGAAGATCACCCTGGCGAAGGCATTCAAGAGCAAAACGAAGTACTCCTCGGCCAACAGAAAGGCTCAGGGCTACTGGCGGCTCAACTGGAGCCAGCAGGGGTTGTATGAAAGGCCCGAGTCCTCCGCGACAGGGCTGGCCAAGCACCAGTACTACTGGACCAAGAAGGGGATGACGGTCATCTACGAGGCCGGATCTCTCGGCTCCTTCGCGGACGGTGAGCGTCGCTACTCAATCCCGAAGTCGTACTTGAAGTACTGAGGGTGATCGGCGGCGCCGGAGGGGGCATCGAGACAGGCCGGTCGGTGACTCGACCGGATTCCGCGGGTCTGGAACTGGGGGTGCGAAGGTATGAATCGAGTGACTTGGATCGGTCTTTCACTTGCCGTGATTCTTGGCTCGGCATTCGGTCCCTTCGTCTGTTCGGCTGCCGCGAAGCCGGCATCCTCTGGAACGATTGCCTACGTCAAGGGAGGCGATCTGTGGCTGATGAAGTCGAGTGGTGCAAAGAAGCACCGACTCAAGAAGACGTCGAAGCTGGAGGCGCGGCCCTTCTGGGCGCCCGACGGGCGGACAATCTATTTCAGTCGGCGGGCGAGCGTCACGCACGATCCCATCAACGGCACCATCGAGTCGTGGGATCTGATGAAGATCGATGCCGTGACTCGAAAGAGCAAGCTGATCGCTCGTGGCTTTTCGCAGCTTCCGATTGACGGGGACGTGTCGCCGAACGGCAAGAAGTTCGCCCTCTGCTCCCAGAACTTCAAGGGACAAGGTGGGGTTGTCATCCACAAGCGCACCACGTCCGGCACGCTGTCCGGTGAGCTCAAGAACCCCTTCGACTGGTCGACGGACGAAGGCGGTGCCTTGTGGGGGGTGCACCAGTATCTACCGCGGTTCTCTCGCACCGGGGCGGATCTGGCATTCAGCGGCGGACCGAGGTACTTCGATGACGGCGGGGACTCCGGCTACGACGTAGCCGTTGCCCACTTGAGCACCGGTTCGTTGAGGTGGGCGATTGTTGACGGCGGGAACTGGACGCCCGCAGCGCGGGGTCTGGATTGGTCGAAGAACGGCAAGTGGATCGCCTTCGGGTCCAACAAGGACGGGTATGGGTCGGGGTACTCTGACCTCTACGTGGTCGATGCCGCGACCCACTCACAGAGGCGGGTCACCTCGGCGTATCACGAGTTGTACCTCGATCCATCGTTCTCTCCGGCTAGCACACGAATCGCGCTCCAGATGGTGCTCACTTCCAAGAGCGTCTCGAGCGACGCCCGCGCTGGAATCTGGACGATGAACCTGACGGGGAAGCAGCGCCGGTTCCTCGGCAGCGGAAGCCAGCCTGCCTGGTGCACCAAGTAGGTACCGCCGTAAGACGCTCAGGATGACGTGGGGGCTCACTCCAATGCCGTGCGCAGCTCAGTTCTCTGCGAATCCCTCGCGCGATGTGCGAGAATCGGCGCACAGGGCCGTCGCGGTGCACCGGCGCATCGATATTCCGGCCGCTCGGAGAAGGAGCGAATCCGTGGGCGCTTTGCGAATACCTTTCCGCACGAGGCGTTTTTGCTGTGCGATCGCGGTGGTCGCGTGCTTTGCTGCCGCGGTGACACCGGCTGTAGCGCACGCCACCACCACTCCAACCGAGACGGCGCCGCCCACCATCACCGTGGCGGCGGTCGGCGACATTCACTTCTCCGGGTCGGTTGCCCGGCTCGTATCCTCCCAAGGCCCCAAGGCACCTTTCTCCTCGACCGCGAAGATACTGCGCGGCGCCGATGTGACGGTAGGCAACCTCGAGACCGCTCTCTCTGGGCGCGGCAGCGCGGTGCCGGGCAAGACGTTCACGTTTCGTGGCACTCCGCGCGCGGTGCGGGGGTTGAAGTACGCTGGGTTCGACTTCCTTGACTTGGCCAACAACCACGCGCGCGACTACGGTTCGCTTGCGCTCAAAGACACGATCCGCACGCTCGACAAGGCCGGCATAGCCCACGCGGGGGCGGGCAAAGACCGCAAGGCCGCGTTCAAACCAGCGATCATCGAGCGCAACGGTGCGAAGATCGCCTATCTCGCCTTCTCTCAGATAGGGCCCTCGTCGTTTCTGGCGACTCCATCTCGGTCGGGGACCGCGTACACGATGAGCAGCACCACAGCGCAGCGAGCGATCAAGCGTGCTGCCAAGGACGCTGACTACGTCATCGTGTCGTTTCACTGGGGTATCGAACGCTCATACTACCCAACGAGCCGCCAAGTATCTTTCGGACGCATGGCGGTGCGCTCCGGCGCTGACCTCGTGCTGTCGCACCACCCGCACGTGGTTCAGGGTGTCGAATACTACAAGAAGGGGCTGATCGCCTATTCTCTCGGCAACTTCGTCTTTTCACCAGGCAGCTCCATGGGCCGCGATTCGATGATCCTTCGTGTCACGCTTGGCCCCAAAGGCCCCACGGAGGTCACTGCGGTGCCGTGCTACATCGCCAACGGCAGACCCAAGGTGGTCAAAGGGGAATCGGCCAAACGGATCATCCGCATCATGAAGCGCACCTCGAATGCGCGCGGCACCAAGGTCACGCGATCCGGCTCGATTGCGCGGTTCAAACCGTAGGATCGAGCACTGGCGGGGGTCACGGTATACTTCGGGGTGGCGGGCGTGGTCTGCCTTCCTGCTCGTGAATAAATCGAGAAAGGGTTCAAGTGGATGCGACCTTTTTGAGCCGCCGAGCGCTATCGATGTCGCGCACACTCATCGCAATGGCTGCTGTAGCATGCCTGACTTTCGGGAATGCAGCTTATGCACAAGCCGTTGGCTTCAATCCCGAGGAGATTATCTCGGATGGCAACATGCGCGACTTCGACTCCATGTCGGCTGCGGATGTCCAGGCGTTTCTTGAAGTGCAGCAGGGCCCCCTGAAGTCGCTGGTTACATCGGACCACGATGAAGTCATCACGCTGAGCACTAGGGTGGACAACTTGAACAGCACCCCCGACGTGGGCGAGGCGCCCAAGCCCGCGTCTCAGATCATCTGGGAGGCTTGCCAGGCTTGGCAGATCAGTCCCAAGGTAATGCTGACGATGCTGCAAAAGGAGCAGAGTCTCCTGACGAAGGCAGCGAGTGCCAAGACCCTAGCACGCGCGGTGGGTGCGGGTGTGCCAGGTAGCCTCGTCTACCCGACGACCAACCCAGTCGCAACCAATCGCTACCCCGGTTTCGGCAACCAACTGTGGCATGGAGCGCGTCTCCTCTCGAGCTACGGTGAAGGTCACCCGAGCTTTCCGACCTGGCGGCCGGGTATGAGGAAGACCATCTACGAGGATGCGACGTACGGAACTGTTCTGTACCCAGAGAACCTTGCGACCTTCAAGCTCTACGTCTACAACCCGTCTATTCCGGGCAACATGAACTTCTCGACGATTTATCGCACGTACTTCGGCGACCCAATGAGCGACCCAGCCTCCAGCACCGTAATCGTGCCAACTTCTGGTAAGCACGGTTCCATCTCGCCCAACACCCCCCAGATCGTCGCCTACGGCACGGACAGTCCGGCATTCGCCGTCAAGCCAAATCGCGGGTACCGAGTGGATGACGTGAAGGTAGACGGAGTGTCTGTGGGCGCGGTGAAAACCTACACGTTCAAGTACGTGAGATCCGATCACACCATCACAGCGACGTTCGTTGCGAACGCACGCGCTGTTGGTGCACCGGTGGCGCCCAAGACGATGAGGCGCAGCAGAAGCTACACCATCCGGGGGACCCTCCGCCCGACGCACTCGAGTGGGCTGAAAGCCGTGCGCATATATAAGTACCAGAAGGTCGCTGGCACATGGAAGCCCGCGGGCTTTGTTACGGCCAAGACCTACAACGACAGGCGAACAACTCGCTATAGGGCGAAGATGAAACTCCCAAAGTCAGGGAGATGGCGACTGCGAGCGTACGCAGTTGCCGATACTCAGCATCTCGCCATCTGGTCGAAGAAGTACGACTATGTGAAGGTGCGGTAGGCGCTCGTCGAGGCTCGCGCAAGACCGAGTTCCTCCGATGTGTCGAGGCGCGGGAACGGCAAGTGGGCCACAATGCCTTGCAGCGCGGCGGGCACGTGCGCCTGCGCCTTGTTGCGAACGGCTCTGGTCTCGGTCCGGCCCGTGGCGCAGCATGAGGTACCATTCGACGCGGAGGCACTTCGGGGGATCCATGGGGACCGGGAAGGGGGAGCTTGGCCGACGCGCGACGTGACACGAACGAACCTGCAATCGGCGCCGAAGCCTTCTTCTCACCGGACCGAGACGAGCTGTCGGGGCAAGCGCCAAAACGGCGACTGACGTGGCCCAGGCTGCTGCTTCGCATTGCGCTGTGCGTCGCCTTTCTCGTCGCAGTCGACGGCGCCGTCGCACGCACCCTCACGCCGGCCAGCACCTACGAGCGCCATTACCGGTTGCCGCGCACGCTGCCCACGGCGTCCCTGGCCGACTTCGCGGCATCGATCCATGCGGCGACGATCGGGGGCGGCGACAAGCAGGCAGTCGCGTTCCTCGGCGCGTCGCCCACGTGGGGCCACCGGATCAAGGATCCCGCGAGCACGTTTCCCGCCGCGTTCGAAGCCGCAGGGAATCGTGCGGGCTGGCTTAACCGAACCTACAACCTTGCGAGCAACGGCCAGTTCCTCGCCGATGAGTACTTCATTGCCAAAGCCATCGCCGACGACGTCGATGTCGTGTACGTGCAGCTGACATACCACACCTTCAACCCGAAGACGCGCGGCAAGTCGGTCATGCGCTACTCGGAGATTCCGCGGCTGCTCGACGTCGACATCTCGCCCGACGAGGCAACACTGCTCGGCGTGAAGCCCTCGGCATCGGGCAGCGTCTCGCGCGTGGACCGCGTCGTGAGCAAGCGCTGGCTACTGTGGCGCGAGCGTGACGCGCTCGACCGTCGGCTGTTCGGTGGCAAGCCCCGGCAGGTCCTCGCCGACCGGTTCATCAGTTCCCGAAGTGTCCTGACGAGCCTGCCCGCGGACAGCAACCCGTTCGAGACGCTCGGCTCGCTGGACGATATGCCGCCCACGCAGCGCATGATCGCCATATCGCGATTCGCCGAGAACTCCTCATACAAACTGGCTCCGAACGACTCCGAGGTCGTCTTCCTGCGCAAGCTGGTCAAGCTGCTCGAGGCGCGCAACAAGAAGGCGGTCTTCTTCATGTCGCCGCTCAACCGTGAGGTCGTCGAGGACTACGAGCTCGTCGACCCCAAGGAGTACTCGGCCAACCTCGCGATCCTCAAGCGGGTCGTCTCGGAAGGCGGGTTCCCGCTGGTCGACCCCAACACCGGCCCCTTCAAGATACCGTCGAAGTACTTCGCCGACATCAGTCACACTACCGATCAGGGCGGCAGGATATTCGGCGAGCAGCTGTTCCGGGAGACGGCGCAGTACCTTGGGGCGGGTACGCCGTGATCTTCGGTGAGTGGATCTACGTCGTCTTCCTCATCATCGCCGCGTTGGTCTACCGGTTCGCGCCTTCGGGCGCGCGCGGATGGTGGCTCTCGGCCTGCGGCCTGGTGTTCTACGCGTACTACTCGACCGCGTTCGTGTGGCTCATCGTCGCCGAGATGATCCTGGTCTTCGTGCTGGTCAAGCAGGCGCGCGAGCACGTCTGGGCGTTCGCCGCCGCGATGACGACCGCCATCGGCGTGCTGGTGCTGTTCAAGTACGGTTGGCTCGTATCCAGCACGGCGAGCAGCGCGGCTGCGGCACTGCGTGCCGGGCGGCTGCCGACCTTCCCGCAGTTGGTCCTGCCGCTGGCGATCTCGTTTTTCACGTTCGAGTTCGTCCACTACATCGTCGACGCGGGGGCCGGCAAGCTGCCGAAGCACTCGCCCTCGGATTTCTTCGCGTTCGCGCTGTTCTTCCCAACGATGGTCGCCGGACCTATCAAACGCTTCCAGGACTTCAAGCCTCAGATCGGCACTTCTAGGGCTGATGCGCAGGACGTCAACGACGGCATCACCCGCATCGCGATCGGCCTGGCCAAGAAGATCGTCATCGCCGACACGGTCGCACCGCTCACCGCGCCGCTGCTCTCGACGCAGGCGATGAACGCCGCCTCCAACACGCAGATCCTCGTGGCGCTCCTGGCGTTCGCACTGAAGATCTACATGGACTTCTCGGGATACTCCGACATCGCGATCGGCTCGGCTAGGCTGTTCGGCATCCACGTACCCGAGAACTTCAAATGGCCCTACACCCGAGACAACATCGCGCAGTTCTGGCGTCACTGGCACATGTCGCTGACCGCCTGGATCACGGATTACGTCTACATCCCGCTCGGAGGCAACCGTCACGGCCTGGTCAACGCTGTCATGAACTCCATCATCGCGATGGCCGTGTCGGGGATCTGGCACGGGGCGCAGTGGCACTTCCTGGCGTGGGGCATCTACCACGGCGTGCTTCTCGGCGTGTACCGCTGCTGGATCGTGCTGCTCAAGGAGCCGCTGCGCACGCGCTTTGCCTGGCTGAGGACCGACCCGGTGTCTGCCTTGGTGGGTGTTGCTGGCAAGGTCGCCGGAATCGCGGTGACGTTCACGCTGGTCACGGTCGGGTGGGGACTGTTCGTCATGCCGGTGGACCGGTTTGTCAACATGATTGGTAGGTTCGTATGACATCCGAGGAGACCAAAGTGGACGCGCCAAAGCGCGCGCCACACGGCGCTCGGGAGAGAGCCGCGCAGCTGCTCGTCGACGTCGGCTACGCGTTGTTCTGGGCGCTGCTGGTCGTAGCGATCATCCTGGGCTCCGGCGTGGTCAGCCAGTTCGTCTATGTGGACTTTTAGCATCGGAACTTAAGGAGGGTGAGAGCATGGCGAATGAGATGAAGGCTAGAGCGGTGTGCACGTTCGCCGCGCTGGCCTGCGCCGTGGCGCTCGCGGCGGCCCTGCCGGTGTCGGCGTCGGCCGCGGGTGCGCCGCGCGAGTTGTGTGTGGCGCCCGCGCGAGAGTCCGTGGCGGTCTCGTCGGACGCGTCGGTCGCGGTGGTCGCGGCGCCCCGCACCGTGCGTGCCGCACGGCGGCAGCTCCCGTGCTCGATCACCGCGACCTGGGCCGCTCCAGCCTCAGCCAAGGTTACTGCACAGCTCGAGTACTCGTTCCTCGACTTCGGCAGGTGGCACACGTTGAAGTCGGTCCCCCTGGCCACCTCATTGGCGACCGGGGAGGGAAGATCGCGCGGTCGGACCGCCTTCCCGCTCGCGGGCAAGTGGCGGATGCGCCAAGCGCTGACGTGGGACGGCGTTACCCGTCGGTCCGCGTGGACCACCGTGACGGTCGCCTCGTACCGGCCCAAAGGCAAGGTGCGGGTCCTGCTGTTCGGCGACTCGATGGTCGGGATGCCCGGGACAGCTCTGAAGCGTTCGATGAAGGGGACGGCGGCCACTGTCGTGGTCGACTACCGCTCGAGCAGCGGGGTCTCTCGGCCGGACTCCTTCAACTGGCCGAAGCGCTTTTCGGTGATGAAGAGGCGCGGGCGGCCCGATGTGGTCGTTATGATGTTCGGCGCCAACGACTGGCAGCACATCCGCTCCAAAGGTAATCTCTACGAACGCGGCACGAAGGCGTGGGACGCACTCTACATGCAGCGGGTCGGCCGGCTCATGGACATTGCGCGGAGCGGCGACACGGTCGTCTACGTCGTGGGGCAGCCGATTCCCGGCCGCTCGAAGGGGTATGCGCGCCACATGAATCACATCAATGGGCTGGCCCGGCGCGCGGCGCTGAAGCGGGAGGACGTGCGCTACATATCAACGTGGAAGCTCTTCGAGAACCGGGCCAGCAAGTACAGCTCGAGTCTGCGGACGTCGTCGGGCAGGGTGGTCAAGATGCGGGCGCGCGACAAGATCCACTTCACTGGTGCAGGAGGGAGCCGCATGGCAGCCAAGATCCGTCGCGAGATACAGGCGGACTGGCGGCCTTTCAAACCATAGAGAAACGGCGAACGAGTTAGGTCGTTGGATCTGGATGATGCTACTGTCCGAGGTGCTCGTGTGACCTGGAGGATGAACACGATGTTGGAACGACCGGCTCGCACGTGGGGGCGTCTGCTGATTCTGTGCTCGGCGGTGTTCGCGATCGCCCTTGCTGCGGGCGCCGCATCGCGCGCCGAGGTCGCGGCAGCAACCGTGTCAAGCGACGGCTCTCTGCGCCTGGTAAGTGCGTCCCGCACCGTGCGCGAGGTGAGCGTCACGGCCTCGCCGGTGTCGGGCAGCGCGCTCGCGGTGTTGCAGTGCAACGGCACGGGGGTCGCAACACAGACGGTTGCCCCCGCTGATACTGCTGAGGCCGTCCGCTTCGACCACGTCGCGGTCGCTTCGAGCAGCTGCACCTTCACGGTCACCTTCCTGAACGCCGGCGGAGCCGAGCTCGCCCAGACCCCGTCGCTCCTTGTGCTGGCCGATAGCTTCGTGCCGCCGGCTCCCTCGGCCCTCCTCAAGAAGAACTCCGTGGTCGGTCCCGCACCTGTGATCCGAGGCATGCGGCACTCCAGCACCGCGACCATGACGGTTCTCGTCAACGGGGAGTCAGCGTCTTCTCGGAGCGTGTCCACGACAGCTACCGTCTTCGCGTTGTCCGTGGCCAAGATGCCGTACCAGAAGAGCTTCGTGAAGGTCCGCGCCGTCAACGCATGGGGCTTCTCGGACAGCCCGACGTACCGGGTGTGGAACTTGGGGCGGACCCCGAAACGCAAGACCTACATCGTCGTCGACAAGTCCGAGTGCCGCCTCTACTACGTGAAGAACTCGGTGTTTGTGAAGCGGTTCTCCGTTGCGATTGGCACCCCGCGCACGCCCACGCCCACGGGGGAGTTCGTGATCACAAAGAAGCACAAGAACAAGAAGCCCTATGGAGGGCTCGGGGCGTATTGGCTCAGACTCGAGAAGATCACGAACCACGGTCTGAAGTTCAGCGGGTACTTCATCCATGGCACGTCGTGGAAACGCGTCATCGGCCGGGCCGGCAGCCTCGGATGCGTGGACATGCTCGACAGCCAGATCGTGAGATTCGGTCCGACAGTGCCAGTGAAGACGCACGTGCTCATCAGGAAATGACCCTCGCGTGTCGCGTGTGGAGTCCGTTGTCGCTCGGCTGACGAAAGGTAGATGACGATGAGAGGTTCGAGAAAGTCGTGGCTTGCAACGGTGCTGCTCGTGACCGTGTGCATGCTGGCGATGACCGCGTCAGTTGGCGTGGTCTCGGCCTCGGCCAAGACCGTC
Organism: Coriobacteriia bacterium; assembly: GCA_038202795.1. Taxonomy (GTDB): domain Bacteria; phylum Actinomycetota; class Coriobacteriia; order Anaerosomatales; family PHET01; genus PHET01. Next base: position 3,123 of record JBBREQ010000036.1, on the reverse strand, counting down.
AAGATCTATGTCAGCAAGGGCGTCCACAAGGCGCGGCTTGGGATGACGGATACGAAGACGAAGAGCCGGGTCGGCCTGAAGTTCGTCAAGTCAAGGAAGGACAACAACTACGAAGGTCAGACCGTGTACCGCTCGTGTTTCGGCAAGAAGCGCTCTGGCGGCTACGACGTTGAAACCTACAGCAACAAGAAGCACGTGGTGTGGATGCTCGCGATCTTCGGTTCGGGCCCGCACACCGCGAGGGGGATCCACGTCTCGAGCACCGAAGCAAAGCTGGAGAAGGCGTACGGCAGCTCGCTGAAGAAGCGCAGCGGCGATGTCTACACGATCTACACCCTGGGCAAGACGCGGGGCAAAGGTACCGACTTCTACGTCAAGAACAGCACCCACAAGATCACCGAGATCAACGTCAGGAACTGGTGATCGGCCGCCGGTCCTAGCCTCGCGGTCGAGGACGGGCGCATAGCCTCCCACTATTGGAAAGGCCCCCTTCGAGTTCCTCGAGAGGGGCCTTCTGGGGCCGCTGAAGTGCGTTTGTGGCAACGAGCGAAGCGCAGCCCTCCACGTATCTCGCGTTTGAAGACTCGGCGTGACTCTGTTCTAGAGAGGGATGCATCCTGACACGTTCGGCGGTGGCGCGGTATCAGCCGAATCACTACACTGAATCGAAACCTTAACGGTGGGGTACGCACTCCCCTTCACGTCGGTGTACGAGGTCGATTCGCGCCAGGGGTCAAGATGGCAGTGGTGGTGACCAAGTTCGGCGGTACGTCGGTGGGGACCACCGATCGTATCCGTGCGGTCGCCCGGCGGCTCATCGATCGGAGGCAGTCGGGCGATAGTGTCGTCGCGGTCGTCTCGGCTATGGGGCATGTCACCGATGAGCTGGTCGAACTGGCCAGGGAGCTCTGCCCCGATCCCCCCGAGCGCGAGATGGACATGCTGCTGTCCACGGGTGAGCAGGTATCGATCGCACTGCTGGCGATGGCCATTCACGCCCAAGGGCACGAGGCAATCTCGTTCACCGGTCCGCAGGTCGGCATCGTCACCGACTCGGTGCACAGCAAAGCCAAGATCACCGCCGTGAGGGCCGAGCGGGTCAAAGCCGCGCTGAGTCAGGGCAAGATCGTGATCGTGGCGGGCTTCCAGGGGACCACTCTCGACGGGCAGATCACGACGCTGGGTCGGGGAGGCTCCGATACCACAGCAGTGGCCATCGCTGCAGGTGTGGGGGCGGACGTGTGCGAGATCTATACCGATGTGGATGGCGTGTACACTGCCGATCCGCGCCTCGTCCCCGGCGCTCGAAAGATCGACGCCATCTCATATGAGGAGATGCTTGAGATGGCGGCGAGCGGTGCCGGCGTGCTGCAGATGCGCGCCGTCGAGTTCGCGCGCAACCACGGCGTGGTCATCCACTGCCGCTCATCGTTTTCGGATGCACCGGGCACCATCGTCAAGGAGGCCGACGAAACCATGGAACAGGCGATCATCTCCGGGGTCACCCACGACACATCGGAGGCGAAGCTCACCATTCGCGATGTCCCCGACCTTCCCGGCGTGGCCGCGACCGTGTTCGGTCGCCTTGCGCACAACAACGTCAACGTCGACATGATCATCCAGAACGTCTCGGAGGACGGGACCACTGACATCTCGTTCACCGCTCCTAAGGACGATCTGGGCCGCGCGAAGCGTGTCTTGCAGGAACTGGTGGATGAGCTGGGCGCGCGCGAAGCGTTCGTCGACGAGTCGATCGCGAAGGTCTCACTTGTGGGCGCGGGCATGAAGACGCACCCCGGTATCGCTGCCGGCATGTTCAAGACGCTCGCGGACGCGGGAGTGAACATCGACCTCATCTCGACATCGCCCATCCGCATCTCGTGTGTGATCTCCGCTGATCAGGTCGCTACGGCCGTACAGGCGCTGCACACAGCGTTCGGCCTTGAGGATGGCCAGCCGGTGGAAGTCGCCGCGGCACGGGGAGAGGAGGGGTAGCTGGTGGCTTGGGACAGACGCATGCCTTCCCGCCCGGTGGTTGCGGTGGCTGGTGCCACGGGGGCCGTGGGCAGAGAGATGCTCAAGGTTCTCGAACAGCGCGCGTTTCCTGCATCACGCGTTGTGACGTTGGCATCGGGGCGTTCTGCGGGACGGCTGTTGCCCTTCGCGGGTGGCGAGCTCATCGTCGAGGAAATGACCAACCGGAGTTTCGAGGGCGTCGACATCGCATTGTTCAGCGCCGGTGCGGGAATCAGCCGGGAGTTTCGTGCGGCCGTCACGGGGGCAGGCGCCGTGATGATCGACAACTCCTCGGCGTTTCGCATGGACGAGGACGTTCCGCTTGTGGTCCCCGAGGTCAACGGGGGGGATGTGGCACACCACTCGGGAGTCATCGCCAATCCCAACTGCTCGACCATCCAGATGGTCGTCGCGCTCAAGCCCCTGCACGATCTCGCTCCCATCAGGCGTGTGGTCGTCGCGACCTATCAGGCCGCGTCCGGGGCAGGTGCAGCGGCGATGGACGAACTCTACTCTCAGACAGGGGACTTCCTGCGAGGGCAGGAGATCCACGTCGAGCAGTTCGCCCACAGGATCGCGTTCAACTGCATCCCTCAGATAGATGTCTTTTTGGACGACGGGTCGACCAAGGAAGAATGGAAGATGGTGGTCGAAACACAGAAAATCATGCATGCGCCCGACCTTCGCGTGCATGCCACCTGTGTTCGTGTACCCGTACTTCGCTGTCACAGCGAGTCGGTTAACGTGGAGTTCGCCGCCCCGGTGGCGTTGGAAGCGGCACGGATGGCGCTCGCGCAGGCCCCTGGTATCACCGTAATGGACGAGCCCGATACCGGGCTCTACCCGATGCCTGCGATGCTCGAAGGCACCGATGATACCTACGTTGGACGGCTGCGCAGGGATACCACCGTGGAGCACGGACTGGCATTCTGGGTGGTGGCCGACCAGCTGCGCAAGGGAGCGGCTCTCAATGCCGTTCAGATCGCTGAAGCACTTCTCGGCTGAGTTGAGGCCCTGGTTGGGGCATACACTGCGTGTACAGAACCACCTCGAGGGTAGGGACACGAGATGAGTGAGAACAGCGCGAAGATCCTGGTCGTTGAGGAC
>JBBREQ010000035.1:0-20839 GCA_038202795.1 Coriobacteriia bacterium | reverse complement strand
GATCATGCCGTAGCCACCCATCTTGAGCAACACGCCCGCAAGGACGATGGAACCGGCCGTGGGCGCCTCGGTATGCGCGTCGGGCAGCCACGTGTGCAGACCAAGTGCAGGCAGCTTCACCAGAAAGCCGATCGCAAGTAGCCAGAACGCGAGCGCGGGCAGCGGGATATCACCACTGCGGGCGGCGACCTGGGAAAACGCGATCGCTCCGGTCGAGAGCGTGAGGTAGATTACCGCCGCAAGCAGCACGGCCCCCCCGGCGAAGGTGAACACGAGGAACTTCATCGCGGCACGGCGAGCATCCGAAGAACCCCAGCCGGAGATCAGGAAGAACATGGGAATGAGAACCATCTCCCATGCGATGTAGAACAGTATGAGGTTGTCGGCCATGAAGACCGCCGCCAGCGCAGACTGCATGAGCAGCAGCAGCCCGAAGTGCGCACCCGTGCGCTCGCTCACGCGCCACGACGCAGCCACAGCCATCACGCCGATAAGCGCTGTCAGCAGCAGCAACGGAGTCGAGAGGCCGTCGGTGACAAGCGACCACAGCCCACCCGGCGCACCGGAGGGCGCACTAGAGAGCTGCTCCCCGGTCCAGATGCCTGAAGCACCCAACGAAAGCATCAGGGCGATCTGGCTGAGCGAGCCTAGAAGCGCAATCCACCGAGGCGCCGCAGCAGACACCCGCACCGAGAACACAGCCACGAGCGCTAGAGCCAGTGGCATCACAACGATGAGGTCAAGGGCGATCATGCCATCACCTCCCCAACCAGGCAGAGGCGACGAACATCGCGAGCACCCCTAAGAGCATGAGAGCCGAATACACCTGGGCGTTGCCCGTGTGCAAACGCGAAAGCCCGCTGCCGGCACCGCGAACCAGAAGCGCGAGCCCCTCTACCACCCCATCGATCACCAAGCGGTCCAGCCAAGCCCACAGACCGCGCGCCACCGAGGTGACGGGCCCTACGATCAGGCGGCTCACCGCGTGGTCCCAGTAGAAGCCGTGGGCCGCGGCACGCCAGAGGCGACCTTCCTGCTGCTGCTCGCGTTGCTCGGCACAGACGGGTCGCGCCATCTGCCAACCCAGCGCGATACCCGCCAGCGCGAAGGCAAGCGCCCCGGCAGCGATTGCGACAACGAGCGGTTCGCTTTGGGCACCCAGCGAGTGCAGGACGCTCGCACCAGCGAAGCCGGCCAGGGCCGCGGGCACTGCGAGGCCCAGCATCGGGATCAGCATCACCGCCGGGCTTTCGTGAGCGTGGGAGTCGCGGGCCGGTGTGCCGAGAAACGCGAGACGCGTGGCGCGGGTCATGTACAGCGCAGTCAGACCACCGGCAGCCAGAAGGATCGCGCCCAGCACAGGCGATGCGCTCCAGACACGCTCGAGGACCGCGTCTTTGCTGAAGAAGCCGGCAAACCCCGGGATGCCGATGAGCGCAAGGCTGCCCACCACCCATACGCCAAATGTCACGGGCATCCGGGTGCGCAAGCCACCCATCTCGTCGAGGTTCTGGGTCCCGGCGCCATGGATCACGCTGCCCGCAGTGAGGAACAGCAGCCCCTTGAACGCGGCGTGCGTCAGTAGGTGGAAGAACGCAGCATCCCACGCGCCCACCCCCAGTGCCGCGAACATGAACCCCAGCTGGCTGATCGTCGAGTATGCGAGGACCTTCTTGATGTCGCGCTGCGCAACCGCGATAGCAGCCGCACCCAGCGCGGAGATGATTCCTGCACTGAGCAGCAAGGACTGCGCAGCCGGACCCGCGGCGAACAGCGGCCAGATCCGAACGACCAGGTAGACGCCCGCGGCCACCATCGTGGCTGCATGGATGAGTGCCGAGACGGGCGTGGGACCCTCCATCGCGTCGGGGAGCCACCCGTGAAACGGGAACTGGGCGGACTTGCCCAGGGCTCCAAGGGCAATCAGGACCGCAGCGGCACCCGCCGTCGCCGCAGGTAGCGTCGCCACGCCGCTGGCCACGTCCTCGAACTGCAGGGTGCCAAGAGCGCTCCACAGCACAGCAAGCCCCAGCATGAGAGCCACGTCCCCCACACGCGTTGTCAGAAACGCCTTCACCGCCGCATGTGCCGCTGCCGGTTTGTGATACCAAAAGCCGATGAGGAGATACGAGCACGCACCCACAAGCTCCCAGCCCACGAACATCGTCAGAAACGAATCCGCGACGACCAGCGTGGCCATCGAGCCGGTGAACAGCGAAAGCAGCGCGAAGTAGCGGTTCCAGCCGGGATCGCCCGCCAGGTAGCCCACCGAGAAGACCATGACGGCCAGAGCCACCACCCCGACGACGATCAGCATCCACGCTGCGAGCGAGTCGATGGCGTAGCCCATCCGCAGCACGTGATCGGCAGACGCGAACCAGGTGACCGACTTCGATGCGGCCAGCGCACTGGTCCACGGAGCGCGGGGCGCGGGCATGCCGGACACTGACACGAGCGCGCTGGCGGCCAGCGCAAGCACAGACAGCGGCCCCAGCGACGCCAGCACCGGACCCAACGGACGGCCCCACCGTCCCCCGATGGCGATCAGTGCAGCGAGGACAAAGGGGGCGAACACGACGACGCCCGCCTGTGCAAGCACCGTGTCGCTCACCCCTTCACCTCCGTCATCTCGTCGACACGCGTGGTGGACAGCCTCCGAGCCGCTGCAACCAGCAACGCAAGCCCGACGGCCGCTTCAGATGCCGCGAGAATCAAGATGAGCAGTCCAACCGCATGGACCGAGGCGCCATTGGCAGCACTCGCGCCCACCATCACGAGCAGCAGGAGAGCACCGGCCATCATGATTTCCACGCCCACGAGAATCGCGATCAGGTCGCGGCGCGTCAGAACGGCATACAGCCCGGTGCAAAACAACCCGACCGACACGATCAGCGCACTCATCGGCGATCTCCGCCCATCACCGAGACGACCGCCACGAGCGCAGCAAGCAGCAGCAGGCCGGCCAACTCGAAGGGCAACAGCATCTCGCCCAGAAGGACGGTGCCCAGCGCGTCAACGCCGCCGCCGGATGAAGGCGAAAGCGAGGTTGCAAGAGGGCGGAGGTAGCTCACAAGGAAGGCGAAGAGGCCCAGGCACGCACCAAAGACGAGCGAGCTGTGAGAGCTCGACAGCGACGGCATACCGGGTTCGGCCCGGTGCACGAGCATGATCGCGAAGAGCACCAGCACAAGTACGCCGCCTGCGTAGACGAACACCTCAGCCAGAGCAAGGAAGCCGAAGCCGAACAGGGCGAAGAACCCCGCGGTAGCGAGCAGCACCAGTCCCAGACCAAGCGCCAGGCGCATGACGTCACGCGTCAGAACCGCCGTGAGCGCTCCGATGGCCGCGCATGCGGCAAGCGACCAGAAGACCACGTCGCTCACGAGCTCACCTCCCCCACGACGTCCTCCGGATTGATCGGTGAGCTGTCCGGCGTGATCGTGGCGGACTCAGCGGGCGTGCAGCACGATTGCAGCTCGCTGTCATCCCCGGTGGCGCGCGATCCCTCACCGCTGCGCAGCATCTCGGGGCGATCGAACAGCGTGAGGTCACGGGTGTAGAAGGACAGCTCGTACTGACCCGTGTGTTGGAGCGCCCCGGTGGGGCACTGCTCGGCACACAGACCGCAAAAGCAGCACTTCGACAGGTCCAGGTCGAAACGCGTCACGCACCGAGAACCGGGGTCATCGACGCGCTCGACGCGAATCGCATAGTCAGGGCACGTACGCGCACAGAACGTACACCCTACGCAGACACCCGAAGCGCAGCGCAGGCAGCGCGCTGCCTCGCAGATCCCCTCCACGTGGGTCAGCCCCAGCTCGACCGGGCGGAAGTCCTTGGCGCGCTCCGCACCTCGCGCCAAGGGCATCTTCGCGCGACGACGCGACGGCTCCACCCTATCGAGCGCGTTCTTGCCGTAGCGGGGATAGCTGGGAACGGGCCTGTAGACACGTCCCTCGGCCAGGTCGCGGCCTTCGAGATGACGCCGGATGGACTCAGCGGCCTCATGTCCGCTCGCGATCGACGCTATCGCCGATCCCGGGCCGGTCACCACCTCGCCGCACGCGAACACGCCCTGCACGTGAGTGGTCATGAGAGTACCGTCCACCGGCAGCAACCCGCGCTCCGTGAGCAGAAGGTCAGAACCCCCCACCAGTCCGGTGAGATCCGGGGCCTGCCCGATGGCGAAGACGATGACATCACACTCGATGTCGGTGTACTCATCGGCGAACTGCGGCGCGAAGCGTCCCTGGGCATCGAAGACCGACAGACAGCTCTGCAGCCGCATGGCCGTGACACTGCCTTGCGGGGCGATGACGTGGTGAGGGCCGTACGAACACATCGCCACAACGCCTTCATCCAGAGCCTCTTCGATCTCCCAGGGATGTGCGGGCAGCTCGTCGAGGGACTCGAGCGACGACAGGGTCACCTGCGACGCGCCACATCGCAGCGCCACGCGCGCGCAATCCACTGCGACGTTACCGCCACCCACCACAAGCACGCGCTTTCCCTTCACCCCGGCGTCGTGCTTGGCGTTTCCCGCACGCAGGAATTCGAGCGCGCCCACCACGCCGGTCGAGTCGATGCCGGGCAGCGGCAACAGCCGAGAGAACTGCAGACCGGCCGCGATCAGAACCGCCTCGTACTCACCGATCAGATGATCGATGGGGACGTCCTCGCCGATTCGGATGCCGGTGAACAGCTTCATCCCCATGGCCTGGAGGTCCGCGATCTCGCGCGCCAGCACGTCGCGCGGAAGGCGGTACGCAGGAACGCCACTGAGCAGCGCCCCACCGGGATTGGACTCCTTCTCGTACACGTGTACTTCGTAGCCAAGCTTCATCAAATCGAATGCCGCTGTGAGCCCGCTGGGTCCGCTGCCAATGACGGCGACTCGCTGGCTGTGCGTGACGGGAAGCGGCGTGACCCGATCCTCTCGGAACTCCTCGTAGCGCTCGTAGGCCACGCGATGCAGCGGACGGATGGCGATAGGCTCGTCATAGTAGTTGCGCTTGCAGGCGCTCTCGCACGGGTGGTGGCAGATGCGTCCCAGTACCCCCGGCAGCGTGTTGCGATCGCGGACGAGTTCGTAGGCCTCTGCCGGCAGTTCGTCGGCCAGATAGAAGGCCTGCCCACGGGCATCGACGTTGGCCGGGCAGTTGCCCACACAGGGCGGCAACTTCGCCGCGCGCTCCAGTTCATCGATGTGCGCGATATAGCGCGTCGAGGGGGCGTCGATGACCTCGATGGCGTCACGACCCAGAATTCCCGTCAGACGCAGGGCTCCGCGCCACCGCGGTGAAAGCGTGAGCTTCTCATACGGATAGCGGAGCGTTCCGGGCTTCTGGGCAGCCTTGCGGGCGGTGATTGAAAGGCCGGTGGTGAGGCTGGACCACGCCTCGAAAAATCCGCGCACTCCGGGTGAGAAGTCGTTGGTTGCGCTGCGCGCGATGCGGACGCTAAGCGGGGTGCGGTCGAGACTGTCGCGCCCGCGGGAGTCCTTGCGCGGGCTCATGACAGCACCACCTCGAGGGCGAGCGCGATGCCTACGATCAGGAGCTGCAGGAGCGCCATGGGGGTCAGGACCTTCCATGCGAACGACATCAGCTGGTCGGCTCGCATGCGCGGAAACGTCCATTTCGCCCAGATCATCGCGGTCGCGATGGCCACGGTCAGCACGACGAAGAGAATCGCCCCGGGCACCCCTCCCAGGCCCAGTCCCCCACCCAAAAACATCGCCGCCCCAAAGAGCGAGGCAGCCACGATCCCTCCATACTCGGCCATCATGAAGATCGCCCAGCGAATTCCCGAGTAGTCGGCAAAGTAGCCGGCCACCAGCTCGGATTCGGCTTCAGCGAGGTCGAACGGCCCGCGGTTGACCTCGGCGATCGACGAGATGAAGTAGACGAGGAACCCCAGCGCGGTGACGGGAATCCACCACCAGCGCCACTCGGCGCGGATGGCACCCGTCGAGAGAGATCCCGCGAGCACGCACAGCGCCAGCACCGAGAGGGTCCGAGGCAACTCGTAAGAGACCATCTGCGCAGCAGCACGCACCCCACCGATGCTGGCGTAGGTGTTGTGCGACGACCATCCGGCAAGCAGGATGCCCAGCACGCTCAACCCCGGCACCGCGAGGAAGAACACGGCGCCGGTGGAGATGTCGAACGGCGCCCATCCAGCGGCGTAGGGAATGACAACGAGCGCGCTGGCGACGGGCACGAAGACCAGAAACGGCATGGCGCGAAAGACAGCTACATCGGCGGCACTGGGAGTGATGTCCTCTTTGAGCATGAGCTTCAACGTATCCGACAGCGTCTGGAGCAGTCCCGCCGGGCCCGCCTGCTGCGGCCCGAATCGCATCTGGATGCGGCCCGCGACCTTGCGTTCCCACCACACACCGATAAGCGCGGCAAGCGCGATCAGCGTCGCAGCCGCAAGGCCCCAACCAGCACCTGTCAGAAGCGCGCTCACCGGTCGATCTCCCCGAACACCGGGTCGAGCGAGCCCAAGATCACCACAAGGTCCGAGAGCGTGTGGCCTTTGGACAGCAGCGGCACCAGTGCGAGGTTGGCGAAGGCCGGGCTGCGCACGTGCATGCGGTACGGTCGCGGGGAGCCATCGCTCACCAGGTAGACGCCCAGCGCGCCACGCGCACTCTCGATCTGGTCGTAGGCATCACCGGGCGCGGGCTGTAGCAGGCGCGGCAACCCCTCGATGCGGACGCCGCCGCCATGCATCTGCACCAACGCCTGCTCGACGATGCGCGCCGACTCGTAGCACTCGAGCACTCGGCAACGGTTGCGGTCATAGGCGTCCCCGCGCTCCCCCACGACCACATCGAAGTCCATGCGTGGATAGACCGAGTAGGGGTCGTGCTTGCGAAGGTCCCAGTTCACTCCCGACCCGCGTGCGGTGGGACCCGACGCCCCCCACGCGATAGCGTCTTGTGCCGAGAGGACCCCCACCCCCTTCATGCGACCGCGGGCAATCACATTGCCCAGGAGCAGCGCGTCGAGCTCGTCGAGTCTGGCAGGGAGCGCACGCACAAACGACATCACGTCGTCGCTCCAGCCCTCAGGCGCGTCAAACGCCACACCACCCGGGCGCACATAGTTGTACGTGAGCCGGGCACCACACAGCGACTCGAACAGCTCGACCACCCGTTCACGCTGGTCGAAGGCGTAGACGAACGCGGTGAATGCCCCGGTATCGGCCGCAGCGGCACCCAGGCCCATCATGTGGCTGGCGATGCGCTGCAGCTCACAGACGATCACGCGCAGGTACTCGGCCCGCTCAGGCACTCGCAGCCCAGCAAGCCGCTCGACCGCTCGGCAGTAGGCCCAGTTGGCGTACATCGACCCAACGTAATCGAGACGGTCCGTGAGAGGTACCACTTGGAGGTACGTGCGGTTCTCGGCCATCTTCTCGATTCCGCGGTGCAGATAGCCGATCACCGGGTCGACGTCGACGACCACATCGCCGTCCAAATGGACCACGAACCGCCCGACACCGTGGGTCGAGGGGTGCGAGGGGCCAACGTTGACCACCAGCTCTTCAACGGGAAGCCCCTCGGCCGAAATCGCCGGGGTTCTTGATTCAATCGTCGTCGCCACGTGCTCGCACCTCCTCTCAGATGTAGTCGGGGCGCCGTATCATTCCCGGCATCTCGAAGTCCCGCCGCAGCGGATAGCCCTCGAACTCATCCGGCATGAGGATTCGTCTGAGGTCCGGGTGGCCGTCAAAGCCGATGCCGAACAGGTCGAAGACCTCACGTTCCTGCCAGTTGGCAGCCGGCCACACGCCAAACAGGCTCGCAACGTGTGGGTCGCTGCGTGGTACCTGCGTCTTGAGGAATATCGCGGCCGTCAGGGCGCGCGACTGCAACCGGTAGACGACGACGAACTTCTCCCCACGGTCGACGGCCGTGACCATGAGCAGGCGGTCGAACCCGGCTTCACGCAGGTCAACTGCCGTTTCGAGCAACTCGGCGGGCTCCACTCCGACAACCGCGTCACCGAACTCGTGCGAGAACAGCGGGTAGAGCCGCGGGTGCTGCGCGCTGATGCGCCCGATCAGCTCCAACATCTCATCGCTGGTCACTGGTCGTCACCGCCTTCATCCGCGGTCTGGGGCGGTGCCGGGTCTTCTCGGCGATAGCGGGCGCCTTCAGGGCGCGGCAAGGCGAGCTCGCGCGGATGTTCCTTACCGGGAGCAAGCGACTCCATGGCGACGAGCTCGCGCAGCTGCAGTATCCCGTCTTGCAGAGCCTCAGGCCGAGGAGGACATCCGGAGATGTAGACGTCGACAGGCAAGAACTCGTCGGCTCCGCGCACGACCGAGTAGGTGTCGTAGTAGAAGATGCCGCCCGAGATCGTGCAGTTACCCATCGCGACGACCCACTTGGGCTCGGGCATCTGATCGTAGAGTCGGCGCACGGCAGGCTTCATCTTCTCGGTGATCGTGCCCGCAAGGATCATCACGTCGGTGTGCCGCGGGTCAGGGCGCGGAAACGTGCCCAGCCGGTCGAAATCGAACTTGGAGAACGAGGCTGCGATGAGTTCCATCGCGCAGCACGCCGTGCCCATGGGAAACGCCCAGAGGGACTGCCCGCGCGACCAGTCCACCAGCGCATCCACGCTGGTGAGGATCACTCCGCCACCCAGACGCTCGAGACCCTCGCCAATGCGGTCTACGAGCGCCATTCGAGTGCTCCCTTGCGCCACGCGTAGAGAAGCCCCAGCGCCAGGAACGCCACGAACGCCCCCACTGCGAGAAGTCCTTCAAGGCTGCCGCGCAGACGAGTGGCCACGGCGAAGAGCAGGACCGCCTCGGCATCGAAGAGCACCAGCAGCATCGCCACCGTTGAGAAGCGCATGCGCTGTGCGGACCATGGGCGCCCGGCCGGGTCGAGTCCGCACTCGAACGGAGCGTTCTTCGAGCTATTGGGGTTGCGTGGCGAAAGAAGGCGATTCGCGACAAAGACCACGCCGATGAACGCAGAAGCGGCGAGAACGAAGCCGGCTACGAACAGAAGTGCCTGCGCTGAATCCCCCTGCATCCAAACAACCCACCCATCGCCGTTGGCTCCGGTACCACGCCCAGTGTATGAGTGCGATAGGACATTGTAAACATTGTTACAAAGTCGTCGATTTCGAGTTACAAAGTGCAGGTCACGACGGGTAGCGAGCCGCTAGGTCTCGGTCGCGCGCTCCATCTCTTCTGAGGCCTGCAGCCAGTCGGCCTCCAGCACGGGTGTGCTCTGCTTGAGTCCGTTGAACTCGGCCAGTGCGGCCTCGAACCGGGTCGGGTCCGCATACAGGTCCGGATCAGCCATCATCTCAACCAGTTCTGCCTGTCGCTTCTGCGCGACAGCCAACTGGGCATCGAGAGCGTCAAAGCGCTTCTTCACATCGCGCGTGGCCCGGTGGGCCTTGTTGCGAGCCTCAGCCTCGGCCCGCTTCTGTTCCTTGCTCTTGGGCCCGCTAGACGGTGGCACGTCAGGCACCAAAGGCTCAGAGGAGCCGCCGGCCTGCCCCCCCGGCCCGTGCACCCGTTTGGGTTTCCGCCCCTCAGAAGCTGCCGGAGCGCTGGGGGTCGAGGGGTTCGGCGGACTGCCCTGAGCGAAGCGAAGCGCATCCGCCGATGCCCCTCGACCCCCAGCGCCCACCCCGCCACCTCCTGCCTGCTCCTTCTTCCACAAGTAGTAATCATAGTCCCCGTCGTACAGGGTCACCGCGCCGTCTTTGACCTCCACGATCTTGTTGGCGATGGCCCGGATGAGGTGCCGGTCGTGAGTGATCAGCGCGATAGTGCCCTCGAAGCGCTTGAGAGCCTGCTCGAGGATGTCACTCGAAGCGATGTCCAGGTGGTTGGTCGGCTCATCAAGGCACAAGAATGGCGCCGGCTTAACGAGCATCTTGGCCAGCGCAAGCCTCCCCCGCTCACCACCGGAGAGCACCCGGACCTTCTTGTGCACGTCGTCGCCGTTGAACAAGAAGGCTCCCAACAACCCCCGCACCTCGCCCTGTGTCCACCCTGGCGCAACGGAGTCCAGTTCCTGATACACCGTATTCTCCAGAGCTAGCGCCTGCAGTTGGTGCTGGGCGAAGTAGGAGGTCTCGACCTTGGTGCCCAGCTTGCGCTCGCCTGACTGGAACGGCAGCACGCCGGCGAGAAGCTTCAGGAGAGTGGACTTGCCTGCACCGTTGGGGCCGACAAGCGCGATCTTGTCACCGCGATACAACGCGAAGTCGAGGCCCTGGTACACCGAGATCTCGCCGTAGGACTGGTAGATCTCCTCAAGCGCGATGACCAGCTCGCCCGTGCGTGGCGGTTGCGGGAAGCGGAACTTGACGGTCTTTCGCTCCTCGGGAATCTCGACCATCTCGGCTTTGATCTTCTCGATGCGCCGCATTCTGTCCTGCGCAGCCTTGGCCTTGGTGTTCTTGTAACGGAATCGGTCGACGAAGACCTGCATATGCTGGATGTCTTTCAGCTGAGCATCGTGCTTGACCTGCATCTGCTCCAGGGCCAGCGCGCGTGCCGTGACGTAAGCTTCGTAGTTGCCCACGTAGACGGTGAGCTTCTTCTGGTCGATCTCCGCGACGCGGTCGACCAGGCTGTCCATGAACGCCCTGTCGTGGCTGACGATGATGATCGCGCCCTCATAGGCGCGCAAGAACCCCTCAAGCCAGGTCACGCTCTCCAAGTCCAGGTGGTTGGTCGGCTCGTCGAGCAGCAGCACATCAGGCCGCGTGAGCAGCAGTTTCGCCAGCGCGAGACGCATCTGCCACCCGCCGGAGAACTCCTCGGCATCTCGAGTCAGGTCCGACTCCTTGAACCCCAGCCCGCCGAGAACTGCGCGTGCTTCGGCCTCGACCGTGTAGCCGCCCAGCGATTCGAAGCGCTCCTGTAGCTTGCCGTATTCGGCGAGAAGCTTCTCGTGCTCGGCCTCCTCGGCCACTGAGATCTCTTCTTCGAGCAGATGGAGGCGGTGCTGCATCGAAGTGACGTGCTCGGCGGCAGTGAGGGCCTCGGCCAGCACTGTTCGGCCGGACATCTCGATGGCTTCCTGCTCCAGATAGCCCACCACGGCATCTTTGGCAAAAAAAACGCCGCCGCCGTCTGCATCCTGCTTGCCGGCGATGATGTCGAGTAGCGTCGTCTTGCCTGCGCCGTTGGGGCCGACAAGCGCCACACGATCGCGAACGCCCACACGTAAACAGGCGTCGCGGAAAAGTACCCGCTCGCCGAATGTCTTGGTAAGGCTGTCCACTGAGACGATCACAACGGTTGAGGATAACACTCGCATGGGCATCTTCAATGCACGGGTTTGACGGAGAGGAGTCCGGGTGAGCACCAAAGGTCATGTAGTCGTGGTCGGGAGCGGCGCTGCGGGTACGGCGTGTGCCCGCGCACTGGCGGACGCAGGGTGGCGAGTGACTCAGGCTGACGACGACCGGTGGGGCGGTACGTGCCTGTGGCGGGGATGCATTCCCAAGAAGAGCCTGTATCACAGCGCGCTGACCTTGCGCCGAGTGCGCGAGGCCGAGCAGTTCGGCATTGAGGCGGGTGAGCCTACTTTCGACTGGCAGGGCGTGCTGGCGTGGAAGTGGCACGCCCAGGAGTCCTACGCCGGCGACCAAGAGGCGCTCGCGCTCGCGCGCGGGATCGAGGTCGTGAAGGCCGCCGCGCACTTCGTTTCGTCTGAATCGATCGCAGTGGGTGACGAGGTCTACTCGCCTGACCACATCGTCGTCGCCGTCGGCTCCGAGCCGGTGATGCCCCCTTTGCCGGGTATCGAGCTCGCCGACACCTCGGAGGCCGTGCTGCACTACCCGCACACCCCGCAATCGCTGGCGATCATCGGGGGCGGATTCATCGCGATGGAGTTCGCGGGCATCTTCGCCACCTTTGGTACGCGCGTCAGCGTCATCACGCGACCGGAGCGGGTGCTCGACCAGCTTGATGCCGATCTTGCGGCTGCGGCGGTCCAGCGGCTGCAATCGCTGGGTGTCACGTTCATCACCGGAGCCAACGTTCGCGCACTAACCGGGGAGCCGGGCGACCTTCACGTCGAGATTGAAGGAGCGGATTCGGGTGTTCCCTCGCCCTCCTATGAACGGGTACTTGTTGCTGTTGGGCGCAGGCCCGCCTTGGAACGGCTGGAGCTTGACGCCGGCGGCATCGAGACCGACGACGCAGGTCACGTAGTCCTCGACACGCACCTGCGCTCGACCAACTCACTGGTCTGGTTCGCAGGTGATGCCGCCGGCGGCATGATGCAGACACCTGTTGCGAGCTATGAGGGCGCACTGGTCGCGCGATCGATCGACTCCGGTGCGTCCGAGGTCGCAGATACCTCGCGTGTGCCCATCACCTGCTTCACGACGCCCCAGCTCGCTACCGTGGGCCTCACGGAGCACGAAGCGCGAGCACAGGGGCTCTCCGTCGCCACCACACGCATCGAACTCGGCTCGACCGGCGCAGGCGTGATCGCCGATGAAACCGGCTTCGTGAAGCTGGTGTCCGAGTCCGAGTCTGGAAGGATCCTAGGCTGTCAGATCGCCGGAGACAGCGCGAGCGATCTGATTTTCTCGGCAGCGATCGCGCTTACAGCCGGGATGACCGCGGGACAGTTGGGCGACGTGATCGCCGTGCACCCGTCGATGGCAGAGGCTGTGGCATGGAGCGGGTAAGCGTGAGCACGAACATGAACCGCTACTGACCCGCTAGAGGAGCAATCCCGCTCTTGAGCGCCGCCACGACACGGCGAGCAACTTGGTCATCCCATTTCTCAGGACGAGACCATCCTCTCGGGGACTGAAGAGCATCGGTGATGGCGGCAGCGATCGACTCGCGGTTTGCGCTCGCCAGTCGATTTGAACCAATCTCCTGGGTAATCTGTCGTTCGGTGTTCCGACGAACCGTCACGCACGGCGTGTTGAGCATGCAGGTTTCCTCTTGGATTCCCCCCGAGTCTGTCACCACCAGCCGAGCATCGGCAATGAGAGACAGCATGTCCAAGTACCCAACAGGGTCGACGAGCGCAATCCGCGAGCTCTCAACCCGGCCCAGCCGCTCCTGCAAAACGGCTTTGGTCCGAGGATGAACCGGGAACAGAACAGGCAGCTCAGAACCGCTCAAGGCTTCGAGGATGCTCTCAATGTGCAGCGTGTTATCGGTGTTCTCCGGCCTGTGGATGGTGGCCAGCAGATAGTCTCCGGCCCTCAGTCCGTAACGGAGACCGGTTTGCCGATCGCGAGCCTGACCCTCGTGGCGCAAGAGGGACTCAGCCATGATGTTGCCCACGAAATGGATCCTCGAACGGTCAATGCCCTCAGAGGCGAGGTTCTCCTCGGCCTGCGCGGTTGGCGTGAGCAGCATCGCCGAAAGCTGGTCGGTGACCAGCCGATTGACCTCCTCCGGCATAGACATGTCGCCCGAGCGCAATCCAGCCTCCAGATGCACGACGGGAACACCCAGCTTGCTTGCGGCCAGCGCGCCAGCCAGTGTCGAGTTGACATCGCCCACGACGAGCAGCGCGTCTGGGCGCTCGGCCATCAGGAGTTCTTCCAGCGCCATCATGGCCTTGCCGGTCTGTACAGCGTGCGTGCCGGAACCGACACCGAGGAACCACGTAGGCGCCGGAATCTCGAGGTCGCTGAAGAACACGTCAGACATCGAGGCGTCGTAGTGCTGACCTGTGTGGACTAAGTCCGCGCGGATACCCGCTTCGGCTAGCGCCGGCATCAGCGGGCCGACCTTGATGAAGTTGGGCCGTGCGCCAACTACTACGAGCAGCCTCATCGCACCTCCATGTGGTTCACCGCAACAGGTCATCGAGCAGCGCCCTGATTCACAACTTCAGTCTGGACAAGAAGCCGCGTTCCCACAACTGAGTGCGATTGGGACTGCATCGTTCCACACGGCGGTCGGCCTCTACACGCGGGATCCGACCGAGCCATCGAATGCACTCCCCAAAGGAAAACCCCCGCCCCGATTTCTCGGAACAGGGGGTTTGAGCTGGTGGGCGATACTGGAGGCGCTTAGACCTCTACGATTGAAGTCGCACTACTTGCGCGGCGGGCCGCAGACCTTGCAAGGGGTCAGGCCCATGGACTTGGCCCTTTTCAGAGTAACCCGCTTCTTGCTCCACGCCAGATAGCGACAACTTCCACGATGATAGCGATGACCGGTGCGGGTTTTGTAGACGTACGTTGTACGGGCAACCGACCACTGCACAGTCTGAGCGCTCGTGGGCTTCAGCTCAGTCGCATGCACTGACAAAGCCGGCGCGACGAATGACAGGCATATTGCGATTCCGATGAGTGCCCTCACGAAACGCTGACTAACACCCCGCATGGTTGACCCCCCGATCCGTATGGATTAACGAAACCTTACCAGTACCTTACTACAGAAGACGCACGCCCGGGCCGCGCGCGCGGCCGTGTCATCATGAGGCGGGTCGCGCGCTTCTTATGACAGCGACTCACCGCCACCGGTAGCGGTCCATAGGCACCAACGTCTCCGCAGCGTGGCTCCTCATCCCAGAAAATGAGCTCACGAGGCAGCTTCAATCCGGCCGGGCTCGCCCCGATCTGGCGCACGACTTCAAGGTGACAGACGAGCTGATGATGTTCGGACTTCAGATCAAGGGACTTGCGGCCTAAGGCGCGAAGCGTAAAACCGCAGGTCAGGATCCAGAAGGTTCTTGGCGGTCATCCGAACGCGGTTTACCATACTAGTGGTGTACACACACCGATAACGAGGTAAATCAATATGCTATCAACTCTCATCAGATCAAAGTCGCGCGTCAGGCCGGTGCCGATACCGTCACCGAGCACGCTCAGATCGAGCGTTCCGTGGCCGACCTGGACGGTGAGGCTATCCAAGCTTTTGGACGGCTGCTTGGAGGGCGTGGTGCCGATCGATCCCTATCGCGCCAAGTCCGACGAGATGGCCGAGCGTCGCCGTACTTTCGAACGCGGAAAGGCAGGATGGCTCATGGCCTCCTACCAGCTAAAACGCCCCTTCGAAAGCCTCCGCAGAGACCCCAAAGGGGCGTTTCGTATCCAATGGTGGGCGATACTGGATTTGAACCAGTGACTTCCACCGTGTGAAGGTGGCACTCTCCCGCTGAGTTAATCGCCCGAATGCCGCTATCTGCGGCGAAAAGACAGTTTAGCGGTACCCGGCAGGGTGGGCAAGGTGCCAGCGCCAGGCGTCCTCAACAATCCGTTCCAGCTCGGGGCTCTCTGGGAACCAGCCAAGCTCAAGCGCGGCCTTCTCGGCAGATGCAACGAGCGTGGCCGGATCTCCCACGCGCCTCGGAGCGATCTCGATGGCGAGGTTGCGCCCCACGGCGCGTCCACAGGCACGCACCACCTCGAGGTTGCTGAACCCGGCTCCGTTGCCCAGGTTGAAGACGCCCCCGGCTGCACCGGCGTGAAGCCCCTCAAGAGCGATCGCGTGTGCGTTGGCTAGGTCGCAGACGTGTATGTAGTCCCGCACGCACGTTCCGTCCGCCGTGGGATAGTCGCCACCAAAGACCTGGAACCGCTCCTGGCCGTCTCGAAGCGCGCAGAGCACGCGCGGAATCAGATGCGTCTCGGGGTCGTGAGCCTCCCCCATCGAGCCGTCCGGCCACGCGCCCGCAACGTTGAAATACCGAAACCGAATCGAACGAATGCCCCGATTGGTGAAGTCGTCCAACACCTGCTCGAACTGGAGCTTGCTATCGCCATACGCGTTGACGGGTAGTGTCCGTGCATCCTCAGTGATGGGGACCGATTCCGGCTCCCCATACACTGCGGCGGTGGACGAGAACACGAATGCTTCGACGCCCGCGGCGACCATCGCCTCGAGAAGTGCTTTGGGCCGCTCGGTGTTGTTCTCGAAATAGCGCCTCGGGTTTGTTTGGGACTCCCCTACCTCGATGTAGCCCGCAAGATGCATCACCGCATCGCATCCGGGGACGACCGACGCGAGGACCGCTGGGTCACCTACAGAGCCCCGTACGAACTCGGCCCGGCCATCCACTGCATCGCGCCACCCGTTCTCCAATGTGTCGAGCACCACGCAGTCATGCCCGCGATCGAGCAGGGCGCGAGTGGTGATCGAACCGATGAAACCGGCGCCGCCAGTGACCAGGATCCGCACAGTGTCTCCTTGTTAGTAAGCTCCCCGCGCGAAGAGTACGGCGGGGATAGTGCGCACGAGCAGCGCGAAATCGAGGGCAACCGACCAGTTGTTGATGTAGAACAGATCCAATCGAACCATCTCGTCGAACGTGAGATTGCTGCGACCGGATACCTGCCACAGGCCCGTCATGCCTGGAACGACCTCCATGCGCCTCCAGTCGTCAGCTGAATAGCGTTCGACCTCGTAAGGCAGCGGCGGACGCGGACCGACAAGTGACATCTCCCCCCGCATGACGTTGAGCAACTGCGGGAACTCGTCGACCGAAAACTTGCGCATCCACTTACCCGCCGACGTGACACGGGGATCATCACGCATCTTGAAGAGCGGCCCGGATGCCTCGTTCACCTCTACTAGATCCGCCAAGCGCTTGTCGGCGTCGGTGTACATGGACCGGAACTTGAACATGGGGAAGTTGACCCCATCACGACCCACCCGCGTCTGCGAATAGAAGACCGGTCCGGGACTAGAGAGCTTGATCGCCAACACGATGAGTAGCCAGATGGGCAGACCCACTACTATGCCCGCACCGCCAACGACAAGATCGAAGACTCGCTTGACCATGAGATTGCCAGGGGACAGTGACAACCCCTTGACGGTGATCAACGGAACGCCGGCGACCTCGCTGACGATTACTCTGCTGGTAAGCACCTCAAACAGGCCGGAGCTGATGTGGATATCGGCATCCAGAGTCCTGACCTCGGCAATCATGCGCGCCAGTACGTCGTGGTCAAACGCCGAAGACGCGATGATCACGGTGTCGATGCGCATCTCCGTTGCCACCTTGACAAGGTCTCGCGCTGTACCGAGGACCGGTACGCCAAAGATGCTGAAGTCCAAACTCAACCGTTCAGCTTGCGACGAGGACAGGCAGCCTACCGGGACGAGCCCCGCACCGGGGGCCCCGCGGAGTACGCGAGTGATGTCAGCGGACTCTGAATTGCTGCCCACGATGAGAGTCGTGCGCAGGAGCCTGCCCTTGCGATGCATCACCGAGAGGGAGAAGGCGATGACTGCACGTGCCACGAGTACGCCAGCGATTGCCAACACCCAAAACAGTAACGTCCATGCACGCGACAGCCCCGGCGTTTTGGCGACGAACGTCAGAAGGATCAGCGCAACAACACCGAACGAGAGCGAACGAGCGACGCGACCCGTCTCGGAAAGACCCCGGGAAACCCGGTCCGTGTCGTAAAGGCCGCCCAGAGCCAGAAAGGCGACCCACAGGGGCACAACGATGACCGCGAGCTGCCAGAACTCGACCTGGACATCGGGAGACTCGAATCCGACCTGCGCGGTGAAGGAACCGAATCTCATGGCGGTCGCGAGTACCGCACCCACAAGGATGCCCAGTGCATCGCCCGCGAGCAACGTCGCGACCATCCAACGCCGTTTCACCGCTCGCCTCGTGAAGGCAGAACGGTCCTGTGTTGAGTGTGCGAAACCGTTATGCACATCGGACAAGGGATCGTTCCCTGTCTGTTCTTGGGCGGCCAGCACGCGCGTGGTACTGGTGATGAGTATAGCCGACAGACGAAAGGCTCTCTACGAGGATGAACGGTCAACTACCGGTGATATAGCTCACATTTCATCCTCGCAGCACTAAGGTCTGACCTCGCTTCGTTCGATACACCTACTAGGCACAGCCCTGCGCTGTTGCTCGCCCGTACGCAGGCGGGTCCTCACGGACCCGATCCATGAGGAGGAACTAGTGTCTGTGAAGTGCTTCTCGATTCCCCGTGTCGCGCTGAAGATACTGGCGATCGGTTTCTCGATCGCGCTTGTCGCACCCGCACTCGCGAGTGCTGACTACCCCCTGCCTATCTCGGGTGACCACTACACAGTGACGCATTCCGTGTACACCCATGATTCTGGTACGGCAGTGCTCGTCGCTGACGGCTTCTGTTTTGACGCGCAGGGCAACTTGTGGACCGTCGAGAACGACTGGAGGGGTCTCGACCCCAACGCCACGCGCCTCGCAAAGTACAGCCCAGGAGGACTGCTTCTTGCCCAGTACCGCTCCGGGTTGGGGCTACGCTATCCCACCTCGATGGCGTTCGCACGCAACGGCCTGCTCTACATCACTGACGCCGAGCTCAACTGGGCGGTTACCGATGACACTGCATGGGACACCCTGCCGGGCACCGGTCGCATAGTTATCGTGAATCCCCAAGATGGTTCGCTGGTGGGTCAGTTCCCCAGCAACGGACTGCCCGGCCCCACGAACCTCTCCTCTGTCACCGAGGCACCTGACCGATTCAAGTGCCCGATCGACATCGACTTCACCGAGGATGGCAGCTTCGTCGTCACGGACTGGGGATACAACCGGGTTTCGAAGTTCAATGCCTTGCTTCAGCCTGTTCAGCAGATCGGAAGCATCGTTCCCGGCAACAGCGCTGGCGAGTTCGATCATCCTGCGGGTTCCTTCCTGACCACGGATGGGACCATCTGGGTCGCCGACACCTACAACAACCGAATCGAGCGGTTCGACAACGAGGGTGCACGAACGGCGACGTACGGCGATTCCTTCATCGGCGCGCCAACCGAGACACTCTACGAACCTCGCGACGTACTCATCGACGAGCATGGCATTGTCTTCGCGACGGACTGGCCTCAGACAGAAAGCTCGTTCACGGGGCGCTTCGTGCGTTTCACCGAAGACACCGAGTGGCTCGGTTCATATCGAGACACCGTCAACGGGGACTTCGTGCAGCTGCCGTGGGACATCCGTATCGACGGGAACGGATCTGTCTGGACGAGCGACGCGAATGCGGGCATCTTCGACGGTGCGGTGCGGGAGTTCGCCCTCAACGCGGGAGCGCCCGACGTCACGCCGCCTGTCACCACGAGCGACGCGCCTCTGTCTTGGACTCAGCCGCCCGTCCGCGTACATCTGAGCGCGAATGACGCGAGTACCACTGTCTCAGGAACGTACTACTCCACGGACGGCACGTTCCCTTCACAGTCCTATACCGATTCCATCACGATCACTACTGAGGGCACGACCACACTGAAGTACTTCTCGGTGGATCGCGTTGGCAACGCTGAGCCAGTTGTTTCGAAGAGCATTCTCATCGACTCGACCCCGCCCAGCACGCAGGCGAGTATGGCCGCTGTCTACTACGGCGGACCGGCGATCATCCCGTTCACCAGCTCAGACAGCCTCTCGGGCGTGCAGTTCACGTTGTACTTCCTGGATGGCAACGGTCCCTACAGCGACCCGTGGGCGTTCTCTACGATCCAAGGAACGCACCAGCTGCGCTGGTACAGCGTTGACCGGGCGGGCAACGCCGAGGCAGAGCACGTCGCCTACTTCAGCATCCTTCCGCCCGACGCAGACCCACCAGTGACCACGTGGGTCGAGCGACGCACAGGATGGTTCACCGATGACACGCCCCTGACCTTGAACGCCACAGACACAATCTCAGGCGTTCGCTCCACACACTTCCGTCTTGGGGCGAGCGACTGGACCACGTACACCGCACCGCTGATGTTGACTGAGCAAGGCACCAAGCAACTCGAGTACTACTCGGTCGACAACCTGGGCTTCACGGAGTCGACTCAGACGGGAACCATCCAGCTCGACAAGACCAAGCCGCTAACCACCGCGACAGTACCGATCAACCCGGTCGGCAGCGGCACGGTCACGTTTGTGGCCACCGACTCGGTCTCGGGCGTCTCACGAACCGAGTGGCGCATTGGAAGCTCGGGAGCGTACACCGTGGGCAACGCAGCCTATCTGCCGACCTACGGGACCTACACGGTCTACTACCGTTCGATCGACGTTGCCGGCAACTTCGAGGACCCTCGCAATGTCAACGTGGTCATCGAGCGCCCTGATGAGATCCCGCCCACCACTTCGTCAAATATCCCTGTGTCCGGATGGGTACGAGGTCCACGCGACCTCGTCCTCACCGCGTCTGACTACGAAGGTGGCTCCGGCATCGCCCAGACGCTGCTTTCGATCAACAGCGGTCCGTGGATTCCCTACGTGGCGGGAACTCATGTCTTCCCAGAGGGTCAATACGAGATTTCCTTCTACTCGGTCGATTTCCAGGACAACGACGAAGCGATTCAGACCGCCACCCTTCGTGTCGACTCGACACCGCCCGTGTCAACCAGCAATGCTCAGACGTTCTACACGGGCCCATCTATTGTGACCTTGAGCGCCACCGACAACACGTCGAGCGCTACGCCGTACTACCGTCTTGACGGCGGCCCCGCGCTTATCGGGTACTCGATCTTGCTCATGGAGTACCGCAACTACACGCTGGAGTACTGGGCGGTCGACGGCGCCGGCATCGAGGAGACGCCGCATCACTTCGTCTCAATGGCAGTCGCGCCTCCCGATCAGGCCCCGCCCGTCACGACCCTCACGGCTCCAAACGGATGGCAGAAGGGCTTCCTTACGTTCTCGCTCTCCGCGTACGACGCGGCTTCCTCCGTGCAGTCCAGCCACTACTCCCTCAATGGCGAGTCGCCGTGGACGTACTACTCCCCCGTCTCGGTGGTATCAGAGGGTGTCAACACACTGGACTACTGGTCGATAGATGCGTACAACAACCGCGAAGCGACTCAGACCGCTCAGCTTATGGTCGATGCCTCCGCACCGATCACCGGCTCGGATGCGGCGAGT
>JBBREQ010000034.1:0-21707 GCA_038202795.1 Coriobacteriia bacterium | reverse complement strand
AGCGCGTTGATGTCTCCCTGCAGCTCGCCCAGGGAGGCAGGATTCTCAACTGCTCCCGGAGTGTCCATGCTCCCGGCAACCAAGCCGTTGAGGCCTGAGGCCATCGACTTGCCAAAGCTCATCAGGAACACCGCGCTGATTCCTACCGCAATCACGAGTGCCACGGTGAGCGCGGGGACCAAGATGTAGATGGCACCACGGCGTTTGAACACCCGCAGCGCGCTATAGGTACGCTCGTCCAACCGCCGTGACACCTCCCGTTGCGAGTCAGTAGTGCATTGTTCGTGTATCGGCAACCGCGGCATTTTGCGTGAGTCCGCGTGACTGCGATTATGGACTATGAGTCTATGCCATTGAACCCGCAGGGTAGCACGGCGTACGCTTCACACGGTAGGAGCTTGTCCTGTTGGCTGACGACACGATGCGGCTGGTGCACGAACCGATGACCGAACACATGAGTATCGAGTGCGAACTGCTCTTCGAGCACCTGCGCGATGTGGTGTTCTTCATTCGGGCATCCGATGGCCGCATCCTCACCGTCAACCACGCCGCCGAGGCACTCTACGGGCGGACAAGCGCCGAGCTCCAGACCATGCGCATCTACGACATCATCGCCCTGCCTAAAGACGAGCCCTCCCCACCGGATGCCACGCGCGGCAACCTGATCACCGAGGAAGGCACGCTGTTCGAGTCGTTCCACCTAAGGAGAGACGGCTCGAAATTCCCAGTGGAGGCGAGCGCGCGCTTGGCCACGATCGATGGTGAGCCGACGATAATCGCTGTGGTTCGCGACATCACCGATCGCGTCGAAGCCCAACGGGCCCTGCGCCGGGCGTACGACGAGATCGAGCAGGTGTTTGAGACGGCCGCGGAGGGGATGCGGATCGTGGACAACGACTTCACGGTGAGTCGCATGAACCGCACGCTGGCCGAGATGACCGGACTGTCTCCCGGCGAAGCGGTCGGGATGAAGTGCTACGAGTCATTCAGCGGTGCGACCTGCCACACCGAGCACTGCCCGGTTGCGCTCATCCGCGCTGGAGCAGGCGAACTCACCTACGAGGTTGAAAAGGCGAACCCGCTCGGCGATACCTACTCGTGTATCCTGCACGCCCAACCGTTCCTCGTTGACGGGGAGATCGTTGGCATAGTCGAATCCTTCCGCGATATCACAGACCGGAAGAGCGCAGAGGATCTCGCGCGCCACTTGGCGACGCACGATGCGCTCACCGGGCTTCCCAACCGGCTGCTCTTCACCGACCGGCTCGAGGTCGCGCTCGCTCGCTCTAGGCGAGACGGTACGCGTCCCGCCCTGCTGTTCAGCGACGTGGACCACTTCAAGGAGATCAACGACGCTCGCGGACATGCCGCGGGAGACGAGGCGCTGAAATCCATCGCGCGGTCGCTGAGCGCTGCTGTTCGAGAGGTCGACTCGGTCGCTCGGCTGGGGGGCGACGAGTTCGTGGTGCTCATCTCGACCATCAAGTCAGCTTCGGGCGCGGAATCCGTTGCGCGCAAGATCGTGGACTCCGTGCGGGCGCTGCCTGCGGTCGACTCCGGGTCAGTACCCCTGTCGCTGAGCATCGGAATCGCGCTATGCCGACTCGATGACACGGTGGACACGTTTCTGAACCGAGCCGACGGCGCAATGTACATGGCCAAGGAGCGCGGTGGCGACGGTTACCATGTCGCAGACGGCGAAGCGGTCTAACAGCGACGGCCCCGGCAGGGAAGCGCTGAAACGCCATGGCCTGTTCGGCAAGCGGGATGCGTTCGCTGTCCTGACCGCAACCGCCTACCTCCGGGAAGGTAGGCCGGTCGCGGTGGTGGGCATCTGGGTAGCGCCCGCTACTCGTACCCCAACGCCGTGAGCGCCTTCGCGCGGAGCGCATCGGCGTTCTCCGCATTGGTGGTGATCTTCTTGTCCAAATCCGCCAGACGCTTCTCGACCCAGTTGTCGTCTTCGACGATGGCCGGCTCGCCGATCTTCTCGGCCGCCGCGTTGAGCTTGTTCATGTTGGCGATGCCCTTGTTGTACGCGCTCACACGGCCTGCCTTGCCGTCCGTGCCCATCTTGACGACGACCAGCGCGACCTCGCGGCGTTTGCGGGCGTACTTGGCGGCCTGGTCGAGGCCGGCCGAGGTGTCGACCTTGTGCGCCTCGTCGAAGAGGGCGGCCGCTTTGACGTACTTGGCGGCCGAGTCACGAGCCTTGCTCTTCATCTTGTCGTACTTCTTGCTGTTACCCGATGATATCGCCGAGTTGAGCAGGTCGTTTCCGCTCTTCGCCGCCTTGGCACCATCAGCCATCTTCTCGAGCATTCCCATACCGCTGCCCAGATAGATGACCAGGGCGTCGAGCCCGTCCAGCGACTGCGTGGCCGCATCGAGCGAGGCAAGATAGTCTGTCTTGCCCTGCGAGGCCTCAAGCCCCTCGATGGCGACGCGCGAAGCCGCAATCTCGTCTCGGCCGGTGCGCAGTGACTGGCTGGTCTGGTCGACCACAGCCTGCGCCTCACCGATATTGGTCTCGTCGAACTTCAGACCCTGCAGCGACACGCTCGCCGTATCCACCGCAGACATCATGGCCGAGAAGTGCGCCTCGGCCTGAGAGATGGTCTCGGTATCGTCGTTGCCGGCCCAGAGTGCAACGCCAGCGACCGCACATGCCCCTATCCCGCAGAGCACGATGGCAAGAACGATGACGATGATCAGCGCGGTACGCCTCTTCTTGGGCGCCGGCTCGGGAGCAGGTGTCTGGGCGGCCGCGAACGTGCCGGGGGGAGGGGGCGGAGGTGGAGCCATGGTGCCTGTCGCAGGCTGACCCGGATAGCTCGGACCCGGTTCTTGACTCATGATCGCATCGTCCCCCTCGCACGGGTGTCACGGCGCCCGCTCCGCCGCTGTTGTGTCTAGTATCGTCGATGATAGGATTTCGTTGAAGTCTGCCGTCCGTGGACGGCGTCCTGAGAGAGATGAGGCAGCCGTGGCTATCGCTGGTTTCTGCACAGTATGTGGCCAGCACGTGTGGCTCAGCTCCCGCACCGGCGCCCGCCCCGGTGGCTGCGCCTGCGTCGGCGCCCGCTCAGGCTCCCGCGCCC
The DNA here is from genome assembly GCA_038202795.1 of Coriobacteriia bacterium. Lineage (GTDB taxonomy): Bacteria > Actinomycetota > Coriobacteriia > Anaerosomatales > PHET01 > PHET01. Next base: position 18,606 of record JBBREQ010000034.1, on the reverse strand, counting down.
GCGCCATCTCCTCAGACCTCACAGCGCCTCGAGCTCCTCGCGGAGATCTTGGGACTGTTGGGCCAGTACCCCAACTACCGCGCGCAGTACGGCACTGACACCGACATCGTCATCGACAACCAAGTCGTACACCACCGTGGGCAAGAAGCGCTCGGGCACGACCTCATCGACCACCTTCGGACCCGGGGGCGTCGTAGCGCAGGCCGACTGGGACTACGGCGTGACCCGGCAGATCGTCGAGAGCGTGACGGTTCCGCGCGGCTGGCAGCTCAAAGTGGTGCTGCGAAAGGGCTCCGCGCAGTGGTAGGCGCATAGACACCGAGAACTCCCCGCAACGTCACGAGAGCGGCACCTGTGACAGGTGCCGCTCTCGATTCATCTACTGGCGGAGAGCCAGGGATTCGAACCCTGGGTACGGTTCAAAGCCGCACACACGATTTCCAGTCGTGCTCCTTCAGCCACTCGGACAGCTCTCCGGCTGGCGCACGGATGCACTCACGTACAGCCATGCGGTATGCGCGAGTATACCCACGCTCGGGCATGAGGAGCAATGGCTACCGTGCCCAATTGCCAAGACGAGATTGGCCGCAAGACGCCCACCCAGAGACGCAAGGAACCCCCGACCGGGGTGGGCGGTCGGGGGTCCTGCGTGTTCACGGCCTCTTGCGAGAGCCGGGGACGCCGCTACTTGGCTGCTTTCGCAATGCTGGCTTCGACGTCGCGCTCATGACGCTCGCTTGCCGTGCCATGGATTCGCATCCAGATTTCGTCGATGTTGTCCGGAACCTTGCCGTCGAACTTGCTCACCAGGAAGATCGTGAGAAGCGCGACCGGGAAGGTGAAGATCACGGGGAAGGTCAGTGCTCCAAAGAAGCCCAGCACGCCGGTCGCCGGTATGACCTTCAACTGCATGAGGATGTTCAGGAAGATGATCGAGATGGATCCGGATAGTCCTACGAACATACCAGCCAGTGCGCCCTTCTCAGTCGTACCCTTCCACCAGATTCCGGTCAGCAGCACAGGAACGAACGCCGATGCGCCTACCGCGAATGCCCAGGTCACCATCATCGCGATAAGTGCCGGGTACGCCTTATCCAAGCCCGAGGCCGGGATTCCGATACCGATACCGAGCGCGATCAGTGCGAACGACACAACGGAGACCTTGGCGACGGCGACCCTCTTGGCCTCTGACGCGTCCGTGTTGATGTACTTCTCGTACACGTCGTGACCGATGGCGGATGCGGCCGCGATCAGCAGACCACCGATGGTCGAGAACATGGCCGCGAACGCACCTGCGGTCACAATGCCCATGAGCCAGTCGCCACCGAGCATCAGACCGATGGTAGGCATCAGCTGGTCGGCCTTGACCAAGATGCCATCGACCACCGGAGCGGTCGCATTGTAGGTGCCGTTAGATACTGCGTCGGAGATGATGCCGCGACCGGCAAGTCCGACGATCGGCGCGAAGATGTAGAACGTACCGATGAAGATGAGCACCCAGAAGGTCGACCTGCGTGCGGCCGCACCTGAAGGGTTGGTGTAGTACCGGTTCAGAATGTGCGGCAGGCCCGCCGTACCCAGGACCAGTGCGAGCACCATCGAGAACTGGTCGAGCGGGTTATAGCGGTGGCCGGGCTCGGCGAAGAGCATGGTACGAAGAGTGTGCAGCTTGTTGCCCTGGCCGAGCAAGACGTCGACCTTGGCGGTCTCGTCGCCCGCGGCAATGACCTCTTCGACCTTGGCGAATGCCGCCGGGCTCATCGTGGCCTTCGCGTTGTCGTAGGCGGTTTTGGGCTGGCCGGTCTCTTCGTTGATGACCGGTTCACCGGTCTTGGGATCCTTGATGGGAGCCGTAAGATCCGCAACGCTCATCGTCTTGGTGCCCGTGAGCTTCGACTCGCTCTGGCGAGCGAGCGCATCGGGGTAGCTGAAACCACTGCCAAAAGCGAAGATCACGACGAGGAACATAGCGAACCAGAGCCACCAGAACTGGAATACCTGGTTCAGCGTCGTGCCCTTCATGCCGCCGACGGCGACGTAAAACATCATGATGCCGGCGACAACGACAACGCCTGAGGTGTATGGATTCATGCCCAGGATCCCGGCGCCTACGAGGACTTGCCATGTGGTGCCTGCACCGAACATCTGCGGCGCCATGTAGAACATCGACACGAGAAGAACCGAGAGTACCGTCAGCAAACGCATCCGGTTCGTGCCGAACCGCCCGAACGCGAAGTCAGCGACGGTGTACTCACCGAAGCGACGGAGCGGAGAAGCGATGAACAGCACGACGACCATGAAGCCGCCTGCGAAGCCCGCTGCGTACCACACGCCGTCAAGGCCGGAAGCATAGACTGCGGCAGCAACTCCCAGGAACGAGGCGGCCGACAGGTAGTCGCCCGAGATCGCCGAGGCGTTGGTGAACGCTCCTATCTTCCTGCCAGCGAGGTAGAAGTCAGCAGTCGTGCGGGTGAAGCGACGGGAGAACACGGACAGAGCGATCGTGAACAAGATCAGACCAACAACCAGATACACGGCAATCATGTTCACGATGCACCACCGCCCTTCTTCAGCTCTGCCTCGGCAGCGTCTGCCATCGAGTTGATTCTGTCGTCAAGCTTGTCGGCCTGCTTGGAGAAGCTCCACGCCATCCCCCACAGGAAGACGAAATAGATCAGCGAGACGAACAGGTAGTTCCAGGTGAAGCCGCCCCAGATCGGCGTGGCGTACCAGCTTTCGACCCACACCGAACTCGCCGGGACGGCGAGCGTGACGACGAAGAAGATAGCTCCGTACGTGAAACTGAGTTTGCGCTGCTCCTTGAAGACGATGTCGACTGTCTCCATCGTGTCGATGTGACCGCCAACAGTCATGATGGACATGCCATTCACGACACTGACCTTGCCCTTTTCAGAAGTGATGCCCTCAGACATTTCGCACCTCCTTTTCTAGCTCGAATCGGCTACTTGATTACGAAAACGGGAGTCTCAGAACCCTTGATGACCGTCTCGGCGATTGAGCCCATGCCCAAGCGCTTGAGGCCCGTGCGGCCGGTCTCGCCGAGAACGATGACATCGGCGTTGTGCTCCTGAGCGGTCTTGATGATTCGCTTGGCCACGCCGCCTCGGATGATTTGGATCTCAACCGAGACGCCGTTGCGCTCCGCCATGATCTTCGCGATGCCGAGACCTTTGATCGACGGGTGGTAGCCCTCCCACGTATCGTCGCTCTCGATCTCCTCGGGAAGCTGGAGCTTCTCGACACCATCGTCGACGTAGATCGCCAGGATGCTCGCCTGGAACGTCTTGGCGAGCGTGATCGCGTACTGAGTCGCAAGAATCGCCGGTTCAGAGCCATCGGTCGCGAGGAGTATCCGGTCGAAGTCCAGGCATACGTCCTGGATATCGCCGATGTTTACGTCCTCGGCGGCCCCCTTGATACAGATCTTCATCCACCTCACCTCTCTCTTCACTGGTGCCGTCGTGCACGCGAAGCCGACGCGACACGCCGACAGGAGAACTCTACGACCGCACGTGGTCGCGAAACCGGCCGCGACAGGTCAGTGGTGGGCGAACTGGCCGTCTGCGGTAGCACAGAGGCGGTAAGCGGAGGTGGGGCGTCACGGGTCAGTGGCGTATCCGGGGATGCGAACGGCACTGCCCTCGAGACGGCGGAGCAGGATAACACCAGTTAGACACAACACCGCTCCTGAGCTACTGGCGAGAAGAAGATGCATCGCGCGCCGTCCCAGGCGCATGCCCACGCACCCTCTTTGGGCCGCCTCGATTTGCCTGATGGCCCAATTCCTCGATGACCGGGCCAGCTACTGCCGGGACGGGCAAGGTTTCGGTAAGGTTCTGGTAAGGATCCTCTGCCACGATACCCACCGGTCTTCGTTGAATCGTTGTCTTCGCCGCCTGGAGCAGAGGGAGGATGGGGGTGGGCAGCAGCCGCAGCGCGGGCGCCCAGGGGGGTGCACGGGCAATCGCCGGCCAACACGGTCAGGGCCCGGCATGCGGTGACACCATGGCGGAGCCAGCTGATACCAAAGGGACGTTGCGCGGCGCACTTCAGTCTGCCGCGTGTTCCGCACTCGAGTGGAGGTCCACGTGAAAAGGCAAGTCTCGCCGCTCGTCGCGGCAGTCTCGGTGGTGATCGCCATATCCGTCGCCATCGGTGTTGTTTGGGTCGCGCAGCCGGCGACCGGCGCGCCGAGCCCGTCGCTAGATGAGCTCTCTAGTCAGGAGCTGGCCAACGCTCTCGACCAAGCGATCGCATCAGATTCCGATCGCGCGCTGTTGATTGCCCAACGGCTATGGCAGCGACGTGGTGGAATCCCAAGGAACGATCTGCGGTTGGGCATTACTGACAAGACCAAGCCTCAGGCTTCTCGAGAGCTGATGCTCGACATGCTGGCCGGCAATCCGGGGAATGCTCAGGTAACCGATGATGCGCGGGACCTTCTGCTCGACAGTCGGCTCGACTCCGCGCTGAAGGCGCGTATTCTGGTCAACTACCGTTTTGATCGCGCCGACTCCGCCCTTCTCAGCTCATTGGTATCCGGCACGGATGGGCTAGTAGCATTCCATGCGCTGAAGAGGCTCGGAAAGACCGATCCTCCGGCCGCACGGCAGATTGCGTTGGCCACGTTGTCTCGGGCGGAGGACTCCTCGGATTCGAAGCTCTCGGCCTCGTACAAGGTGCTGGTCAGATCCGGAACCCTCGCGAATGACAGTGCCGCCCAGGGCCAGCTTCTCCGTCACCTTGAATCCACACTCGCTGACAAGAGCACGAGCCCCGAACTGCTCGATTCCGCAACGTTCGCCCTCTACGAGATGAAGTCCCTCGACGCGCTGCGGATCGTGCTCGAATCGACATCGATAGACCGTCCGCTGGTCGTTGGTGCGATTGACGAGAATGCGGCGGTAATCAAGGGCGCTCTCGAACAGGATCCAGACGAGTCGACGATTGAGTTGGCAGTCACGGCGATGGAAATATATCCGGTGAAAGACCTGGCGGAGCCCCTGCGGGCGGCCAAGCACCGCGTCCAGTCACCGGCTCTGCGTCAGCGTTTGGCGGACACGCTCGTGCTTATCGCCCGAGAAGGACTCCCCATTAACCCCAGATCGACCGAGGACTGAGTAGGAGATGACCACTATGACTAGATGGATGAAGAGACTGGTCGCCGTAGCGGCCGTCACACTGCTCGCCGCCTTGGCCGGTACCCCTGCCCAAGCCGCAACTGGGAATCAGGGCTACGCCGTCTACCGGAATGGGGTACTGCCCGGCGGCATCGAGTGGCACACTGCAATTATGGATAAGGCCCACTACAACACGCCCACCTACCCCGTCATTCATGCCCCCGGATCATCTGGCGGCAATGTGAAGTTTGCCACCTGGTCGAGTTTCATCGACGGCAATACCTACCAGGGCACCTACCGGCCGAAGGGGACGGCACCCACATCAGCCCAACGTGACCTCTTCGTAAGCAGGACACGAATGCTGAAGGACGACGCGATTCCCTACAATCTCATCTACCAGGTGATGTACAGCCTCACTAACTCCGGATCTTGGGTGGATCCCGCAGACATAACGAGCATGAGGTGCGACGGCGTGGTCGAGTACGTCTTCGAGTGGTATGACTTCCGGGTGTATGGAAGCGACACCTACTGGGATGTCACGAAGGTGGGTTTCTGGAACCAAGACGTGCATCGTTATCCGTCTGTGACTCCCAAGAAACAGGCGAGTTCCTACCTCACCAAGGTCACGTCGGCCTTGCCATGATGACACCAAGGAAGCCCGGCGTGGTCTTGACGGCGGCGGTCCCGTTGTCTTTGTGGGCTGTAGCAGGGGCAGTCAATTTGGAGGCGGCCGTGTTGGGAGTCGGGCCGCCTGCGACCGGCATGGTGGCGACCCTTGTGGCGGTTTGCGCCTGGCCCGTAGCGGGCTGGTTCGCAGGGCGACAGTCTCGGGCGGGCTTCATCCGCTTTGCCGCCGTCTTCTGGGCAGCCGTGGGGATAGGCACGCCCTTGGTGGCCTGGACGGCGTCCGTCAGTGAGGGTGGATTCGTGGGCGTTCTGTATCCGATTTTGCTGGCCCTCGCGGCGCCGTTGACTGGTCTCACTGAGGCGTTGCCGTCTTGGGACTACTGGGTGCAGACCGTGGTGATCGGCGCAGCAGTTCTCGGCTTCACTCTTGCCGCCTACTATGTCGGCCAGCGTTTCGCAACGGCAGACCCCGAATAGTCCGAGGGAGGACAAGGTAGTGCGCCTGTCAGCGCACTACCTGCCGCACAGGGTGCACGTGCTGGGGCTTCGACCGGCGCCCGACCTTTGGTCGGGCGCCGGTCGAACCTCGCTTCAGGTTGTCCACGTGGCACAGGCGTCCCTGAACCCGAGCTGTTGCAGTGTGTCTAACCATGAGATCGAGCGGACAACGCTTCGCGTTTCCGCTCATCTCAAGAGCGATGGAAGGGGGAATTGCCGCTGCTGCGTCAGACGGGAATCGGCCGAATCACCAGCCGGACCGTCGTACCCTGACCCAGTGTGCTCTCTATCTGCAGCGCGCTCTCGGGGCCGTAGTAGCCGGACAACCGGTCGCGCACGTTGCGCAGCGCGATGCCCAAGCCCTTGCCCGTTCCCGGCTCGAAGACGCTCTCCAGGCGCTCGGGGGCAATGCCCTCGCCGTTGTCAGCCACCGAGATCGTGATCGCGTCCGGGCCTCGCACCGCCGACACCGTGATCACGAGCGGGCGGCCATCCGCAGGCATTCCATGTCCAACAGCATTCTCGACCAGCGGCTGGATCATGAACGCCGGCAGGGGCATCGATCGGACCTCGTCCTCGATCTCCTCATGCACCACGAGTCGGCTGCCAAACCTCGCCTGCTCCAGTTCCACGTACGTGCAGACGAACTCCATCTCGCGTCCCACAGTAACCAGGTCATCGGCCTGCTCGAGCGTCCGCCGGTAGAACGTGCCGAACTGTCTCAGAAGCCTGTGGGCCTGCGCCGGATCGGTCCGGATGAACGCGGCGATGGTATTGATGGTGTTGAACAGGAAATGCGGGTTGATCTGCGCTTGGAGCGCCTTGAGTTCCATCTCGCGCGCCAAATCCGTCTGAGCCTCGAGCTCCGAGAGTTCGAGCTGGGTGGAGAGCAACCGGCCCAACCCCTCGGCCATCGCGAGCTGTGTCTCGTTCAGGTAGCGGTCGGACTTGTAGTAGAACTTGAGCGTCCCCACCGGCTGGTTCCGCATCTCAAGCGGGACGACGATGGCCGAACGCAGCCGGCACGAAGGTTCCGGGCAGCCGATCTCCTCTTTGCTGTGGAGAATCTGCGGCGCATCCAGAATCAGTGCCTCCTGTGTCGCCTTGGTGATGATGGGACCGCCCACCCGGTGGTGCTCCTCACCCACGCCTGCGAAGCCGAGTACCCGCTCCCGGTCGGTGATGGCGACCGCCGCAGCCTCGGTCTGCCGCAGCACGATCCGGCACACCTCACCCGCTGTCCCCTCCTCGAGACCCTGCCTCAGAAACGCCAACGACTCGCTCGCGGCGTTGAGGATGCTATCGGACTGCAGGGCCCGCACATGATCGGGCCGCGACATCATGCGCGTGTACACACCCGCGAACGCGACGGCCACCAGCCCCAGCACGGCGAGCTCGACAACCACGCTGCCGAGCCCGAATACCGCGCCCACGATCGCAGTCGTCCCCATACCGACCACAATCACAAGGAGCAGTATGTCGACGCTGTTCTGCCTGCGCACGGAGGGCAGAAGCCCGCCCAGCACGCTCATGCGTTCGTCGATGTCGAGAGGTTCGGGCACGATAGAGCTAGTCTACCTTGAAGCCTCGCAGGCCGCCTGAGAGCGAGCTAGTCTCGCGCTTGATGTCGCCCGCAGCACTGGCAAGCTGCCGAGAAGCGCTCGCGGAGCTCGATACGCCTTCGCTCACCTGGTGCATGACCTGCACGATCTGGCGGGCCGCCGACTGCTGCTGCGCCGCGGCGGTCGCGATCTCGCGCGCGGCTGCGGCGGTGCGGTTCATGCGTTCGAAGATCTCGTCGAACTTGTCCCGCGTCCTGCCGCTCTCTCCCACAGCCGACTGTCCCATCTCTGCCTGCTGCTCGGATGTCGCGGCGAGGTCCTTGCTCGATTCCTGGATCGTGCGCACCAGCGTCTCGATACGCTGAACCGAGGTGGAGACCGAATCGGCCAGCGAGCGGATCTCGGTCGCAACCACCCCGAATCCCTTGCCGGCCTCACCGGCTCGCGCTGCCTCGATGGCGGCATTGAGCGCGAGAATCTTGGTCTGCTCGGCGATGGAACTGATGACGAACGTCACCTGATCGATGTCGTCGGCCACCTCGGCCAGATAGCCAGCCGCTTCACGCGTGGCGGACGCGCCGTTGGCGAGCATGCCGATCTGCTTGGCACTGGACTGGACGGTATCGCGCCCACTGTCTGCGACTTCGAGAGAGTCCTCGGCGATCTCCAACACGCGCCTCGCGCCCTCGGACACGGCGTTGAATGAGCGGTCCAGCTCTTCGATGGTCGCTGTGGCCTCCGCCACCGCCGATGCTTGGGACGTAGCGCTGTCGGCCTCCTGGGCCGAAGCCGCCGCAATCTCTTGCGCTACACGCTCGAGCCCTCCGACGGAGTGGGCCACGTTGCCGATCAGGTCGCGGAGTCCCCGCGTCATGGTGTTGAACGCGCCACCCAACGCGACAGCCTCGCGGAAGCCCGACTGAGGAACCACCACCGTGAGATCGCCTGTTGCGACCTGTTCGGCGGCTTCACTGGCTGCGGTGAACGGCGCGGCCATCTGGGCGGATCCGAAGATCCCGAAGAAGAGCGCGATGCCCACGCCCAGAAGCAGCACCATGCTCATCGCGATGGCGAAGTTGGTGCTCGCCTGCTTATAGGGCGCTTGGTCGATGCCCACGAACAGCATCCCGATAGTCTTATCCTCGGCATCCTTCAGTGGCTCGTAGTACGTGATGTAGGGCTTGTTTACGACGAACGCCTCACCGCTGTAAGGACGCCCGGTACCTAGGACGGCCGCGCGCACTTTGTCCGAGATAGCCGTCCCGATCGCGCGCTCGCCGGTGTCGGTCTTCACGGTCGTGGCAACCCTGACCCCGTTTTGGAAGACCGTCGCGACTCCGCCGATCTTGCCCACCACTGAGTCGACGAAACTGTTGTCCTTCTTCAATACGGTGACTCCCACCACGGTGCCGGTTCTGTTGCCTCGGCCATCGTTTACCGGTGCCACGCCGACAATGGAGAGTGCGCCCTCCGCCTCGCCCTGAGACGCACTGCCTCCCTCGGTCTGCTTGACGGTGAGAGCGAGCCCTGCGTCCTTGTCGAACGCGACGAGCTGCTGCTGAGGCACGATTTGAACCGCACTGACCGGCTTCTGGTTCTTTGCCAGCGTCTCGACCGCAGGCCAATCCACCGGGCGGCCTTCCGTGCCCGCCGAGGTTCCGCGGACGACACCCTCCTGGTCGAGGTAGAAGGCGTAGGTGAGCCCGAGCGCCAAGGCCTGGCGCCTGAGTTCGGCGTTGAGGCCGTCCGAATCGCTCACGCCGATGTCGCTGATGAGCCGCGCGGTGCCGCCGAGCACCTCTCCCCGATCGCTGACCTGCTCCGCGAACAGCTCACTGGCTACCGTCGCGTGCGTGTCGAGCGTGCGCTGTGCCTCGCTCTCGATAGACGATGTGAACCACGGTACCGCGAGGCTCGTCGCGACGATCAGCGGCAGGAGCGCCGCGATCATGAAGCTGATGAGCAGACGTGTCCTGAGCGTGGTCATGCGCTTCACAGCTGGTCCTTATCTCGGGATACCGGGGCAGGTGTGCCTAGCATCGACAATCTTTCTGGGCAACTCAACGGCTCAAGCCGTTCCTGTTGAAGCATGAACGCGGTCCAAGTATGCGTTTGCCAGACTCGGCTTTTGGTTATGCGCTCCATCTTGGTGCTTCAGGGGAACACTCTGATACGAACCATACCCGATATAGGAGGTGCCCTGTGCCAACCGGCAAGCTCGTAGCCCTCTACGCAATCACCACGCTCGTGTTCTTCGCGCTGGACTTCATCTGGCTGTCTACTGCGACCTCACGCATCTACCAGCCCTATCTGGGGGATCTGCTCTCCCCCACGCCCAACCTGGCCGTTGCCGGAGTCTTCTATCTGTTCTACGTGGTCGGCCTGTTGGCGCTCGCAGTCGTGCCCGGGCTCAAGGAGGGGCTCCTCGTGGGCGCACTATGGCGCGGCGCGCTGTTCGGACTGCTCGCGTATGCCACTTACGACCTCACGAACCTCGCCACGATCCAGGGTTGGGCCTGGCAGGTGTCGGTCATCGACATGATCTGGGGCACCACACTCAATACGGTGGTAGCGGGCGCCGGCTACTTCGCAGGCCGTTGGCTTGGACTGGGGGCTTAACCCATGGCCCGTCCCTTGTGGAAAGGCAGCATCTCGTTCGGTCTGGTCACCATACCGGTGAGCATGACGCCTGCGGTGGCGCCCCGCGAGCTGGCGTTTCACCTGCTCGACGGCCAGACCATGTCACCCGTGCACAACAAGCGGGTGAACTCCTCGGGAGAAGAGATCCCTTGGGAGCGGATCGTCAAGGGGCACGAACTGCCCGACGGCCGCTGGGTGACACTGACCGATGAGGACTTCCGTTCCGCGAACGTCCACTCGACGCGCACGATCGACGTGTTGGGCGCTGTGTGCGCGAGTGAGATGGACCCCGAGTACTTCGACACGCCGTACTTCCTCAGCCCCGAACCGCAAGGGGTCAAGGCCTACGCCTTGCTGCGCCATTCGCTCAATCGCGCAAAGCGGATAGCCATCGGGCAAGTGGTCATCCGAACACGCCAGCATCTCTGCGCCCTGGTGCCACAAGGAGACATGCTGGTACTCGAGGTCCTGCGCTACCCGCACGAACTGCGCGACGCAGGGGAACTCGATCTCCCTTCGGAGGACATGCGCGCACTGGGTGTCACGGATGCCGAACTCAACCTAGCCGAGCAGCTCATCTCAACGATCGAGAAGCCCTGGGACCCCACCGAGTACAAAGACACCTACCGAGAAGACCTGCTCGCGCTCATCGAGCGAAAGGCGGCTGGCGAGACCGTCACCATCGAGGAGCCCGAGATGGAGGCCCCCGCGCAGGTCATCGACATCGCCGACCTCCTCAAACGCAGCGTGGAGCAAGCACGCGCCGCGCGCGGCGGTAGCTAGGACCGCGGGCGTCAGGCCACTGGAAGAGTACCTGCATCAGGTGAGGTCGAGAACCTTGCGCGCGGCTGCGGAGGCCATATCGGGACCCACGACCAGGCGCAGGGCCGAAACCAGGTTCTCAGAGATTACCGGCAAGTCCGCGCGTTCGATGGTCTCGGGATCCTTGCCGATCCGCTTGCTTTCGACATCGACCGAGACAGACGCCAGAACCGTACCGATGACCGGCCTCAGCGTCTCCTCGATGCGTTGTGCGAGCGCATTAGCCACGCGGAGCCTCCGGGCCCTCATCTGCTTCATTGCCGCCCTCGGACGCAAGGGTCTCGCCGCCGGTCATCGTCGTGAGGTAGCCCTCGAGCGCCCGGCGCACGCTTGCGAAGTAGGCAGAAAACAGGCCCATCGCCACGATCACCAGTACCTCCGCCACGATCGACAGCTGCTGCAGAGTCACGCCATGCGCGAAGTTGCGGGTCCACTGTGCAAGCGCCGAGGCGCCCAAGCACACGATCGCCAGAACCACGTAGCTGATCCGTTCGGTTATCGCACCGCCCAGTGCGACACGGCGCAGGTTGATCACCTCCACCAGGAGGACCAGCGCCACTCCTAGGCCGGACAGGCTGATCACCAGGCTCAGCGGAGAAGCACCCAGAATCCGCACGCGCTCGGCTGCCAGTGCAGGCTCTGGAATGGCCAACGCGACAGCAATGACAGCACTACAGGCTATGGCCACCCGGTTCATAAGCAATCCTCTGAGTGTTTCGGCTCGTGCCACCTGCACATACGCGTGCTCCCTATCATCGGCAAACAATGCTGCGCGGTAAAGCGGCTCTGTGAGGCCCATCACACCGACGCCCTCAGTCCGCGCCGCCACCTCCGCCGCCACCGCCGCCGCCACCACCACCCGAGAAACCGCCGCCGCCCCCTGATGCCGATGACATCTGGCTTGAGGCTACCTGCGACGCGCTCACAAACGACGACGACAACGAGGTCACCGGCGAGTGCCCGTGCATGCCCGCATACGCCCACCAGTACGACGTCTGGAACTGCGGGTCGGCGACCACATCGGGCATGGTGACGCGCAGCTGCTCGATGACCTCCTCGGCGATTCCGAACACCACCGCGAGCACTAGGAATCGGTTCCAGAGGACCACCGATGAGGGCGGGGCCTCATGCAATCTGCTGAAATCCTTGAGGAAGTCACGAACGGCTCGGTACTGAACGAACAGCTCGTTTCCCGCGCGGCTGCGGCGCTTCATGAATATCGACAGGACTCCCATCGCAATCGCACAGGGGGCCGCGATCAGCAGGGGGACGGCACTCTCGATCCCGCTGGAAGCGAAGAACCCCACCGCACCCACGACCGCCGCCGCGATGATGACGAACACCCTCCACGTCGACGAGTCCCCATCGAACATCCCCAGAGTGTCGGCCTGGCCTGAGGCCATGTCCTTCCACCCCTTGACCTGTGCCGAGAAGGTCTCGGCGTTTGCTTTCGCGTAGGTCTGGATCTCGGTGATGGCGAAACTCGGTCTTCCGCCGGCCACCTTGTTGAACAGCAGGTCCACGAGATCTCGATCAAGCGGCGAGAGCGCCGCCTCCTTCTCAGGTACGCGCTCGAGTGTGAATGTCTGCTGCTCCCCGCCGAAGATGCCTGCGATACCGCTCTTGTCGACGGTGGCCGGCGCCATCCGGATAACGCCCTTGTCCGCGAGGTCCATGAGGGTGGCCGCGATGTCGGTGTCCTCCACCTTGCCAAAACGCCACAGCGCTCCCACAACGGCCGGATGCAGGTCGGGACGCGGGTCTTCTCGGAAGTACTGGCCTTGGAAGGCGGGCTTGAACTCCTTGCCGTGAGCGAAGAACGCCCAGAGGGCGAACGCCAGGCCGGCGAGCGAGAGCAACGCCGAGCCGCCGATGGCGCCCCACACAAACGTACGCGCGCGCAGGCGCTGGGCGTTGGCGGCGCCTGCGAGCTTGCCCTCCTCGGCAAGAATCGCCTGTAGCCGGCTCTCGCTTCGAGGCGGCACCTCCGTGAGCACCTCGGCGGGAAACGCGGTGCGCACCTCGACGAAAGTCTCCGCCCCCACGTCGGGAGCTTCGAGTTGGACGCCACCGTTGTCATTGATGGTCACCACGCCGGTCAGTGGGCCGTGCGCCCATGCTTTGACCTGCTCCTTTGTGAGCGTGCCCGGCAGAGTCACGAGTGCCGAGAACTGTCCTGTAGGCACCGCCCACTGGTCCCCGATCAGCTTCCAGTACAGCTCGCCGGTGTCTGCCCATCGCTCGGCGGCACCGTCCACGCGGTAGTCGAGGCGAAACGTCCGCGAGGAATTGGCCGCGTCGTGGAACACGTGGACCTCGACAGCGTTGCCGGTGTCGCGGACGAGCACGGTCCCGGGCACGCGACGCCCACGGTCCTCGATGGCCGCCTCGTCATCGGTCGGCGTGTAGACGGTTCCTTGGTCATCGGTGACACCGACGATGGCGATGCCGGTGGACCCGGCCTTGTCGAGGACCCAGTAGACACGGCTGAACTCCCCGTCAAACGTCATGGACCGATCTTCCGAGACGAGCATCGAGCCATCCGGCTGGACCGCAGCGTTGACGTCGACTTTGTCGACGCTGAAGTCCTCGGCCGCCGCGCCCACGGGCAGCGCGAGCGCCAACACAGCGACCAGCGCGAGCGCACCCGACACGGCCCAGAGCGACCTGCGCTTTCCTACCGATGCCCTCACGACCTCTCCTCCCTCAGCCGCTTGAAGAACGAGCGCAGTAACGCGGCCGATTCCTCGTGAAGCACCCCGCTCGACACGTCGAACCGGTGGTTCAGCCGCTGATCGTCGTGCAGATCATAGAGCGTGCCCAGTGCGCCAGCCTTTGGATCGGGTGCCGCATACACACAGCGAGCGATGCGCGCCTGGTGCATCAGCCCCGCGCACATGGGGCAGGGCTCCAGTGTCACATACACGGTGCAGTCCGAGAGCCGCCACCGCTCCAGGCGGCTGGATGCCTCGCGAATCGCCAGAAGCTCGGCGTGGCCCGCCGGATCGTGATCGACCTCGCGACGGTTGTGAGCGCGCGCGACAACGGCTCCGTCGCAGACGACGACGGCGCCGATGGGCACCTCGCCGATTTTCTCGGCCAAGCGCGCCTGCTCGAGCGCCATCGCCATGTAGGTCTCGTCGCTTCCCTGCACCCACTCCACCCCTCGTTCTAACCGGTTCACAGCGAGTCTAGCGCAGAGCACAAAGGCTGGTGAGCCGGTGAGGAATCACACCTCGGACCGCGGGACCCGGAGTGTGACACGCGTCCCCTTGCCCAACTCCGACTCGAGCTCGAACTCCCCACCCAGATGCGGCAGTCGCTCACGGATACTGAAGAGCCCGAAGCCTGAATCGCCTGAACCTTGAGCCCGCGACGAGGCATCGAAGCCTCGTCCGTGGTCGACAACGCTCACCTCAATCATCCCGGGCAGCGCATCGATGCTGACCCACGCCTCGGGCGTGCGTGCGTGCTTGACCACATTGACGAGCAGCTCACGAACCGCGCGGAACAGCACCATTTTGGACTCGTCGCTGACGCCGGTCGCGCCGACGTCCGTGCCCGAGCAGTGCACGTCCAGCCTGAGCGAGGATGCGACGTCCTCGCACTGCCAGCGGAGCGCCGGCCCAAGTCCCAACTCGTAGAGTATCGGCGGTGAGAGCTGCGTGGTGATCGCTCTGGTCTCATTGATCGCCTCGTCGATGAGTGTATTCGCGGCCGCTAGCTCTGACTGCGTCGTCTCATTGGCACCCACGGAAGCGGTACCGATGCGCATCTTCGCGACCGCCAGTTGCTGGCTGACCCTGTCGTGCAGTTCCTCAGCCAGGCGGCGCCGTTCGCGGTCTTCCGTCACGGTGAGCTCGCTTGCCATGGCCGAGAGGCGCTTCGCGTAACGATGCTCGAGCTCCTCGGCGACCTTGCGCTCGGTGATGTCTTGGATGTAGCCGAACATCTCGATCGGACGACCGTCATCACCAACGACCAGCTCGCCGTTGCCGTGCACCCAGCGCGTCTCTTCGTCCTGGAGGCGCGCTATCCGGTAGTCCCGATCGAAGGGGACGCCCTCGCTGAGCACGTTCTCGGCGAAGTACGTGACCATGGTTTCCCTGTCATCGGGATGAATCAGCGCTGCCCAGGCTTCAAACGTCTTCGGGTAGTCGGGTTCGATTCCCAGCACTCGGTCCAGCCCCATCGAGCTTTCCCAATAGTCCTCGGCTATATGGAAGGTGTAGTAGCCCATTCGCGCCATGTACTGCGCTTCGCGCAGTCGGGTCTCTGTGGAACGCAGCGCGTCCTCGACCTCGACCTCCTCGGTGATGTCGCGTGCCAGAACCATGAGCGCCGGCTCGCCACGGAATCGGATGCCTGACACCGTGCGCTCGATGTTGATAAGCCGCTTGTCCAGCGTTCGCGTCACACAGCGCTGGGCTTTGGAAAGAGGCATGGGGTCGCCGGGCTCGCATTCCCTGACCTCCTGAGCGACACGGAAGAAGTCCCTGACACTGGGGGAGTCAAAGCGGTCGATGGGCATCAGATCACCAACCGAGGCGCCAATGAGTGTCTCACCGGGCGCACAGCCAAACATCGCCTCTGCCGAGTTGTTGCAGAACACGACCTTCTGATCGAGCCCCACGACGTAGATGGCGTAGGGGGACATCTCCACAAGCGTCCGGTAGCGCTCCTGTGACTGGGCGAGTCGCATGTTGGCCTCGTGACGATCGGTCACGTCGCGAGAGATCACTACCACGTCACCGCCGCCCATGGGCAGGAACCGTGCCTCCCAGTACCCGAGCTGCCCTCCCACGTAGAGTTCGTACTGGGTTACGACCATCGTGCCCGTCTCTCGCGCGAGTGCGAGATTCGACTCGAGCATATCGTGCATGCTCTGCGGCATGAGCTCGACGATGTTGCTGCCCAGGATCTCGGCAGGGTCTCGATAGGGCAGATCACGCGCAGGCGCCTTGAAATCGACCACCACGTTGTCGGCGTCCATGCGGAAATACAGATCCTGCATGACGCGGAAGACCGCATCGAACTCGGCGCTCTTGCGTTCGAGCTGCTCGCTGGCGCGGTGATGTTCGGTGATGTCGATGATGATTCCTCGAAGGCGGCCGTCCATGCGCTGCTCGGGATCCACGGTCACGATGTCCCGCGCCCAGACGACACTCCCGTCGCGATGGACCATGCGGTACTCGAACTCGTGGTCCTCGCCCGCCGTGGTGGCGGCGACACAGTAGTCAACAGCCGTGGTGGCATCATCACGGTGTAGGTGGTCCGCCCAGAAGCCTGGCTCCATCCACTCTTCGACCGTGTAGCCCAGAAACTGCTCGGCCGCTTGACTCACATAGGTGAAGGCACCCGTTGACCAGTCGAACTCCCACACGACACCGCCCAAGGCACTGACCAAGCCCTCGATGTATGCGAGTCGCTGCTCCGCAGATGCAGTACTGTCCGATTCCATGCGTAGGCCCCCGCCTTGCCGATGTGCAGCTGTACTTCTTCTACCCTACCTGAGTCTCATCGGCGTGCGACACCCATTCCTAGATCAGCTCCAGGATGCGCCCGGCTATACCCCCCAAGGCCACCTGCTCGTTGGTGGCCCCGATGCGCACCGCCTCTTGCGCCATTCCGAACACAACACTCGTCGCCTCGTCTTGCACGAGAGTCGGGGCTCCTGCGCGACGCATGGCCATCAGGCCCTTCGCGCCGTCGTGCCCCATCCCCGTCATGAGCACCCCCACGGCGTTCGAACCGGCATAGCGGGACACCGACTTGAACAACACGTCGATCGAGGGGCGGTGGCCGGCAACCATTGGACCGCTGCGCACACTTACCACGTACGCCGCTCCGTCCCTGCGCAGCACCATGTGGTGGTTCCCGGGAGCGATAAGTGCTCGCCCGACCGTGACGCGGTCGCCATCCCGAGCCTCGCAGACGTCGATGGCGCACACCTCTCGAAGTCGTCGTGCAAACGAGCCAGTGAAGTGTTCGGGCATATGCTGGGCGATGACGATGCCGGGTGCGTCATGGGGCATCGCCGAGAGGACCTCCTGAAGCGCCCGCGTGCCCCCGATCGAGGCCCCAAGCGCCACAACCTTGTGCGTGGTCCGCGTCATGGCGAGGCGCCGAGGGATGACTCGCTGCGCCGGGGCGACGATGCGTGCCCGGGCTGCCGCAAGTACGCGCTCCGTCAGCTGCGTGGACAGGTCTCCCACGCTGTAGCTCGGACCAGGCTTCGCCAGCACGTCAACAGCACCGGCATCGAGCGCCTCGAGCGCGAGCTCGCTGCCCTCCGGCGTGAGCGAGGAGACCACGATCACGGGCATGGGCAGGTACTTCATGAGACGGCGCAGAAACGTGACTCCGTCCATGCGCGGCATCTCCAGGTCGAGGGTGATCACGTCCGGACGCAACTCGACTATCTTGTCGCGCGCGACGTAGGGGTCCATGGCCGTACCCACGACTTCGATACCGGCAGCTGCGCCGAGTTCGCGTGCGAGAATGCGCCGCACGAGAGCGGAATCGTCAACAACCAGAACCCGTACGGGACAATCTGAGGAATCGAGAGCAGGGTGCTCCATGGTACTTCTAGCTGGCCTTCGCCTGGCGCAGGCCCACCGTCACCAGGACCGGGCGTTCCTCAACAAGGAACCCTCTGACCCCGTCTGAATCCAATACGCGCTTCCACTCAGGAGACTCCATGCGAGCGACCACGGGCGGGTGCAGGTGCGTATGCCCGTGAGGGTTGATGCGGGTCGCCAAGTGCCCGGCCGCGATATTGGCGACCTCTCCCAGCGTGTCGGGGCCCTTGAGCAGGGCATCGGGGTCGTGGGACTCGATCCCTAGGATGTTGGCCGCCAGTTCCGAGCAGAGATCTGCAGGCGCGGCCACGCTCAGCGTCCCGCTCACGGCGCCACTGAACGAGATGGTGGCACATACGAGTTCGGTCTCTGGATCGGTTGCCAGTTCGGCCGGCGTCGCAGGCTCCGGGAACGAGAAAGCGAACGTCTCGAGGATCTGGCCGAACACCTCGTCGACATCAGACGCCTGTTCGAGCGCGGGGTGCCAAGACGCCGTCACGTCCAGGATGACATCGCGAATCTCCTCGGGAGTGAAGGGCTTGCGCACCCACGCCGAGATACCCCGCTTCATGAGTTCGTCGATGCGTTCCGTCGCGCCCTCGGTGGACACGACGATCACGGGCACGTCGATCATCTCGGGGAGCGGCCGCCAGGGGGCGGGGAGGGCGGGCGCGGGGAGGGACGGGAGGGGGGAGGTGTGGGGCGGGGGGGGGGGGCCGCGGGGGTTGGGGGGGG
>JBBREQ010000033.1:0-22752 GCA_038202795.1 Coriobacteriia bacterium | reverse complement strand
ACGTCATAGGGGTCGCGACCTTTCGCATCGGTTCCCCGCGGGCGCCAGGGGCGCGCCTCCGCAGGTGTGGAGCGGGATTCCAGAAGGGTATGAGTATTCTACCCCAGCGCGTTGTATGCCCGCCGCAGCATGTGCGGTGCCACCGTCCATCATGGGTAAGCTCTACTGACAGCGTCTGACACCAAGGAGCGCTCGTGCCGCACCGCATCGCCCGCCTCTACGACCCTGCACGCTTCCAGAGCGCCGGACGCCAAGGCGGCTGGTTCGAGGGCTGGTACTTCAAGATGGTCGATGCCCAAGCCGCGCACCCCCTCGCGCTCATCCCCGGCGTCTCGCACGCTCCCCACGTCGGGGACTCTCACTCCTTCGTCCAGGTCAACAGGCCGGGTGGAGTGACTCAGTACCACCGCTATGCCTACGAGGAGTTCTCCTTCGAGTCGGAGCGTTTCGAAGTGCGCATAGGGCCTAACGTCTTCTCGGCAGAGGGGCTCTTTGTCGATCTCGCGCCGCTCGAAGGCGAACCGCGGCTCAGCGGCGACGTGCGCTTCGGCCCGTGGACCGGATGGCCCGTCAGCGCGCTATCCCCCGGCGTGATGGGCTGGTACCGCTTCGTGCCCCGCATGGAGTGCTACCACGGTGCGCTCTCGTTCGATCACACGCTCGAAGGCGTGCTACACGAGGGCGACCGGCCACTCGAGTTCACCGGAGGCCGTGGTTACACCGAGAAGGACTGGGGCACGGGATTCCCCTCGAGCTGGATCTGGGCTCAGTCCAACCACTTCTCAGGGCCGGGGCCGATAGGTGCAGGGCCCTCGGTGTTCCTCTCGGTCGCGCGGATACCGTGGATGGGTTCGAGCTTCACGGGACACATCGCCGGGCTGTTGCTCGAGGGCGAGCTCCTGCGTTTCGCGACGTACACGGGTTCGCGACTCGCGAGCGTGGAGACGGGCGACGGCTCTGCGCTGGTGGTGGTCCGCGACCGCCGACGCGAACTGACCGTGCGGATCACCGGGGCAACACCCGGTCACCTGAAGGCGCCGGTGCAAGGAGCGATGGTGGGCCGCGCCGAAGAAGCGCTCGACGCCCGGCTGTCCGTCGAGCTGCGGGAGCTGCGCGGCGGTCGCGCGGGTGTGGTCTTCTCGGGTGAAGCGCACCCCGCTGGAGTCGAGATCATGAACGAACGCGACGAGTTGCGTGCGGACTGAGCCCGGTGCTGCCGTCTTGATGCGCGGCGGTCGCGTTCAGGTCTTGGGGATGAGGTGCTTGAGCACCCAGCTCAGCTCGCCGCTTGTCACGAACACCCCGTACGGGCAGATGGCCTTGATACTGGCGGGCCACTCACCCTCTGCATCGAGATAGACCATGAGCGGTCGCTGAAACCTCGCGTCGTCCATGAGTCTTTGGGTAAGGTCCCCTATCGCCTGAGCATGCTCGGGCTCCATGCAGAACACAGCGGCAACCGGTGCGTCCTCGACAAGGCGATCTATGAGGTCGAAGTCGTCGGGTTTGCCTATCGGCGTTTCCCAGCCCTGCTCGCTGTACGCCTCGGCGACAGCCGCACACCGCGACGTATCAGCTCCGACAAAAAACACGGTTCCTGCCACGATCTCCGCACCCCCATGCAAAGAGACAGCCCATGCACGTACCATTGTACGCACACAGGCCGTCTCGTGCCGAGAAGTGCAGGTTCTACGGTTTACTGAGTCCCCGCTCGGGGCGCGAGAAGCTGTGGCACCAGGAGCAGTCGTACTTCTTGTCGGTCACATGCTTGTTATGGCCGTCGACGTAGCCCTTCCACGTCTTGTTGTCGTGGCACGGGGTGCACACCGTGCTCTGCGGGCCCTTGAGGCCGTAGCCCAGCTTACCCTTCAGATCGATGCGGGTGGTCGAACCGTGACAGCTCGAACAGGCGAGCGTGCCACCGGTTGATTGGGCATCGGCGATGGTGTGGTTGAGCATCTGGTAGGTGTCGGTCTTGACGGTGGTGTAGGCGTCAGTTGCGGTGAAGCCCATGTTGAACAGGCCCTTGGTGACCGCGGCCGCATAGCCGCCTGAGACGCTCAGGTACTCGTTGGTATCGAGCTGCACCAGCACGTTGCCAGTGGTACGCATGGGCTGGTAGGCGACCTTGTACTTGAACGGGTAGATCTTGTTGGTCGCGTCACCCGCGACGCCGCCCTGGAGCACCTCCATGTGATAGGTGCCCGTCGTGGCGTCGTAGACCGCTGTGTCGCCCACGAGGTAGTTGGCGGCCTTGCGGTTCCACCACTTGTAGGTGGGCGTCAGGTTGGAGCCCTTGGTCTCGGTGGGCTTGAAGCCGGTACCGTTGGCCACCGGAGTGCGCCAGTCGCGGCTGATCTCGGTGGCTACCTTGCCGTAGACCGGGATGTGGCACGTCTGGCAGGCGACATGGGCGATGTGGCGGTTGACGGTGGAGTTGCTGTGGCCGCCTGTCTGCATGGCCGGGTGACACGATGACGTCGCGCACTTGATTTCGGAGGCGTAGTCGGTCGACTCGAGGTCCGAGCCCTTACCGGTGACCTTGTGGTTCACGAACTTGTGGCAGGCCTGACACTTCAGGTTGCCGCGGGTCGTGGACATGTGCACGTCGAGGTTGGCATCGGCAGTGTTTGACTGAATGGCCGAGATGTCGCCGCGCTTGACCCCGTCGCCGCCACCTGCGAAGGCGTGGCACTTGAGGCAGATCGTGCGCGTGGGCTTGGTTATCCCGCGAACGTAGCCGTCAAGCGTGGCCTGCGTCGCGTTGAGGGCGGGACCCATCGACCCGTCGGCGCGCCGGATGCGCGCCACGGCGTACGACTCGTTGTGACAGACCAGACAGTCGATGTTGTCGAGCTGCGCGGTGGTGGGATTCGTGGTCATGACCGGCTGAGCTCCTCGGCCGGTATGGCACTTTCCGCATGTGGTCCAGTTACCCAGCGTTGAGATGCAGTACGCATTCATGGCATTGGTCATCTTGCCCTGAAGCGCGCCGGTCTTGTTGGTGTTGTCAGGTGCGGGCGCCTGCCACTGGTAGTGCAGACCCTGGTACATGTCAGCGGACTGCTTGGAGTGGCAGCTGCGACAGTTGGAGGGGTAGTCACTCCAAGCCAGGTTCGCATGCGGGCTCGTGCCTGTGGGAGGAGTGACCGCGGGGGGCGTCGCGGGGGGCGTGGTGGGCGCGGGAGGCGAGGGTGGAGTTGGCGGCGCTGGTGGGATTGGTGGGGTTGGTGGGGAAGGCTGCGGGGTGACCACGGGGCGCCGCACAGTGACGCGCCTCTCGGCGGATCGTTTCCGTCCCTTCGAATCCTTGATATAGACCTTGGTCCGCCAGCCGCCCGCGGGTGCGGATGACTTGAGCTTGTATGAGTAGGTGAAGACACCATGGCCGGCGCTCTTCATCTTGGCGGCGTCGACGAGCTTCGCACCGCTCGGATTATAGATCTTGATCCACCGCTTCTTCGTCGATGTGACGGGCTTGCCGTTGGAGTATTTCGCCTTGACCTTGAACTTCACGACCTGGCCCTGAGCGTAGGATTTCTTGTCGGTCGAGACGGTCACCTTGATTGTGGCCGCGAAGGCCGGAGAGGCCACCAAGACCGAGGCAAGCGCCAAGGCCACCGCTAGAACACGCGGGCGTTTCAGGGTTCTCACACGATCACTCCTTCGGGTGTGCCGCCTTCAACCATGCCGGGGTTCGTGGCGACACCCCTATAATCGGCGTAAGAGATTAGTGAACTGTTAGACGAATATGTGAGTTTTCTCATACAGCGGGCTGAAGCCTGCCAACAAACCAGACAGGACCACCGGAATCCGGCAGCCCTGTCGTGAGTATCAGTGTGAAATTGCCCTAGTCCCCTGAGGTGGACACACCCATCTCTTCTGCAGCCTCGTCGAGCGAGCACTCGCCCTTCCACGCGGGCGGCTCGTAGCTGCAATACGGCTCAGCCTCGAGGTAGTCGCCTGTGAGCTCGAGAGCGCGCGCACGGCAACCTCCGCACACGGCCTTGAACTCGCACGCGCCGCACTTGCCCTTGAGCAGCGAGTAGTCACGCAGGTCGTTAAAGACCTTGGACTCGGTCCAGATCTCGTGGAACGGCTTCTCTTTGACGTTGCCCAGTTGCATATCGAAATACCCGCAGGGCTGGATGTCGCCTACGTGGCTGATGAAGCAGAAGGTGATGCCGCCCAGGCAGCCGCGCGTCATCGCGTCGAGACCGTACTCCTCGCGCGTGACCTTCTTGCCCTCGGCCTTGGCGAGCTGGCGGATGATGCGGTAGTAGTGCGGCGCATCGGTGGGCTTGAAGTGCAAGGGGCTCGTCTGCTGACGGTGGTAGGCCCAGGTGAGTACCTTCTCATACTCGTCGGGAGGAAGCTCCTCGGCCAGCATCTCGGAGCCGCGGCCGGTGGGGACGAGCATGAAGATGTGGAAGGCGTCGACGTTCAGAGACTCGGCGAGATCGTGCATCTCCTCCATGAGGTGAGCGTTGCGCGTGGTGACCGTGGTGTTGATCTGCACGCCCACGCCGTGCGCCTTGGCCATCTTGATGCCACGGATGGTCTCGTCGAAGCACCCAGCCTGGCCGCGGAACTCGTCGTGACCGCCGGCCGTGGGGAAGTCGATCGAGACGCTGATGCGAGGGATCTTGTGCTCGGCCATCTTGGCCGCGATATCCTCGGTGATGAGCGTGGCGTTCGTGCCGATGACCGGCATCGCCCCCTTCTCGTGCGCGTAGTCGACGATCTCCCAGATGTCGGGGCGCATGAGCGGCTCGCCACCGGTGAGGATGATGATGGGGTTCGAGATGGTGACGATGTCGTCGATCGTCGACTTGATCTCATCGAGTGAGAGCTCGCCGTGGTAGTGACCGAACTCCGCCGCCGCCCGGCAGTGTACGCAGCTCAGATTACAGCTACGGGTGATCTCCCAGGCGATGATGCGCGGTGCCTTGATGCCGGTGGCCTCCTGGTACGCGATGGCGGCAGGACCGCCGCCGGGCCGGAAGCCAACCGAGCGCGCGCCACCATGGCGTTGGCGATCCGTAGGGATCCCGCCCGGATGGCCGGCTGCGCCGGGACCGCCAGGAACCCCCGCGGGGTGGCCAGCCGGCATCCCTGCGCGAACGTCCTCGGAGTGTCCACCGGCTTCGCCGGCGAACACGCCTGCGGGATGTTCGCTCCGGGACGCCGCCTGCCCATCAACTGGAATGCCTATCGCGGTCTGGCCGCAGCCGGCCTCGGCCTCAGCCATTTCCTGCTCGGTGATGGTGCCTTCGTCTTCGCCGAACTCCTCTTCGAGGTCGAGGTCCGGGCGTGCTGACGAGTCGCCGACATTCTCTGACATGGAGGTACTCCTATCGCTCAGGCCTCGCCCACCATGGTGCGGGCGGCCACAATGAACATCACAGACTCACCATTATGCAACTTATACTGCCACTAGTGTGCCAGCAGTCCCGGGGGGAACACGTGAGCAAGCGGAGCGCAACAAAGCCGAAGTTGGATGTCACCTGGCTGGCTGCGGGTGCCTTGGTCGCACTCCCCCTGTTGGCAGCATTCGTCGCCCCGCGTGTTTTCGAGAGCTGGGCCGCGGTCATGGGCGCGGGAGTCGCGGTGCTGTGTGCGGCCGGCGTTGCGGTTGCGGGGCAGGTGCGTCCTTCTCGGCAGGTACTGGTTGTGGTGGGCGTGAGCGGCGGGGCGGTGCTGTGGCTTGCGGTGCGCTCGGCGTTCGCGCTCAACCCGCGGGTGTCGCTGCTGGGCATGCTGGGCGCGGGCGACGGTGCGCTGCTGTGGCTGATGGCGTGGGTGGTGTTCGCGAGCGCGGCGCTCATGCCCGGCACGCGCGCGCTCAAGGCGGTGCGGGCCACGCTGGCGGTGGCCGGAGCGGTGGCGGCCATCGCGGGGCTCATGGACCTCGCAGGCGTCATCCCCCACCCCGACAACTGGGCGGCTGAAGCCGCCGGTCTCATGGGCACCTCTAACTCACTGGGGCAGCTGCTGATCGTGGGGCTAGGAGCCTCGGTATCCTGGGCGCTGGCTCCCTCCGCGCGTAGGCAAGGCAGTGCGTGCGCGCTCATCTGCGTCGCGGGCCTTGCCGCCACCGAGTCGCGCACCGCGCTGCTGGCCGCACTCGTGGCCGGACTCGCGGTCGCCGCGGTTGCACGGGCGACAACGCCCAGAGCCCGCGCCGGCGTTGCGGCGGGCGCGGGAGCGGTGCTGGGGGTCGCGGCCGCGGGCACGATGATCTGGAGCGCCACCACATCAAGCCCCGCCGTCGACACGGCCTCTCGCCTCCTGAGCGACCGGCCCGCACTCTGGCGAGCGGCCTTCGCGCAGATCGCGCAGGCACCGGTTGCCGGTTCGGGAAACCAGATGTTCTCGGCGTACTACACCTGGTCCATCGACGCGCAGCGTCTGACCGGCGTCGATGCGATCGGCACGTTCTCACCGCACTCGCTCGCGCTGGACTGGCTGCTTGCGGGCGGCATCGTGGGTGCGTTGCTGGCGCTTGGTGCGTTGGGCGTCTTCGTCGCAGCTGTGGCACCGCCGCTGGCCTCCGCGCCGCGCACCGACCCCGTGTGGCCGCTGCTCGCTGGACTGACCGGCTGGCTGATCGCGGCGCTCGTGGGCATCGTCGAAGCGCCCGCGCTGCTGGCCGTCTGCGCACTCTCGGGTGCGCTGCTCGCCGCCACGTCCCGCCGAGAAGCCCCTGCACAAGCTCAGGCGGGCGCGGGGGGCGGTGCGCTCGCGGTCGCTGCCTCCGCTGCACTCATCGGCATCGCTGCAATCGCGGTTCTGGTGCCGGTGACGGCGTCCGGCGCTCGCGCGTTCGCTTGGGACCCGAGCACCGTTGGCCCCCAGGAGCTTCCGCGCTACACGGCCGCCTACCAACACACCGGAGATCCGGTGTACGCCACAATGGGACTCACCGCGCTTCTCGGTCAGTCGAAGGGTGACTACCCCGACCAACTGGCGGCAGACGCGCGCGCACTCGCCCGGCTCGCCGCGCGCGACGCCAGCTGGCAGGTGAGCCTGGCGAGCCTGGGGGCGGCAGCTGAGGGGCTGCGCTCCGCCGAGGACAGCGCGACCCAATTCGCTCGCGTCGAAGTGTTTCTGGACAAAGGACAGGCGGCCGACCCCGCCTCCTTGGTATGGGACTACCTGAGGAAGCGCGAGACGGAGCGCTTGGGCGTGACTCGCTAGAAGCGCGCAGTGGCACCGGTTGCCCGGTGCCACGTGAGTGCTCGCTATTCGCGCGCTTCTATCCCTTGCGCAACCAACGCGCCGCATCCTTGGCGTGGTACGTCAGGATGAGATCGGCGCCGGCTCGCTTGAAGCCCAGGAGTGTCTCGAGCACGACTCGCTCCTCGTCGATCCAGCCGTTGAGCGCGGCGGCCTTCACCATCGCGTACTCACCGGAGACGTTGTAGGCGGCTGTGGGATAGCCAAACTCGTTCTTCACGCGCCAGATCATGTCCATGTAAGCGAGCGCGGGCTTGACCATGACCAGATCAGCGCCCTCGTCGATGTCGAGTGCAGCCTCGCGCATGCCCTCCTCGGCATTGGCGGGGTCCATCTGATACTGCTTGCGATCGCCAAACGTGGGTGTGCTGTCCGCCGCATCACGAAACGGCCCGTAGTAGCCGGACGCGTACTTCACCGAGTAGGCCATGATGGGGATGTTGTCGAAGCCCTCGGCGTCCAGCGCTGCGCGTATGGCAGCGACTCGGCCGTCCATCATGTCGGAGGGCGCGACCATGTCCACGCCCGCCTCGGCATGGCTCACGGCCTCCTTGGCGAGCAGCTCGAGCGTCATGTCGTTGATGACACAGCCGTTGTCGTCGAGCACGCCACAGTGGCCGTGATCGGTGTACTCGCACATGCAGACATCGGTGATGACGTAGAACTCGGGGTCGTGCGCCTTGATGGCGCGGATGGCCTCCTGGATGATGCCGTGCTCGTCGTACGCCTCGCTGCCCACGGCGTCTTTCTCCGACGGGAGGCCGAAGAGGATGACGGCAGGGACTCCCAGTGCCTTGAGCTCGTCGATCTCGGCCGGCAGCTGGTCGAGCGAGAGCTGGAACTGGCCCGGCATCGATTTGATCTCGTCTTTGAGACCCGTACCCGGCTTCACGAACAGCGGGTAGATCAGGTCAGCAGGAGAGAGCGATGTTTCGCGTACCATCGACCGGATGGTCTCGTTCGCGCGTAAGCGGCGCGGGCGGTACGACGGGAACTGCATGGTAGTGCTCCTTACTCGACGAACTCGTCGACCCTGACGGCCTCATCGACCGTAGCGGGCTTCTCGGCAGCGAGCTTGCCGCTCCTGCCCACGCCCATCTGGAAGTTCACCCAGCGCTTGTACTGCACAACGGCGTAGCCCACGAACAGCAGCATGCCCAGCCAGTACAGAACCTGCGAGATGGGGCCGATGTAGTACATGGCCTCCTGGAACTTCAGCTGAAACGTTTCTACCTGGGGCTGCTGCTGTGCGATGAGACTGGGATCCATAGTGGTCCTCCTTGAAGCGATGGTCTGACGGGTCGGTCGTACCGGCATACGGTCGGGGCGGGCTGCAGGCTCGCAGCCGCCCCGACATTCTAACCGCAATCAGGCCTCATCGCACCGACCGAGGCGCCGTGTCATGCGCACTCGCCGATTCCACGGCGCGTGTCAGTACACCCGAACGTCAAGAAGACCCCGCCGCTGATGCGACGGGGTCTTCTGTATTCGACTTGGTGGAGATGAGGAGATTCGAACTCCCGACCTCTGCGTTGCGAACGCAGCGCTCTCCCAACTGAGCCACATCCCCACGGATGGTGCGCTGCGAGCGATTCGCCCACAGAGCAGAGGATATGATGTCAGGCGCAACGGGCGCTGTCAATCGCTTCTCGGAGCAGCTCGAGCCCTCCTGAGCACTCAGATGATGCGCACAAGACCGCTGCTACTTCGCCCCGTGCTGCCCACGTTTCGACACATACGACGAGTATCCGTATGCCATGGCGGCAGGGTTTCCCTCGTCGACACCCAGCAGCACTGCACCGATCACACGGTTGCCCACTCCGGCGAGCATCGCGACCGAGCGCTCCAGCGCCTGTCGGTCGGTCTTGCCTGCGCGCACGACCAAGATCGATCCATCGACCCACTTGGCAACAGCTGTGGTATCGGCGACCGAGAGCACCGGCGGACCGTCAAGAATGACCCACTCGGCACGCGACGCCAGATCCCTGAGCAGCGCGCCCATGCGATCCGATCCCAGCAGCTCGCTGGGGTTGGGCGGCACCTTGCCCGAAGCGAGTACCTGGAGGTTCTCCTCGGCCGCCTGCTGGAGGCAGACATCGAGGGCGTACTGCCCGGTGAGTACATGCGACAGGCCCAAAGTCTCGCTCATTCGCAGGTACGCCGCTGCGCGTGGGCGATGGAAGTCGGCCGACACCAGAATCACCCGCTTGCCTGCGCGGGCCAGACCCACGGCCAGGTTGGAAGCCACAGTCGACTTGCCCTCACCGGGCGCTGCAGACGTGATGAGCACACTGCGGATACTGTGCTCGAAATTGATGAAGTCGAGCGAGTTGCGGATTCCCCTGAACGCCTCGGCCACCGGCGAGGCACCGGACTGCGCCATGGCAATGCCGACTTCGGGACTCTCCTTGGTGATAGGAATGATGCCCAGCACCGGCGCATCGGCGATCTCCGCGACCTCGGCCGAGGTCTTCACGGTGGTGTCGAGCACCTCGAGCACGAACGCGCCCGCCAGACCGAACGTCAGCCCGACGACGAGTGCGAGGGCTGCGTTGCGCAGCGGCTTGGGCGAGACCGGATCGCTGGGCACGGCGGCGCTGTTGACGACCTGGACCGGCCCGACCTCCATCTGCTCGCGGATCGTGAGTTGCCTGAGCTGCTCGGAAAGCCCCGCATAGTCCTGCCCCGCGATCTGCAGCGCCATCCGGTCGGAGTCGCTGGGGTTCTTGCCGGCCGCCTTGCCCGAATCGATCAGCTCGTCGCGCACCGTCTCGAGCTGCGCCTCGACTTCATCGGCGGCGGCGCGGATACGGTTGCGGCTGAAGTCACGCACCCACAGCGCGTACTCCTGGGCCAGCGTGTTGGCGATTCTCGCCGCTCGGCGGGGGTCTTCGTCGCGTACGATCACCGTGATGACGTTGGTCTGCCCCTCAGCGCGAATCTCAGTCTTCGCGATCAGATCGGCCGGGTGCATGCGCAGATCGAGCCTGCGGATGGTGCGTTCGAAAGCCGGGCGCATCTGCATCATGCGGACCTGGGTCTGCAGGCCGCGCTCGGGCTGCATTGAGAATCCCGAGAGCGCCGTGTCGAGAAGCCCCGAGTTCGAGGCGCTTTCCGAGATGAGCAGGTTCGCCTCGGCCTCGTAGATCTTGGGTGAGGCGAGACTCACCGCTACAGCAGTCACCAGCGTGACCACGGTGGCCAGGATGATGATCCACTTACGTGACTGGATGACTCTCAGGTAGTCGCGCAGCTCCACGTGTGCTCCGGCTCTCAGAGGGTCTGGCGAATCAGCGGAAGCTCACGACGAACCACTGCGCACGCCCGTCTTGAATCCGCTTCACGGCGGTCACCGTGCCCTTGGCCGTCCCGCCCGCACCGGTGAAGGTGACAGGGATGGTTGTTGAGCGGTATCCCTTCTTGGGAGTCCCCACGGTGACCGCATCGAACGTGCCGTCCGCGAGCTGGGCTGTCAGCGTGCTGTTCTGTGACTGCTCGGCCAGCATGGTGTTGAGCACGCCGATATCGGGCTCGGACTCGAACCCGGGTTCGTAGGTCGCGCCCGTCCGCGCGATGCTCTCGAAGTACCACGCGTCACCGGCCTGGGCGAGGTTCATCACGCCGCTACGTGTGATGCCGTTGGTGAGGGTGACCCGCAAGTCGAGCGTTGCGGTGGTGGAGGTGACGTCGGTCTTTAGGACCTCGAAGCCCTCGATCCTGCCGTCCACGAGCTCACCGATGCTGTCGGCCGAATCGACCTGCTCGCCATACATGGTGTAGGCAAGGTCGCGGCTCACGCCTTCCGGGAGTTTGAGGGTGGCTGCTCCGCCGATCATCGGCGCCAACACCAGCGCAACCCCCAGAGCGAACACCGCGATCAGAGTGATCGCGCCCGCGCGAAACGAGCCGCGGATTCGAGGGGATATCACGACGATACTCCTTCCGTGCCACTGGTTCGATGAGTCTGCTGCTTGGCACTTGCTACGTATCATAGGCTTTCACCTGTGGTATTCGTCAAGTTCGACGATCGGCTTGAGCGCTACTGACCCAGGAACGCCTCGATGAGCCCGCTCTCCGCGGAGAGCTCGACGCCCGGTCCGGCGAGGATCTCGCGAGCCGCCTCGGGGTTGTCGGCCAGAGCGCGCGCGACCCCCTCTCCCACCGCAACGCGCACACGCGCACCGGCACCTGTGGCCTCCAGCTCGTCAGCCCCCATCACCAGCGCGACCGCCTCGGCTCCGCTGAGCTTCCTCGTGCCCTTGTCGAACCGGTACAGCTGATCACCGGTGAAGACCGTGGTCTCCTCGGGAATCTCGATCTGTATGCCTCCGACCCCGTCGATGAGCCGGGCCCATGCGGCCGCGTCCAATACGACCCAGGCGGTGCGCGGGCCGTCCTCGCCCGCCACGACAGAGACAACCTCCTCGGCGCCGCCCATGGAAAGGGCATCGCGCAGCCGGTCATACGACGTTCCCGGGATGGCCACCTCTTCGCCGCTGTCTTTCGCCTCGACCTCGAGGGCGCCGTCGCGCGGTTCGATCAGCGCGACGAGCCCCGCCACGGTGGTGCCGTCCTCGAGCGTCGACTCCCCCACCACGACAAGCCGCTCGGGCGGAAGATTCTGAGTCCGATTCCACAGCGTCCAGCCGCCCAATGCGATGCCGGCGATGAGCACGATGCCACCGATGGAGAAGACTGTCGCGAGAGCCCGCCGAGAACGACGGGAGGTGTCGGCGCGGCTGGGCCGGAGAGGCTCCACAGGGGGAGTGGCTTGGGGCGGGGTGGCAGGGGAGGAACCAGCGGTGGCGGAGGTCTGAGAATCGTCCACGGGACTCCGTATCTGAGGAGGAACGGTGGCCGCGACGGTCGCGTCGCTTGCTCAAGATGATAGCGCACGCGCGACAGCGCCCGCGCGAGCCGCTACCGCGAAGGGCGGAAGTACTCGGCCAGAGCCGACACCAGCGCTGTGGCCGTGTAGGTCCTGGGCTCGACGTCAACGCGCACATCCCGGGCGGCAAGCGCCGCGGTGGTGACCGGACCGATACTCGCAACAGCCGACCGCCCCAGCAGCGCGGCACCATCACTACCCGCAGCGTCGAGAAACGCGAGGAAATGCCTGACGGTCGAGGGGCTGGTGAAGGTCACGGCATCCACGCCGGACCTCAAGCGATCGAGTATCGCGGGGTCGGCCGGTGCGGGCACCGTCTGGTAGACCGGCGCCACCTCGACCTGCACGCCCGCGTCGCCCAGCTCGCGGGGCAGCACATCGCGGCCCTCGAGCGCGCGAGGGAGCAGCACGCGAGTGCCGTGGGTGGCACCCCGGTCGAGCAACGCCGCAACAAGCCCCTCGGCGCGGAAGTCCGACGGAACAAGCGCCGGCTCCACACCCCTTAGCCTCAGGGCGTCGGCTGTCGCCGTACCCACCGCAGCGACACGAGTGTGCGCCAACAGCACGGGGGGATCGCCGTGCACTGCGAGCCGCGCGAAGAACCGCTCTACACCGTTGACGGACGTGATCACCGTCCAGTCATAGGTCTCAAGCCGCTCGATCGCGGCATCGACAGCCGCGAAGTCCGGCGGATCGATGATCTCGATCACCGGGCAGGCGATCACGTCCGCCCCCAACGCCTCAAGCTCGCCGATAAGACCGGCCGCCTGCTCGCGCGCACGTGTCACCACGACGGAGCGCCCGGCAAGCGGCGCTCCGGAGTCCTGCGTGGCTGTGCTGTCTGCGACCACCCGGCCGTCCCTTCGCGAGGCGAGCGGCTAGGTCTGGAGCAGATCGTCCACGTCATTGGCGGCGCGAACGACCACCAGGATCTCGTGTGCACCTTTGGCGAGCAGCGACTCGACCATGCGCTCGCCCAAGGCGACCGGGTCGTCGGCGTCGCCTTCGAGTGTGTCCCGGACAATGGTCGTTCCGTCGACCGAGCCCACCATCGCGTCCATGACCAAGCGGCCATCGACCAGGCGAGCGTAGGCGCCAATGGGTACCTGGCAGCCCCCTTCGAGCCGTCGCATGACGATGCGCTCGGCGGCAACGCAGGTGAGCGTGTCGGAGTCCGAGATCTTCTCGGACACCTCGATCATGAACTCGTCGTTCTCACGGATCTCGATGCCGATCGCACCCTGACCGACCGCTGAGACCATCTGGGTCGTGGGGATGTAGCTCGAGATGCGCTCGGCCCAGCCCATGCGGGTGATGCCGGCCGCTGCCAGGATGACCACGTCGAGCTCGCCGGTCTCGGCCTTGCGCATCCGGGTGTCGAGGTTGCCGCGCACGTCCACGATCTCGACGTCGGGTCGCAGGTTGCGCACCTGTGCGATGCGTCGCAACGAGCTGGTACCCACCCGCGCGCCCTGCGGCAGCGTCTCGAGCGTGTAGCCCTTGCCCGACACGAGCGCGTCGCGGGGGTCGACACGCGCAGGAGTCGCGGAGATGAAGAGACCCTCGGGCAGCTCGGTGGGGACGTCCTTCATCGAGTGGACGCACAGATCCACCGTGCCGGCCATGAGCTCGACCTCGAGCTCCTTGGTGAAGAGCCCCTTGCCGCCCACCTTGTTGAGCGGGACGTCGAGGATCTTGTCCCCGGTGGTCTTGATGATCTTGAGCTCGACCGGCAGACCGGTGATCTCCTCGACCAGGCCCTTGATGTAGTTGGACTGCCACAGGGCGAGCTTGCTGCCCCGCGTGCCTATGACGAGCTTGTCTCGGGTGGGAGTCAATCGCTTCTCCGTTCTGGTGCCGCCAAAGAGGTCTGGCGCGTGCGGTCTGCCGGTGCCGGTCGTGATCTAGCGCTGTTGGGTGGATGCTTCGGCCGACTTGTCCCCCCGGCCGAGAATACTCTTGAACAGCCCGAAGTGCGGGCTCTTGCCCTCGGGATTGGAGTCGATACCGTAGAGGTAGCGACTCCAATCCCGAGATGCCGTACTTATCGGCGCTGACCTTCTTGAGGCGCTCCGTGGGACCGTGGAGCATCTTGTTCACAATGGCCTGCGAGAGCATCTCGACGGTCTTCAGCTCCTTCTCGGACAGACCACCCAGGCGCTTCACCGCCTTTTCGAGCTCTTCAGTGCGCATGCTCTCGGCTTTCGCACGCATCGCAGCCACGGTGGGCACGACTTCCATCGACTCCAGCCACGCCTCGAACGCCGCCATCTCCTCGTCGATGATCCCCTCGGCGAGGTGTGCTTCTTTCATGCGCTCCTCGAGATTCGCCGAGACGACCCCGCTGAGATCGTCGATGTTGTAGAGGTAGACGTCGGAGAGATCGGCACACGCGGGATCGATGTCACGCGGCAGGGCGATGTCGATGAGGAACAGCGGGTCGCGCTTGCGGTGCATGGTCTGCACCAGCAGCTCCTTGGTGATCACGAACTCCGTAGCGGCAGTCGACGAGATCACGATGTCGACCTCACGCATGCGCTCGAAGAGCTGGTCGTAGGGAATCGCTTCGCCCCCGAAGCGCTCGGCGAGTTCGACGGCGCGCTCGTAGGTGCGATTCGCCACAAGGGTGCGCTGCACGCCGTTGCTCAGCAGGTTCTTGGCGGTGAGCTCGCTCATCTTCCCGGCACCCAAGATAAGTACCGAGCGGCCCTCGAGATTCTCGAAGACGCGCTTGGCGAGCTCGACGGCTGCATAACTGATCGAGACGGCGTTCTCACCGATCTCGGTCTCTGTGCGCACCCGCTTGCCCACCTCGAAGCTGTGACGGAACAGCTTGTTGAAGATCCGGCCGGTAGCGCCACTGGAAAACGCGTGGTCGTAGGCTTCTTTGACCTGACCCAGGATCTGCGCCTCGCCCAGGACCATCGAGTCCAGAGAGGCAACCACCCGGAAGAGGTGCTTGACGACGGCCTCGCCCTCAGAGATGTAGAGGTAGCGCACCAGCTCATGGCGGTCGAGGTCATGGTAGTCGGCCATGAAGTCGATGACGGCGTCGGGCCCGTCGAAGTGCGCTTGGGTGACGGCGTAGATCTCCGTGCGGTTGCACGTAGAGAGAATGACCGCCTCAGAGACGGCCTCCGACTGGGTGAGACGAGCGAGTGCGTGCTCCTGGCTGTTCGCCGGGAAGGTCAGCTTCTCGCGTATCTCTACCGGTGCGGTTTTGTGGCTCAAGCCGACAAGGGTCAAATGCATGTCTGCTGTGCTCGCCTCACCACATCTATCGTTACGCCGCCTCAGAGAAGCGACGTTTGGACACAGGAGCGCCCTCGCCGAAAGCGGTGCGTGTTGTTCAGGCAAGCAGGCCCGGCGAGGGCGATATCAGTCACACTATGAACGCACCACTGCTTGTTGCCTGAACACCCGAATCTTACCACCGTGGAGCACGTGAGAGCAATCGTGATGCCGATGCGCATACCGCGTGGGAGGCGGCTCTCAGCGCTGCGATCGCGCCTTCTTCACGTCGCCATCGACAATCGCGTAAAACACCTCCGGCAAGAGCCCCTTGAGCCGGAAGTAGAACGCCGAGAGCGCATCGGGAATCACCAAGTAGGTGCCCCGGTCGACGGCGCGTACGATGGCGTGGGCGACCTTCTCGGCGGATATGGGCTTGATGTTGCCGGCGATGACGTCAGTCTCGGGCGGTCGCAACGTGTGCTCGAGCGCGAGGGCCGGCGTGTCGGTGTCAGGCGGGCAGACCACGCTCACGCGCACACCGGCCGCCTTCATCTCGAAGCGCAACGCCTCGGTGAAGCCCATGACCGCGAACTTCGATGCCGAGTACCCCGTGTAGCCGTAGATGCCCAGGTAGCCCGCTACCGAGGAGACGTTGACGATGTGGCCGCGTCCGCGCTCCACCATCCCGGGAGCCACCGCTCGACAGGGGTTCACCACACTCCAGAAGCCATGGTTGATGTTGGCCTCGAAGTCCCCGAAGGGCATGCAGCAGAACTCGCCGGGGTAGATGACTCCGGCGGAGTTGACTAACACGTCAGGCACAAATCCCTCCTCGGCAAGCTCATTGAAGGCTGCCAGAGTCAGGTCGAGATCCGAGAGGTCCGCGCTCTTCCAGGTGATCCGCTGTTCGCCGGAGCGACAGACCGCGCGAAGCTTCTCGGCGGCCTGCTCGAGTCTGAGCTGGGTGCGCGCGACAATGGCGACATGATCGCCAGCCCCGGCGAAGGCGAGCGCGGTGGCGAGCCCTATCCCACTGCTGCCGCCGGTAACAATCACCGTGCGCGGTGCGGTCATTCTGGGCCCTTTTCGACGTTGGTGTCTTCCGAGAACCGTTCGACGAGCGCGGCGGCCGTGGGGTGCTCGCCCATCTCGATTCGCTCGAGCAAGTCGGAGCCGGCAATCGCAGAGAGCACCGCCTCCCGCTGCTCAGGGGACTCGACTTCCGAGAACACCAGCTGACGCGTTTCGCCCAGGATTCGCGCGTACTGGGCATAGGAGGTGCCGTAGCGCTCGGCGATCTCGCGCCGCACCTGCTTGGCGAGCCCGGGAGCCACGCCGCCGGTGGAGACCGCGATCTGCAGCGGCTCGCGGTTGACCACGCTGGGCACGATGAAGCTGCAGAAGTCGGGTACGCCACTCACGTTGAGCAGGCAGCCCACGCGGTCCGCCTCATCGCGCACCGCACGCTGGATCTCGGGATCGGGATCGACGCACAGGGCGATGAACGCTTCTGCGAGATCCCCGCTCACATAGCCGCGGTGTTCGAAGGTGAGCAGGCCATCGGCCTCAGCCTGGGAAAGCTCGGGATCGAGCTCAGCCGCGATCACGATCACGTCGGCACCGTAGCCCGCGAGCTGCTTGGCCTTGCGCAGGCCCGGCGCACCGCCGCCGATGATGAGGGCGAGCCGGCCCTCCAGGTCGAGAAACGCCGGGTAGAGGCGCTTGGCGTCAGCGCTCATCGACAGCGCCTAGAGTCCGAAGACGTGGAAGCCAACCGGCAGCGTTCGCGCCACGACAGCCAGGACTATCACGAACACCATCCCGGCGATCGCAACCCAGGCGCAGGCACGGCTCGAGGCTTCTCGGCGGTAGACCATCACAAGGTAGGTGGCGAAGGTCACCAAGACGATGCCCGACATGATGATGCGCGGGTCGAGCCACCAGCCACTCACGTCTTCCTGAATCGCCTTGATTATTCCCAGCGACAGGCCCGCCGTGTAGACCGGAAACGCGAACGCGATCGAGCGCCGTGCCACGAGCTGGAGTACCGCGAGCGACGGCAGCTTGCGCGAGAAGCGGTTGGTCTTGTGGTTGCGGAGCTGCGTGTCCTGATACAGGTACAGGCCCGCGGACACCGCACCGAACAAGAACCCCGCGTTGGCGAACACGATCATCAGAACGTGGAAGCCAACGTATCCGCCGTACAGCGGGTCCCCCGGTTTGAGCCCCTGACCGCCCGCGAACAGCTGCGAGGCGGCCATCGCGGTGACCGCGAGCGGGATGAGAAACGCCCCATAGCTGCGAATCCTCAGGATGTGCTCCATGACGAAGTAGAGAAGGACCAGCGCCCACGAAGCCAAGACGAGCTGATTGGGCCCGTCGAGCAGGGTGCCGTTGCTCATGCTCGAGCTGACACCTATCGAGATCGTCTGGAGTATGAAGCCGGCGCCCGTGAAGAAACGGGCCCACCAGCCGACCTTCTGACGGCGCAGTATGAACTGGTAACCGTATAGCACGGTCGCGGCCACGTAGAGCGCGAACGCGAACCAGAAGGTGACGACCGAAATCTGTACAAGCAGAACCTGATCCACGTGGTTCAGTCCTTACCCTGAAGTGACCCTGTGACGAGTATAGAGCTTGCCGCGCGCCGCGCGCCGATCAGCTCGACGCGGTCCGGCGGCTGACGGCATCCTCGAGGACGCCCACCTCTTTCTCCAGACGCATGATGCGGCGCAACACCAACGTGAGATAGCCCACGAACGCTATCCACAGAATCGCGTACGCCGCGATCACGAACGGTGCGTCAGCCAATGCCAGACGGTAGAGCTCCAGGTTGGTTGCATCCATTACGACCGTGCCTCCTCAGTAGGTGATCAGCCTTCAAGCTCTTCTTTGGCGACTTCGACACGCTCGCGCAAAAGTTCCTCGCTCATGCGCGCGGTATAGATTCCGTAGCCCAGTGCGAGCATCCCCAGCTGGGCGATGATGAAGGGAAGTAGGTTCGAGCCGGCGAAACCCGACTGGAACACGACCGGGTGGTTCGACGGAATCACCCGCGTGATGAGAAACGAGATGGGCGCATTGATGGCGGCGAGTATCGCGAAGACCGCCGCGTAGACGCCGCGCCGCTCATCCTCCTCGATGGAGTTACGCAACACGAAGTACGCGATCATCATGAGCATCATGATGAAGTACGTGGTCAGACGCGGCTCCCACTCCCACCAGACGTTCCATGACGCCCGGGTCCAGAGCACCCCGGTGATCATGGTGAGAATGACGAAGATGAGTGCCGTCTCCATGGCCACTTTTGCCTTGGTGTCATCCTGAGGACGGCGCTTGACCAAGAACAGCACCGAGAAGACCGCCGAGATGATCAGCACCAGAAACGATGCCTCGGCCACGGGCACGTGGAAGTAGAAGATCTTCTGTGAGAACCACGGCCGCTGATAGGAGACCCCGCCGCCCGGGGGCTGCAGCTCGGGAGGCGCGAGCCCGAATGCGGTATCAACCGCTTTGTCGAGCGTCACGGTTCCGAAGGTCTGAACCTCAGCGGTGAAAAACGCCATGAAGAACGCCGCCGTGGTGAGGAGCCCTCCGACGAGCACCAGCACGATGGCCACCTTGAGTTGCTTCACGTGCGTTCCTTCCTTTCTCGACGCCTTGAGAGGCCTCTAGGCGCCCAAGACGAACTCGTAGAGTCCGTACGCAGCAAGCAGCATGACTGTGTCGTAGCCAGCTGCCAAAGCCATCATCTGCCAGAATACGGCGGCGTATCCGGGCTCGGCAAGCAGCACGGCGCTTGTGCCAGCCACCACCGCCAGGAGCAGCG
Organism: Coriobacteriia bacterium; assembly: GCA_038202795.1. GTDB lineage: Bacteria > Actinomycetota > Coriobacteriia > Anaerosomatales > PHET01 > PHET01. The sequence continues at coordinate 3,562 of JBBREQ010000033.1, read as the reverse complement.
GAAACATGAGCGGGATGAACAGGACCGCGAGGATGAAGTCCTTGCCCTTCGTGTTGACGGACATCGTCGCGAGCAAGGTGCCAACGCCGGCGATGCCCAGCGATCCCAAGAACAGCGCAAGAACGATCATCCAGACCGGCCCACCCACATCGGCATTGCTCTGCGAGCCGAGGAATATGAAGTAGAACAGCGGGACGATAAAGACCTCGACGATGAGCAGGAACAGCAGGTTGCCCACAGCCTTGCCGAAGAAGATGACCGGGCGGTCTATGGGCGATATCAGCAGAGCGTCAAGGCAACCTTGGTCCTTCTCGTGCACGAGCGAGCGGTTGAGCCCCAGAAGCGATGTGAAGATGAAGACGAGCCAGAGCAGGCCCGCAGCGATCTGACGAACCTGGAAGTTCGCACCCGCCTGCGAGAGCGCGATGTAGTAGACCACGAGCACCAGCAGAGCATAAAGACCCATCGATGTGAGCATCTCTTTGGTGCGCAGCTCCATGACGATGTCCTTGCGGATGATCGCCTTGAACTGGCGCCAGCCGGACATGCGCTTCGGGGGTGCCACCTACGCCACCCCCATGCCTACGGTCGCCCGATAGGTTGCGGCGAACTCATCGGCGTCGATGTTGTCACGCTCTTCGAAGAGCACGACCGCACCTTTAGCGAGGATGAGCGCATGGCTGCACAGCTCAAGGCCCTTGGAGAGGTCGTGGCTCACCATCACGAACGTGTGCTGCTCGCGGACTTGAGCGATCAGCGAGTCGAGAATGTCCATCGCGTGCGGGTCGAGGCCCGAGTACGGTTCGTCGAGGAAGATGATCTCCGGCGCGTGCAGCAGTGCGCGCGCGATCGAGAGGCGCTGAAGCATGCCGCGCGAGAACGTCCGCACCAAATCGAGCCGCCGGTGGTCGAGCTCGACTGCTACGAGCAGCTCTCGGATGCGCTCTTTGGGGTTCTCGAGACAGTAGATCTCTGCGAAGAACTCCAGGTTCTCCTCGGCCGAGAGGTCGGGGTACAGCAGCGGGTTGTGGCTTATGAGGCCCATCCGCTCACGAAGCGCGACCGCGTCGGCCACGACGTCCAGACCCAGTACACGGGCGGTGCCCTTCGAAGGCGTCGTGAGCGTGGAGAGCACCTTGAGCAGCGTCGACTTGCCGGCGCCGTTGGGTCCGAAGATGGACAGGAAGGCTCCCTGCGGCAGGTCGAACTCCACTTTGTCGAGCGCTTTGCGCGCGCCGAAGGTCCGGGAAAGGCCCCGGACCTCCAGTGCGCACTCTGTGCTGTTGGTTTCCGTCATGCTACTTGCTCTTCGCCGCCTTCGCGCGCGAGCCACGCGGCGTCGCACCGACAGCGGCGAGTTCACGGCCCTTCTTGGGCCAGGCTGCCAATCCGGTGCCCAGCAGAAGCAGCGCGAAACCACCCCACGCGAACCAGATCAACGGGTTGATCTTCACGTTGACGGAGAGCTGATTGTCCTGATTGCCCTCCCACACGACGAAGATATCGCGCAACGGCTCCGAGAGCACTGCTGCATCCAACCGGGTCTGGCCCTGACGAGCGAAGGCCGTCTGGCCCGGCGAGATCGTCCCCAGTGACTTGCCGCCGCGTGTGACTGCGAACGTCGCGTTCGAGACCACATCGCCGTTGGCCTGCTCGACTTCGCTGGTGCCCTGATAGGTGAACTTGTAGTTCGATGCAGTGAAGCTCTGACCGGGAACGTTGTTGACCAAGGTCTTGACGTCTCTTACGTACATCGCCGAGCCGACCAGCCCGATGAGGATGATGCCGATGGCGATGTGCGCGATGTAGCCACCGGACTGCGTGCGGGCCTTGACCACGATGTTGCCCAGTGCCGCAAAGAAGCTCTCGCCGCGCGCAGCCGAACGCTTGCGGGCCCCCTCGATGAACATCGCGCCCGTGTTGGAGATCACGAGCGAGGCTGCCAGGAGCCCCAGAATCGCGATACCGCTGTAGACGAACTCCGGTCCGAAGGAGAGGAACCCGGCTGCACCCTTGCCGCCCATTTTGACCATGTAGCCGTAGACCGGGCGCAGGTTGATGACCCACTCGACCATGAGCAGCGCGAATATGCCGCCCGCGGCGATGAGCGGGAACTTCATGCGGTTCCAGAACGTGGCCGGATCTGTCTTGCGCCACGCGAGCAGCGGGCAGACCGCGACGAGGAAGACGTAGAACACACCAAGGGGGCGTGCCAACAGGTCATAGGCGGTCGCGCCGATCGACTGCCCTCCGAAGGGCATCCAAGCGGGCAACGCCGAGGAGACTGTCATGTAGGCGACCAAGAGACCAGCGACGATCATGATCAGGTTGTTGAAGTAGTACGCAGCCTCCTTGCTGGTGAGCGACTCGAACTCGTCATTGCCATCCCACATGCTGCCGCGCATCCACAAGCCCACCCCCGACGCGACTATGGGAGCGACGATCATGAAGCCGAATAGCCAGGTCGAAACCGGGTCGGGCGAGAATGCGTGGACTGAGCTGACGATGCCCGAGCGGGTGATGAACGTACCCAGGATCACCATCGAGAATGTGACGGCAGCGTTCATGACCGCCCACCGCTTGAAGCCGTCGCGGCGGCGATAGACCGTGAAGCTGTGAATGAGCGCGACGCCGGTCAGCCACGGAAGCAGCGAAGCGTTCTCAACCGGGTCCCACGCCCAGTAGCCACCCCAGCCCAGCACGACGTAGGCCCAGACAGAACCCAGACCGATACCCATACCGAGGAAGAGCCACGAGAAGACCGTGATGCGGTCGACCAACTCGACCCACCGGCTCGTGCTGTCGCCCACGATCAGAGACGCGAGCGCGAACGCGAAGGGAATCGTCAGGCCGGCGTAGCCGATGAACAGCGTGGGCGGGTGCAGGATCATCGCCCAGTGCTGGAGCAACGGGTTCATGCCGCCCTGGGTGAGCAGCTCACCCGCCGGGCCGATCCACTCGGCAGGCGAGGGCTTGAACGGGGCGTTGGGCTCCGAGAACAGCATGGCGGTCCCGAACAGCGCCATGACGATGTTGGTGATCATCAGGCCCATGTTGGAGAGGTCATCGGTCTTGTCCATGCGCTTGTAGGCGACATACGCGGCAAAACACGAGATCAGCCACGCCCAGAACAACAGGGAGCCTTCTCGGCCGGCCCACACGCCGGAAAGCTTGTAGAGCCACGCGAGGTCGGACACGTCCGTGGTGTGGTTCTCGGCGACATACATGAAGGTGAAGTCGTTGCGGAAGAAGGCCATCAGCATGGTGAGGTTGGCGACGGTGAGCGCCGCCATTCCCGCGAACGTCGCGAAGTATCCCGCGTTGGTGATGGGCTCACCGGCTTTGGGCCCGAGCGAGCGGCCCCACAAGAGTGCACCTACCGCGACGAGCGCGGAGATGAACCCCAGGGCCAGGGTGACCTGTCCAAGTACGAGCATGCGTGACTCCCCTGTTCGAAGCGGCTAGTGGAGGCGCCCAGCTGCACAGGCAGCAGGGCGCGCCGGTCAGATTACATATGTGCCTGCACGAGCGAAACGTCGGTCGCCACGGAGTTCCCGTCCGC
>JBBREQ010000032.1:0-23487 GCA_038202795.1 Coriobacteriia bacterium | reverse complement strand
GAATGCCGTCGAACCCCTTGAGGGTAGAATCGACCTCCTCGGGAGTCAGTGATTCCGCATCGACCCACTGCACCCTGACCTTGTTGTCGTGGAAGATGCCGGCATGGTCGAGCGCCTCATTGACCGAGAGGTACGCATCGGGCAGCGCCACATACTTGCCCACCAGCGCGATGTTGACCTCATCGGACAGCGATGCCGAATGTGCGACGAACGTGTCCCACTCGGTCATGTCGGGGGAACCGCACTCAAGCGACAGCCGATCGATGACCATCTCGTCAAGCTGCTGCGCACGCAGGTTCTCGGGCACTTCGTAGATCGAACGTGCATCGATCGCCGAGACGACCGCTTTGGGATCGACATCGCAAAACAGCGCGATCTTCCGTCTGATCGAGGCGTCGATAGGACGATCGGAGCGACAGACGATGAAGTCAGGCGTGATACCGATCGAGCGCAGCTCCTTGACAGAGTGCTGAGTCGGCTTCGTCTTGAGTTCGCTCGACGCCGCAATCCACGGAACCAGCGTCACGTGGATGTAGGCCACGTTCTCGCGGCCCTTATCCTTCTTGAGCTGCCTGATCGCCTCCAGGAAGGGCAGGGACTCGATGTCGCCTACGGTGCCGCCGACCTCGGTGATGATCACGTCGGCCTGGGTCTGCTCGGACAGCCGGTTGATCCGCTCTTTGATCTCATTGGTCACATGAGGGATGACCTGTACGGTTCCTCCTAGGAAGTCGCCGCGGCGTTCCTTGGCGATCAGCGTCTGGTAGACGGAGCCCGCTGTCACGTTGCAGTCGCGTGAGAGCGACTCGTCGACGAATCGCTCGTAGTGGCCCAAGTCCAGATCGGTCTCGCCGCCATCGTCGGTCACAAAGACCTCGCCGTGCTGGAAGGGTGACATGGTTCCCGGGTCGACATTCAGATAGGGATCGAGCTTCTGGATGGTCACCTTGACCCCGCGCGACTTGAGCAAGCGCCCCAGCGAAGCAGCGGTGATTCCCTTGCCCAGAGACGATACGACTCCCCCGGTCACGAAGATGTGCTTTGCCATCAGTGTGATTACCTATCTCTCGTGTCGAATACTGGCCGCAATCCGATTCTACTCGGGCTTGTCGTCTGCGTGTGCATCTGTCGCGTCCGTGCCCTCCGAGTCTTGCTTGTCGATTCGTCCCAAGGCATCGAGCCGGGAGAGAAGCCCGTTGGAATCAACAACCGCGCTGAAGCTGATTCGCTCGCTGGCGAGATTGAGGGCGAACATGATCGCCAGATAGACGAGAAGGCCCCACAGCGGGAGGCCCGAGACGATCAGCAGCCCCGCGACCGCTCCCATGGGATTGGCGCCCGCATCGCCTAACATGCCCATCTCGGCCATGTCATAGCGGTAGACCGCCGCCAAGGGTCCCAGTGCGAACAGCGCCAGTACGATCGCATCGACCACGCGAGCCGACCCGGGCACCGCGATGGCGGCCGGCTGAGAGGCCGTGAGCAGCAGCCCCGCCGAGACGACGCCGAACACCATGAGCAGTGATGAGACCTTGAGCGCGCGTCCCGGGCGCAAGTCGGTGAGATTCACGAAGTTCGATGTGAGCGCGATCGCTGCGCCAGCGAGAAGAGCAACGGCACCGTTCAGGGCCCATCCCCCGCCCCCGATACGCTCGCCCCACGGCGAGACCCCCGACAGTATCAGCGCCACGAACAGCGATGCGAGAGAGATCCCGACGAGCTTCAGCCCGCCCGTGGTCAGCGTGCCGTGCCGAAGCGCCGACAGGTGGCCCCTGAACCCGCGCGATGCGCCACTGCCCAGCGCATCATCGACCATGCCCAGGGCGAACGCCACCAGCGCCAGCGGGCCTGCCAGCGTGAGAATAGGCAAGGCGCTGGCCTCGGCGGTGCGCTGCAACATCGAGCTAGCAACACCTCCGACGATCGCGCAGCCGGCCCACACGAGCCACACGACGCCCAGGCCCAGAAAAACCTGACGATTTCGATAGTTGACCGCCGTCATACCGCCACTCAAGGCGGGGATCAGCATCCGCATGAACCCCCAAGGCACCGCCCATCCAAGTGCGAGACCCATCAGCAACAACACGAACGGACTCACGCCGCCTCGTCCTCCTCGGACGGCACACCAGGGGTCTGCTCCCAGGCCGAGGCGATTCGGGCCAACATGAGCCACACTATGGATACGCCGACGTAGAAGACCTCGAGCGCGGGTATGACGATACCGCTGTCTTCCGAGAAGTACGCAGCGGCTCCTGCGATCAGCGAGATCGTGATCGCGTCGGCAAAAGCAGGATTCTCAGCGAGTGTCTCCGCGAAGTCACCGTGCGGCCGCCAGCGCATGAACGCAAGAAACGCGAGCGTTGCGATGAGGATGTAGGACCAGTTGGTGTGCGTGAGCACACGCACATTGGTCTCGGCCTTGCGCTGAACGATGTTCCACAGCTCAACCAGCCCGCCCTGCTGGGCCGAGCTGAGCGAGCGCGCCAAGTGGGTCTGCGCGCCGCCACCAAAGACGTCCACTGCAGCAAATGCCGCGATGACGGCAACGATCAGCCCAAGCACGAACACCACGCTAAGCCAGGTGATCTTTCGATCATTGAACAGTATCCAGGCTGCCCCGAAGCCAACGACCCCCCACACCGCAACACCGATGTTGGCACCCCAAAACGGCGCCGCCGAGATCGCGACAACGAGCAGGCCGACCAGCGGCACACCAAATCGTTTGCCCCAGGAGACCCAGCGCGCGTCGGGCCACTGATCGAACAGCAGCGCAAGCCCGACAATCGTCGCCCCGAACATGATGGCCGCCGCCTCGTTGCCGATGCCGTAGAAGCGCGCCGCAAGAATGGGCGAGTATCCGAAGAAGTTCGTGAACGACGCGGGGGCTCCGAGCAGCTGATCGACCGCGAGCACCACTGCGGTGAGTAGCGAAAGCGCAGCAACCGAAACACGCATGGGCGCCTTGAGCCACAGAAGCACTGACAGGCCCCACACGACGGCGACCGTCCCTAAAAGCCCGGCAACCGCTTGAACCGACGAATCAGGCCAACGCATCCAAGCGAACATAAGCCAGCTGGAGACCGGTACCGAGAGCACGAACAGCATAGCCAGCCTCAGCGCGACCAGCCAAACGCGTACGAATCGCGAGCCCCATCTACGCCAGCGGACGAGGACGAACGCTCCCAGAAGCAGTATCGCTACGGTGAGCAGAACGAAGGTGTTGACCACGCCGTACTTGGCCGCGTCTATCGCCATCGCGGTCCGATCCATGCGCTTGAGCTGCTCGACGCGGCTCTCGAGGCTGCCCGACGACGCACTGAGTCGCATGCTGTTCCCGAGCACCTGGACCGGGCGCTGAAGTCCCAATGCCTCGAGAACGGTAGCCGTCACATCGAGATTCGTCACCAGCCCCTCGCGCTGAGTCGAGCTCGAAGTCACGTAGCCGTTCCATCCGTCGCCGGCAACGACAAGGGGACCCAGCCCCTCCGGACGGCCCAAGGACTCGTTGCGCGTGGACTGGGAGACCACCATCAAGACATCGTTGGGAAACGTCTTCTGCGCGAGACCCACGACCGTATCGAGCGTGCGTAGTGCCTTACGTCGTTGCACCGCTGCGATCTCGGGGGTCACTTGCGGCTCGAACTTGGAGGCACGATATGCGTCGCCCGGGTCGAGTACTACCAGTGCCGGTCCCCCGTGCACGGTCGACTGCTCCTCCACGAGCTTGAGCGAACGCCCGAACTGGCCAGGGTCCGTCTCGATTCCAAACGGCGCGCTGGGATCGGCACGCAGGAGCTGCTTCGAGACATCCCCCAGCTCAACGAGCCCGTCACTGTCCATCGCCGCAAGGGCGGCAGGCCTGACGCTGCGCTGTTCGCCGGTTGCGTATCCGATGTCGGAGTTGCCCACCGCCGCGGTGGCCCCTCCCGCCTTCTTGATGGCCTCACCCAGGGTGCCCAAGACGACCTCGAACGAACGCTTGGCGTTCTCCCGCTGGGTCATGGGCATGCCCAAAAAGACGATATGGCTCCCGCCGACCTCTTTGCCTGTGGCCCGGTTGAACGCTTCAGCCGCGGTTCCCACCTCGTAGCGTTCTTTGACGCTGAAGGCCGAGGGCGCGTCCACCGCGGGCACGGCCCACGCGCCGGCCGAGATCGTGAGCGCGCCTTCAAGCGGGGACGAGGGCTCCCCTGCCTCGCGCGCTCGACTGCGCGCATTGATGTCCCCTATGGCACCCCGCTCGGCAAGCGCCCAGATGGTGGGTGTCGAGGTGGGCGTGACGTCGTCCCATGTCAGATAGGGCGCCAAGACCACGACCACGCGCCGCGCGGCGGGCTGGGCATGTGCAGTGGAGGTGAGCAGAGGCGCTGCGACGAGCGCCAAGACAAATGCGGCTATGCAGGGGATTCGTCTCATGCGGCTCAATGATAGCGGAACAGCACACAGCGCGCGGTGACAGGGCGGTGACACATCGATTCGCCACAGTCTCTCAGACCGGCGCTCGGGTACACTGGACGCGTCAGACGAGCACGTGACGCCCGGTACCCGACCCGGAGGCACCCCATCAGCACTCCTTCGATAGCGCGTTCCACCGCGCTGATGTCAACCGCCACGACGCTCTCCCGCATCACCGGCTTCGCACGCATGTGGGCGATCGCCTACGCGGTCGGAGCGGCAGGGCTGATGTCCGCGTACAGTGTTGCGAACGTCATTCCGAACATGGTGTTCGAACTCGTTGCCGGCGGCATCCTATCCTCGCTGTTCATACCGACGTTCATGGAGCTGCGGGCCGAGAAGGGAGAGGACGGCGCGTGGGCTTTCGCGAGCCACGTGTTCAACATCTTCGTTCTGCTCCTGGGACTAGTGGCCGTGGTCGGTACGTTCTTGCCCCAGCCCTTCATCTGGACGCAGACGTTCAGGAATGGGCCGGCGGACGAGGCTGTGCGTCAAACAGCGGAGTTCTTCTTCCGTTTCTTCGCCATTCAGATCGTCATCTACGGTGGCGGCATGGTGATCCAGGGGCTGCTCAACGCGCAGCGCAAATACCTCTGGGTTGCCCTGGGGCCGGTCTTCAACAACCTCATCGTGATTGCCACGATGCTCGTGTTCGCAACGATGCCGCTGGGGCGGACGAGCCTGACCGTGTTGGCGGTTGGGACCACACTCGGTGTTCTCATCATGTTCGCCGTGATGATTCCCGCGCTTGTGCGCGGAGGAATCCACTATCAGCCCCGGCTGGGGCTTGACGACCCTGCCGTGCGTCGCATGATGGTGCTCGCGGTACCAACACTGCTCTACGTGATCACGAACCTGGTCGCCGTGTCGTTCAAGAACGCCTCCGCCTTCGCGGTCACTCCACGCGGGCCCGGCATCCTCATGTACGCATGGACGTTCTACCAGCTTCCTTACGGCATTCTCGCGGTTGCGTTGGCCACGGCCGTGTTCACCGAGCTCTCCGATTCAGCCGGGCGCAAGGACTTTGTCGGACTCAAAGCGCACTTCCGCCGAGGCCTGCGATCGACCATCGTTCTGATCATGCCTGCCGCCGGCATGCTCATAGCACTCGCCGAGCCGTTGGTATCGCTGTACCGCGTAGGGGCGTTCAGGGCCTCCGATGTCGCGCCTGTCGCCAGCGCGCTCAGGCTCTGGGCTCTCGGCCTGATCTTCTTCGCGGGCACCATGTTCGTGCTGCGCACGTTCTACTCCCTCAAGGACACCCGCACCCCCATGATCGCCAACCTCGTTTTGACACCCGTGCAGATCGGGCTCTACCTGATCCTGTCCACCGGACTGTTGGGTTGGAACGGGCTGGGCGTCAACGGCATCCCGGTCGCCGACACCGTCTTTTACACTCTGCTCTTCTTCACGCTCGCGTTGCTCATGAGGCGTAGGCTCGGGGGATACGACCTCAGAGGCGTCGCGCGCACCTTCATCCTCATGACGCTCGCAAGCGCAGTGGGAGCCGGCATCGCCTTCGGGGTCGCACAGCTCATGGCCCCCGCCATTCCGAGCTTTCGCGCGGCACTTGTCCAAGTAGCCGTGGCCGGCACTGCCGGTCTGACGATCTCCTGGGGTGTAGCGCATCTCATCGGAGTGCCCGAACTCACCGTGGTCACCGATCTTCTCGGCCGCCTTGCACGCAGGGCGCGCAGGAAGCCCGACAAGGAGAACTGATGGACGTCGCGGTACTGATACCTGCTCACAACGAGGCCGAGCGAATTCAGGACACAGTCAGGGCCGCTCTCGCGATTCCCAGCGTGACCCGCGCCGTCGTGGTCGACGATGCTTCAGACGACGACACGGCTGACCTGGCCGCGGCACAGGGCGCGAAAGTAGTCAGGCTCTGGAGCAACGTGGGGAAAGGGGCCGCGCTGGAGGCCGGCGCGATGCGCGTTGAGAACGCCGACGTCATCGTCTTGCTTGATGGGGACCTCGGCTCGACGGCTGCTCAGGCGCAGCTGCTGTTGGACCCATTGGTGGCGGGTGCGGCGGACATGGTGATTGCGACGTTTCCCCGACCTGCGGGCAAGGCCGGGTTAGGACTGGTCAAGGGCATGGCTCGCTGGGGCATACGTACAATGGGTAGCGGGCTCGAGACCCAGGCGCCGCTCTCGGGCCAGCGCGCGTTGACGAGGGAGTGCCTCGAGGCGGTACGTCCGTTCGCCACGGGCTACGGCGTTGAAGTCGCCCTGACCGTGCGCGCACGTCGCGCGGGCCTGCGGGTGATGGAGGTCCCCACAACGATGACCCACGCGGCCACCGGACGTGACGTGAGGGGGTTTTTGCACCGCGGCCGCCAGTTCGTGCACGTGTCGCTCGCACTCATCAAGCTCGCCTTCGAGCGTCGCTAGGTCACTCTTGGGGCACGTCGGGGTACGGGGCGGTCGCGCCTTCGGCGCTGCCGTAGAGCCCGGATTTGGCGCCTGACAGCAGCGAAACCAGCGTGTAGCTTCCCACCGAAGTCCCCAGAGTGTCGAAGGCCGGAATCTCACGATTCCAGGCGGCGCGGGCCAACCCGGTGGTCACGCTATCGGTCTCGCCCGCCACGGCCAGGGACTCCTGCCCCACGAATGCGGCCGCAAGTCCCAATCCGTTCTGGTCGGGCTTGCCCGCTTGCAGCGCGACGGTGACAAGTCCCACAGCACCCACGCCCGGCTCGAGCCCCTCGACCACGATCACCTCGGCATCCTGCAACGCCTCTGTGACCGGCCTGTCTGTTTGGAGCCCGATCCACTCGGCAGCCAAGGAACTCGTCACCGACGCGAGCAGATCAGCCGAGTAGGGCTCAGACGTCAGTTCCGACCGAAGCGCCTCGTCGCGCAGCCCCAGATCCCTCTTGACCAGAGTCACACTGATAGCTGTTCCCCCGGCAAGCTCGACAGCCTCCGTCGCTGAGTCCACGCCATCAGTGCGACCCGCTCCTGAGACCACAACGACGCTCTTGCCCATGAGTCGGTCGCGCACCCACTCCCCGCTCATGTCTGCCGAGAACCCCGTGAGAACCACGTTGTGTGCAGCCAGGTCCCGGTTCTCGCTGCGCAACGCCGAGAACTCGCGGCGAAGGCCCTCGACCAGTGCGCCCTGCTGGCGGTCGATTGTCCCCCGTTGGACAACCAAGCCACCCAGAATCAGGCCGAGTGCGAGGGCGAGAAACACCCCGACGAGTGAAGCGATGTGATAGCGGACGTTGTACATGGTCTCTCCAGCCAGCTAGAAACTGAGCCATGCGCGGGTGCGCAGGACCAGTAGTTCGAGGATCGCACGGACCTCAGGTGATATGAGCAGCACAGCCGTGACGACTGCCATGCCCGCCGCGACAAGCACGACCAGATGTCGGGGCCCTACCGATGCTCGATAGAGTTTGTTCACCCCTTTGGCGTCAACAAGCTTGGTGCCGACCTTCAGCCTCACCAGGAATGTCGAAGCCATACCCTTGCGACCCTTGTCCAGGTACTCGACCAGGTTCGCGTGCGTCCCCACAGCCACAATGAGATCTGCTCCGCACTCCCACGCCAAAAGAAGGGCAAGGTCCTCGCTCGTCGCCGAGAGTGGCCACGTGTGGGCACCCTCGGCGATTCCTAGCTCCTCAAGCCGTTGCATGCCCGGCGCTCTGCCGTCGTCGTAGGCATGCACGATGAGCTCGGCACCGGACTTGAGTGCCGCGTCGGTCACCGAGTCCATATCACCCACGATCACGTCGGGCGAGAAGCCTGCCTCTATGATGGCATCGGCGCCGCCGTCGACTCCGATGAGCACAGGCCGAAACTCGCGAATGTAGGGCGCGAGTGTGCCGATGTCTTCTCGGAAGTCGTAGCCTCTGACCACGACCATGACGTGGCGTCCGTAGATGTCGGTGGTGATCGAAGGCACCCAGACCTCGTCGGTCAGAATGCCGCGTTCTTTTTCCAGGTACTCGATGGTGTTGCGGGCGAACTTGTCGAGTTGCTCACCGAGTCCGGCCTTTGCGGCCTCCATCTTCTCCTCGACCGTGGTCACCGACAGGCGGGTGCCCCGCGCGCACACCGTTGTTCCCTTGAGCACCTCATCTCCTACGACCTCGATGGAGTCACCGTCGGCAAGGCACGTGAAGATGTCCTCGCCCACGGCATCGATGAGAGTGACTCCACCCCGGGTCAAGAGCAGCGGGCCCAGATTGGGATACGCGCCGCTGATCGACGGAGCAGCATTGATGACCACCTCAACGCCCGTCGCGAGCAGGGCCTCGGCACTCACGCGATCCATGTCGACATGATCGATGACCGCGATGTCGTCGGGGCCGATACGCTGAACAAGATCCTTGGTTCTCTTGTCGAGTCTGGCCGTTCCCTGGTGACGCATATGACTCCCGGGTCTGAGGTGCTAAGCCCTTCTTGCAGGGCACAGAGCCCTACCTGCGGCGGTATCCTATCATGTCATACTCACGAGCCGCCCTGTCGTCGTCCCACCCGTCAGCGCTCCGTTACCGCAGCCTGTGCCGTGCCCAAGAGCTCCTCGGCATGGGCCCTGCCGGCTCGTGAGTCGTTGCCTGACAGCATTCGCGCTATCTCGAGCACACGATCCTCGCCTGCGGCCGCCGTCACTTTCGTCACAACGTCAGCATCGCCGGACTGACGACTGACGACAAGATGCTCGTCGGCGTATGCCGCGACCTGTGCCAGGTGGGTCACCACGATGACTTGATGTGTCCGAGCAAGACGGGCCAACCGAGCACCCACCGCCGAGGCAGTAGCCCCGCCGATCCCGGCGTCGATCTCGTCGAACACCAGCGTGGTCACTGTGTCGGCCGCCCCCAGTACCCCCTTAAGCGCCAACATGACACGCGAAATCTCGCCCCCCGAGGCGATGCGCGCCAGCGGTCGAGGCGACTGAGCCGACGTTGCCGAGAACAGGAACTCGACTCGGGCCGGGCCCTCGCCGGTCCATGACGGGAAGGGCAGCTCGTGGAAGGCGACCTCGAAACACGCGCCCTCCATGGCCAGATCGGCGGTGGCGTCGGCCAGAGCAGCCGTGAATCCGGGGGCCGCCTCGCGGCGCACGCGATCAAGCGCTCCGGCAGCCTGCCGGAGTGCCTCCTCCGCAGTGTCGACAGCGTTGTTCGCTGCGGCCAGCGCCTCATCTCCGCGGTCCACCATAACAAGCGATGCCTGAGCGGTGTCGTGCAGTTGCAGCACCCTTTCGAGCGTGGGGCCGTACTTCTTGACCAGCCCGCCTATCTCTCCGAGCCGGGCAAGCAGCGCCTCCAGGCTCGCAGGATCGTGGTCGACGCTGTCGCGATACGATCGCGCCGAGACCCCCGCGTCATCGACCAGCGCCTCGATCTCTCTGAGCCTTCCGTCGAGTGCATCCATCTCCGCGTCGATACCGCTGACCCGGGCCAGCGCCTCACGTGCGCGGGCCACCACGTCGAACGCACCGCCGTCACCGCGCAGGAGTGCCGCGACTTGAGCGGCAGCCTCGGCGAGCTTCTCGGCATGCTGGAGCGCCGGCAGTCGCGACTGGAGCAACTCATCCTCGCCGGGCTGCGGATCGACACGCTCGATCTCCTCGACCACGAAGCGCAGGTAGTCGGAGTCACGGGCTGCATCAGCGACACGAAGCGAGACCGCATCCCGCTCGCGAACCGAGAGCGCGCAGTGCTCTCGCGCACTGCGGTACCGATCCCGCACCGGCCCGATCTCGCCGGCCGCCCAACGGTCCAGATACTCACCATGCGTCGAGGCGGATAGCAGTGCTTGATGGTCATGCTGCCCGTGCAGGTCGACAGTCGGCCCGATACGCTCGGCCAGGGCACCCACGGTCGCCATCTCGCCGTCCAGCGTGCAGCGGCTTCTTCCGTCCGCCCCCGTGCGTCGACGCGCGAGAACCTCCACACCATCGATCGAGAACCGCCCCTCGACCAGTGCCTCTGACTCACCCGAGCGCACCGCTCCGGAGTCTCCGCGATCGCCGAGCAGCAGCTTCAATCCCCCGAGTAGCGCGGTCTTTCCCGCCCCGGTCTCACCCGTGAGCACCGTCATGCCGGGACCGAATTCGAGCCATGCCTCCTCGATGAGTGCGAGGTTTCGTATGTGCAGTTCCTCAAGCATGGGCGTCTCAGCCGCCGAAGAACTCGGCGGAAACGGTATCGTAGAAGCCGTGGCCGTCGTGCTTGACCAACAGCACATCATGCTCACAGCGCGAGACCGTCACGCGCTCTATCGACTGTCGACACGGCTTGGCGTCACCGTCGACGATGATGCAGGCATCAGCTCGGCTCGGTTCCGGAAGCGTGATCTCCACCGCCTCACAGGGATTGGTCATGAGCGCGCGTGCCCGCAGGGTGTGCGGCGCGATCGGGACGACGACCATGCCCGTGAAGCCGGGGGCGACCACCGGCCCGCCGGCCGAAAGCGCGTAGGCAGTCGACCCCGTAGCCGTGGCGACAATGAGCCCGTCTGCGCGCAGGGTCTCGAGGTGGGCCCCGTCGACACGCACGTCCAGCACGATCATGCGACCGGTGATACCTCGCGACACGACAACCTCGTTCAGAGCCCGGTAGCGCCCTACGGTTCTCCCGTCCATGACGACCTTCGCCGAGAGCGTCGCCCTGCGCTCTATGCGAGCCTCACCCGAGAGCGCCGACTCGATGGCAGCTCGCATGGTCTCGGGACGCGCACCGGACAGAAAGCCGAGCCTTCCGTACTTGACGCCCAGAAGCGGCACCTCGACGTCGCCGACGACGTGCACCGCCTTGAGGATGGTCCCGTCGCCACCCAGAGCCACGACTAACGCAGGTTCGCCGATCTCGGCAGCCGGGACGGCAAGACTCTCCAGACCGGTTCCCTTGGCGTCATCGGTCTCAAGCACCAACTCGATGCCCCGTCCGGCGCACCAGACAGCGAGCTCACCGGCTGCCGCGACCGCCCGAGCGTTTGCCGTATTGGGGACGAGAAGTACGCGCACGTCATCCTCCCAGGGTCTGATGCGCCACCGTGACCACCTGTTGTGGAGTGAGCGTCGTAGCCGCTCCCATCCGGGCAAGCCACATCCAGAACTCGATGTTACCCTCCGGTCCCTTGATGGGCGAGTGGGTCAGTCCCCGCACCACGAGACCGGCGTCCGCCGCAGACCCCATCGCGCTCTCAAGCACCCGGATGTGATCTGTGGGGTCTTTGACCACGCCTCGTTTTCCCACACGACCCTTACCCACTTCAAACTGAGGTTTTACCAGTGCGATCAGATCGGCCTCGGCGCCCATCAGACTTTCGAGATGCGGAAGGACCGTACGCAGCGAGATGAACGACACATCGACCACCACGAGGTCGAAAGGCGCACCCAGCTCAAGCGGATCGACGTGTCGGATGTTGGTGCGCTCGACCACCGTCACCCGGGAGTCGCCTCGAAGCGCCCACGCCAGCTGTCCGTAGCCCACGTCCAGCGCAACGACGCTCAGCGCACCCTCCTGTAGCAGGCAGTCAGTGAACCCGCCCGTGCTGGCACCGACATCGATAGCGCGACGACCCGCGATAGGCATACAGAACTGCTCCAGCGCACCGGCCAGCTTGTCACCTCCCCGAGAGACGAACCGGCGCTTCTCGGCGACCGTGATCTGAGCTTCGGGGCCCACCATCTCGCTCGCTTTGAGTACGGGCGCGCCATCGACGCGAACCTCACCGGCAAGAATCGCGCTGCGCGCACGTTCCCGCGAGGAGAAGAATCCCCCTTCAACCAAGGCGAGGTCGACGCGTGAGCGCGTCACAAGGACTCATCTGCGCTTGAGCACACGGCGGCTCTCCTACGGCTCAAGGCGTGCGAGCCGGCCCATGACCGTTTCGAACACGCCGCCAGGAGTCAATCCCAAGTCGGTCAGAAGCAGCGACATCGCACCGTGCGTCACGAAGCAGTCCGGCACCGCGATCCGTTCCACGAAGGCGAGGGCGCCCTTGTCGGCAAGGACTTCGCAGACTGCCGATCCGTAGCCGCCCATGGAGGTGCTCTCTTCGATGGTAACGAGCAGTCGATGGGTAGCGGCCAGTTCAACGACCGAATCGGCGTCGATCGGCTTGATCCAGCGTGCGTTGAGTACCGTCGCCGTGACGCCTGCCTCGGCTAGGAGCTCTGCGGCCTTCTCGGCCACCGACACCATGCGCCCCACTGCGAGAAGCGCCACGTCGTGTCCTTGGCGCCGAATCTGCGCGGTTGCGCTGGGCCAGGCTGCCCGGTGCACCGGAAGCTCACTGCCCACGCCGGCGCCGCGCGGATAGCGGATAGCAACCGGCCCGGTCGCACGCAACGCGGTGTGCAGTGCATCGGCGAGTTCAACTTCGTCGGCTGGCGCGAGCACCGTCATGTTGGGGATGGAGCGCAGGTAGGTCAAGTCGAACACCCCGTGATGCGTCGGCCCGTCTTCGCCCACAAGACCAGCGCGATCCAGACAGAACACCACGTGCAGGTTCTGAAGCGCCACGTCCATGATCAGTTGGTCGTAGGCACGCTGCAAGAACGTCGAGTAGATGGCAACCACCGGAATTCGCCCGCCCAGAGCCAGACCGGCAGACATCCCAACCGCATGTTCCTCCGCGATACCGACGTCATAAAACCGGCTGGGATACTTCGCTGCGAAGGCGTCGAGCCCCGTTCCGCTGGGCATGGCAGCGGTGATAGCGACGATTCGGTCGTCGGCTGCCGCTTCCTCGATCAAGGCGCGAGAGAACGCCGAGGTGAAGCTGATGGGCCCGCCTGAGCCGTTAGCCTCACCGGTCTCCACCGAGAAGGGGCCGATACCATGAAATGCGTCCGGCTGCGCCTGGGCGTGCTCGTATCCGAAACCCTTGGTCGTGACGGCGTGGATGATGACCGGTCCGGCGGTGGTCTTGGCGCGCGTGACCGCTAGCTCGACCTGCTCGATGTCGTGACCGTCGATGGGACCGACGTAGGTGAGGCCGAGTTCCTCGAAGAACATGCCCGGCTTGAGCAGCAGCTGCTTGACCGACTCCTTGACCGCTTCGCCGGCATCGACCATGCCCTTGCCCAAAGACGTCGTCGAAAGGCGCGATTCGACGCTGTCTCGCAGTCGCATGTAGCGTGGGTCGAGCCGCACGCGGGCAAGATAACTCGCGAGAGCTCCGACGTTCTCCGAGATCGACATCTCGTTGTCGTTGAGCACGATCACCAAACGGGTGCCCAGATGACCGATGTGATTGAGGGCCTCAAAGGCCATGCCTCCGGTCAGCGAACCATCGCCGATGACCGCAAGCACCGTCTCGTCACCGCCTCGGGCGTCTCGGGCCAGTGCAATGCCCAGCGCAACCGAGAGAGAGTCCGAGGCATGCCCTGTATCAAAGGAGTCGAACGCCGACTCACTGCGTTTGGGGAATCCGCACATGCCTCCGTACTGCCGCAGCGTCGAGAAGCTGCCTTGGCGACCGGTGAGGAGCTTGTGGACGTAGCTCTGATGCCCTACGTCGAACACGATGCGGTCCGCCGGACAGTCAAGCGCCCGGTGGATACCCACCGTCAGCTCGACGACACCCAGATTGGGAGCGAGGTGCCCCCCCGTCCTCGAGACGGTGGAGACGAGCTCAGAGCGGATCTCGGCGCACAGTGTCTCGAGACGCTCGGAATCAAGCGCGTCCAGATCGCACGGCGCGGTGATGGTATCGAGAACGCGCTCCGATTCCACGCGGATGCTCATCTCCGTTGGTCAGCCCAGGCAGGATATGTGCAAAACATCGTCGTACTCATCGAGGATAGTCCGCCCGCAGGCGGTTGTGACACTGCGGGTGCGCACCGTCACCAGCGTGTTGCCCTAGTTCTGATCGGTCGCGCCACCCGTCGGGTCAGTGGCGCTGATGCCCTCATCGAATCCCCCAACAGGTTCTGCGTCGGTCGTCCCCTCACCGGCATCGTCACCGAGAGAAGGCGCGGCCTCCGAATCCGTCCCTGCAGTGCCTGCCCCAGCGGCCTCCCAATCGGCGTGGTCGATCAGCTCGGTGCACTGATTTGCGAGCCGCACTCCTTCTTCGAGCAGGTCCAGGCTCTTCTCGAGCGAGGTGTCCTTCTTGCGCACCTGAGACACGATCTCCTCGAGCCTTGTGCGCGCTGTTGCGAAACTGTACGACTCGTCGTTCATGCCCTCTCACTCCCCACTGCGAAACCCGTCGGCGACCTTGCCGAGAACCCCGTTGACGAACTTCGATGAGTCTTCTCCACCGTATACCTTGGCGAGCTCCACGGCCTCGTTAATGGCGACACTGGGTGGTACGTCGTGCGTGTAGAGCAGTTCGTAGGTCGCCAGTCTGAGGATGTTTCGATCCACGAGCGGCATACGCGAGACGACCCAATGCTCCGAAATGCGCCCGATGGTCTCGTCGAGGATGTCGATCGAGGCCTCGACGCCGGATGCCAACTGTCTACAGAACTCGTCTGGTTCGCCGTCTTCCAAGGAGTAGCTCGCACCATTCAGGATCTGAGCGATGCTGATCCCGGTGACCTCGCGCTGGTAGAGAAGCTGAAGCGCCTGCTGGCGCGACCGGTGCCGGTCGGTTCTTGTCATCGATTACTCGGGGAACACGAGACCATCGACATAGATGTCGACTGCCGAGACATCCACTCCGACCTGACTCGTGAGCGCTTCGGAGACGGCAAGCTGCACCTGTTTGGCGACCTCACGCAGCTTTCGTCCGTAGATGACCTGCACGTGCAGTATGACCACCAGTGAGCCGCTCTCGTCAACGGACACATCGACGGCACGCGCGACCCCTTTGCGAGCCCCCTTCTGGACCAGCCCGGCAATCCCGGGGGCGCCGATTCCCGCGACACCGTCCACGCCATCGGCGGCAAGCGTCACGATCGTATCGAGCACGCCCGGCGCAACGCCGAGTCCTTCGAGGCGAATCTCCTCAGACATGTTGACTCCCTTGACCGGTGCTAGTGGATGCCCATCTCTGTCTCGACGAAATCAGTGTAGACCTCGCCTCGACAGAACGCGGGATTGTCCAAAACGCGAAGATGAAACGGGATCGTCGTCGGGATGCCCGTGACGATGAACTCGTCGAGCGCGCGGTGCCCACGCGCGATGGCCTCATCACGCGTCTCGCCCCAGACGATGAGCTTGCCCAGCAGAGAGTCATAGGTGGACGGGACCCGGTAGCCGGAGTAGACGTGTGAGTCGACTCGCACGCCCAGTCCTCCGGGGGCGTTGACCAGGTCGATCACACCAGGATGAGGACGGAAGTTGTGGGCGGGATCCTCGGCGTTGATGCGAAACTCGATCGCGTGACCACGCAAGACGACGTCGTCTTGGTGTGCGTGCTTCATGGGGAGACCGGCAGCGATTCTAAGCTGCTCGGCGATGATGTCGACACCCGTGATCTGCTCGGTAACGGGATGCTCGACTTGCACCCGCGTATTCATCTCCATGAAGTAGAACTTACCGTCGGTGTCGAGAAGGAATTCGATCGTCCCCGCGTTCACGTATCCGACGTGCTTCACCAGCTTGATGGCTGCCTCACCCATCTGAGCACGCAACTCCTCGCTCAGCGCCGGTGAGGGCGCCTCCTCCATCAGTTTCTGGTGACGTCGCTGGATCGAGCAGTCCCGCTCGTAGAGGTGAATGGCGTTTCCGTGGGTATCGGCCATGATCTGGAATTCGATGTGCCGAGGCCGCGCGAGGTACTTCTCCAGATAGACGGCGTCGTTGCCAAAAGCGGCAGCCGCTTCGGTCTTGGCGGCCATCAGGTTGGCCTCAAGCTCCGATGAGTCCCGGGCGACTCGCATGCCCTTGCCACCGCCTCCGGCCGACGCCTTGATCAGCACGGGGAATCCGACTTTCTCGGCGAAAGCCAGAGCTTCTGCATACGTCTCGATGACTCCGTCGCTACCCGGAACGGTCGGCACGCCTGCCGCGGCTGCGGTGGCACGAGCCTCCGCCTTGTCACCCATCCGCTCGATCGCCTCGGGCGACGGGCCGATGAAGACCAGCCCCGAGTCAGCGCACGCGCGCGCGAACGCAGCACTCTCGGCCATGAAACCGTAGCCGGGATGGATCGCCTGCGCACCGGTTGTGATGGCTGCCGAGATGATGTTGGGCATGTTGAGGTAGGACTGGCTCGAGGGTGCGGGACCGACACATACCGCCTGGTCAGCCATGCGCGCGGGCAAAGAATCGCGATCAGCTTCCGAGAAGATCGCGACAGTCTCTATGCCCATTTCGCGCGCCGCACGGATGATGCGCAACGCTATTTCGCCCCTGTTGGCGACGAGGATACGCTCGAACACGTCGGCTCCCACCTACGCAGGCTCGTAGTAGAAGAGAACGGTGCCATATTCGACCGGGTCCGCGTTGCTCAGGCAGACTTCGCGGATGACGCCCGATTCCTCGACGGTAATCTCATTCATGAGCTTCATCGCCTCAATGATGCACA
Organism: Coriobacteriia bacterium; assembly: GCA_038202795.1. Taxonomy (GTDB): domain Bacteria; phylum Actinomycetota; class Coriobacteriia; order Anaerosomatales; family PHET01; genus PHET01. The sequence continues at coordinate 6,583 of JBBREQ010000032.1, read as the reverse complement.
GAGTCTGACCTTCTTCGACACTGTCACCCACGCTGACAAACGGCGCCGCCCCCGGCGCACCTGCCGGGTAGAACGTGCCGACCATGGGAGCCACAACCGTCTTCCAGGTGCTCGGACGCGAGCCTGCCGAAGCATCGGCGCTGGGCGTCTGTGCAGGCACCGCGACATCGGCCGCAGGGGCTGCTGGAGCCGCGTTGACGCTCACGACACCGGACTTACGCAGCGTGACCTTGCTGTCGCCCTCCTCGATTATCACCTCAGCGACATCAGACGCCTCGATGATCTTGATGAGCTCACGAATCTGGTTGACGTCCACGGAACCATCCTCCTTGGTGTGGGGGCCTTCGCCGCCCATCAGAAACACGGCCTTCTCGGCCCCTTCACGGTGTGCAGTCAGGTACGCATGCGCCTCATTGGGGAAGAGCGCGTACATCAAGACGTCTTCTTCGCTGTGGGCGAGTTCGCCGATCTCGGCCTCGACCTGAGCGTACGTGGTGGTGGCCAGCGACCCTGGGCGAATCTCAGGCGCCAGCGGCTCAGCACCCGCCAAGACCTTCGCAACGATCTCTTTGTCCATGGGCCCCGGCGCCTTGCCGTAGGTGCCCTTGATGTATTCCTTCATCTCCTGCGGGACGATCGCCCAGCGTTTCCCGGTCAACACATTGATGACCGCCTGCGTGCCCACAATCTGTGAGAGCGGGGTCACAAGCGGCGGATAGCCGACCTCAGCGCGGACGCGCGGTATCTCCTCGAGAACATCGTTGAGCCGGTTGCCCGCATTCTGAAGCTCGAGCTGACTCACGAGGTTGCTCATCATGCCGCCCGGCACCTGATGACTGAAGACCTGCATCGACAGCAGCGTGGTGATGCCACGCTTGAGGCCCTTGTCAGCCCGAACGCCTTCCCAGTACTCCGCGATCTCGAAGAGCAGATCGAGGTCGAGCCCGGAATCATAGGGGCTCTCCTTCAGGGCCGCTACTATCATCTCGACAGCGGGCTGGCTGTTGCCAAACGCGAGGGCGACCACCGCTGTATCGATGATCTCAGCCCCGGCCTCCGCGGCCTTCAGGTAGTTCATGGGGGCCATTCCGCCGATGTAGTGGCAGTGCACGTGGACGGGGAGCCCAACCTCGTCGATGAGGGAGCGCACCATCTTCTCCGTACGAAACGGGGTGAGCATGCCCGCCATGTCCTTGATGCAGATCGTGTCCGCACCGATCTCTTTGAGCTGCTGCGCGTAGTCGATGAAGGAATCGAGTGTGTGCACGGGCGAAACGGTGTAGCTGATCGCGCCCTCGAAATGGGCTCCCGCCTCTTTGATCGCCCGCCCGGCCACCTCGACGTTGCGGATATCGTTGAGCGCGTCAAAGACACGAAACACGTCGATACCATTGCGCTTCGACGCGCGCACAAAACGCTCCACGATCTCATCGCTGTAGTGGTGGTAGCCCACGAGGTTCTGGCCGCGCAACAGCATCTGAAGCGGGGTCTTGGGACAGTGATTCTTGATCACACGAAGTCGATCCCACGGGCTTTCGTCGAGAAAGCGCAGACAGGAGTCGAACGTGGCGCCGCCCCAGACCTCCATCGACCAGTAGCCGACGGAGTCCATCTTGCCCAGAATCGGCAGCATGTCGCCGATTTCCATGCGCGTCGCCCAGAGCGACTGGTGAGCGTCTCTCAGGGTGGTATCGGTTATGTGAACTGGTCGCATCGCAGTCCCTTACGTCTCGTAGGCGAGCGGCCTTCGCGTTGCGGAAAGCAGGTTAGTCCAAGAAGTATATACGAGGCCGGGCGAGTCCGAGAAACCCGGACGATCACCCCGCCGTCTGGCCTGGCCGTGTGGTGCCATCGAAGCGGCGCTAGACCCTCGTGATATATCGCCCGTCGCGCGTATCGATTCGGAGCTTCTCCCCCACGTTTATGAACATCGGTATCTGGACCACAGCGCCGGTCTCCAGTGTTGCCGGCTTGGTTCCCCCTTGTACGGTATCGCCTTTGAACCCGGGATCGGTTTCGGTGACTTCGAGTTCAACGAACATGGGCGGCTCCACGCCCATGTACTCGCCGTCAGCGGTCTGAATCTCGACTTCGTCATTCTCCTTGAGCCACTTGGCCGCCTCACCCACGAAATCGACGTCCAGTTCGACCTGCTCATAGGAGGTGTTGTCCATGAAGTGGTACGTAGCACCGTCGTTGTAAAGGTACTGCATCTTCTTTGTCTCGAGGCGCACATCCTCGAACTTCTCACCCGCACGGAACGTGTACTCGACCACACGGCCGCTCTTGAGCTCCTTGAGCTTGGTCCGAACGAATGCCCCGCCCTTGCCCGGCTTGACGTGTTGAAAGTCGATGATCACCCACCGCTTGCCCTCGTGGAGGATGCACATGCCGTTCTTGAAGTTGGCCGTCGTGATAGCCACAGGGATCCCTTTCGATCGTCTCGCGGGCGCTAAGCGGGCGCCGCTCACAGCTCGAGCAGTTCCTTGGGTGACCCGGTCAGAACGCGGGCTCCCGACTGCTCGACCACTACCAAGTCCTCGATTCTAACACCGCCGAACCCGGGGATGTAGATACCGGGCTCCACGGTCACGACGCTATGCTCGGGGAGGCTCTCTGATGCACGCGGGCCCATGTTGGGCAGCTCGTGTACCTGCATGCCCACGCCGTGTCCAAGCCCATGCCCGAATCGCTCGCCGAACCCGCGTTGCTCTATCACGGCACGCGCCGCCCGATCCACGTTTCTCCCCGGCACCCCGGGCGCGAGTGCAGCTATTCCTGCCAGGTTCGCATCCAATACCGCCTGATAGACGGTCCGCTGCTGCTCATCCGCGCGGCCGAGAACCACGGTCCGCGTCATGTCCGCACAGTAGCCATCAACCCGCGCACCAAAATCGAGCTTCAGTAGATCGCCGTTCTGTAGGACGCGCGTGGTCACCGAGGCGTGGGGGAAAGCCGAGTTGGGGCCCGATGCGACAATCGGAGCGAACGCCACCCCGTCGCTACCCTCTCGTCTCATGTAGAACTCGAGTTCGAGCGCCAGCACATGCTCGGTGATTCCGGGTCGCGCGAATCCTAGGATGTGGTCAAAGGTCCGATCCGTGAGCTGCTGCGCTGCCGCGATGCGCTCGATCTCCTCGGGATCCTTCACCTGACGGATCTTCTCCACGCACTGGTCGAGTATGCGAACGTTGCCGCCCCAGCGCTCCGATACGAACCTGAATCGCCCGTAAGGGACTGAAGACTCCAGCGCAATCAGGGAGATCCCTTGGTCGCTGAGTTCATCGCAGACCGTCACGTAGAGATTCTCCCTGGCGGCGCATACCTCCCAGACACTACCCTGAGCCGCCTCGCTTGCCTTGTCGAAGTAGCGAGTGTCCGTGTAAAGCCGCGCCCGGTCCGGCGATACAACAGCGACGTGGGCATCCTCGGAATGGAACACCCCTTCGAACCCCGTGACATAGGCTACGTTGGCAGGTTGTGCGACCAAGAGCGCATCAACGCCGAGGTCCCTGATTTGAGAACGCAGGGTCTCCAGCCGACGGTCGGCCCGCATCAGCCCTCTCCGAGGTAGGTCACGAGCGCCCTCAGGCCCAACTGATAACTTGCAACGCCAAAACCAGAGACCTGACCAATGCAGACGGGGGCGATCACGCTGCGCTCGCGAAAGCCCTCGCGGGCGTGGATGTTGGAAAGGTGTACCTCAACGAACGGCATGTCCACTGACGCCACAGCATCACGCAGGGCATACGAGTAGTGCGTGAAGGCGCCGGGATTGAATACCGCGCCAGCGAACTGGCCGGCTGCAGCGTGAATGGCATCGATGAGCTCGCCTTCGTGGTTGCTCTGCATGAACTCAATCTCAGCGCCCAACTCACCACCGAGCACACGCAACCCCGACTCCACGTCGTCAAGCGTCGCGTGTCCGTAGACCTCGGGCTCACGGCTGCCCAGCAGGTTCAGATTGGGACCGTTGAGAATCAGTATCTTCATGCTGATCTATCCTTCTCTCTTCGTCGTCGCCCACGCCTCCAGATGTGCGGAGATGACCGCATCCTCCACGGGCACGCACCGCCACAGTCCCGGACCATCAGTAAGTACCATACGAATCGTCTTGCCGCGGGACTTCTTGTCCGAGCGCATCGCCGAGAAAAGCGCTGTGGGCTCGGCGTACGAGTCAACCTGCTCCAACCCCAGCCCGTCGAGCAAACGATCCTGGCGTTTCACGAAGCTCGTATCGGCCTGGGCTGCCTCGACAGCCACGCGGGCTGCGAAGCGCATGCCCTCGGCCACAGCCGCCCCATGGGTGAGTGTCCCATATCCCAGCACCTTCTCCAGCGCGTGCCCCATGGTGTGGCCGTAGTTGAGGCACTCTCGCGGCCCCTCTTCCTTCTCATCGCGAGAGACGACGGCCGCTTTGAACTCGACGCACCGGCGCACCACTTCTTCGACCACAGCGCCCTCCCGGGCACCCAGAGCCTCCGAGTGCTCTTCAAGCCACGACATGAACTCAGCACCGCCCAGAACCGCGGACTTGGCGACCTCGGCCATGCCGCTTCGCCACTCTGTGTCGGGCAGGGTCGTGAGAGTGTCGGTATCGACCAGCACCAGCCGTGGTTGCTTGAAGGCGCCAGCCAGGTTCTTGCCCGCGCGCAAGTCGATGCCCGTCTTGCCGCCCACCGATGAATCGACCATGGCCAGCAGCGTGGTCGGGATCTGTACGAATTCCACACCCCGCAAGTACACTGCGGCGGCGAAGCCTGCCAGGTCTCCAACAACGCCACCGCCTAGCGCAACCACGACATCAGTGCGGCCCAGACCCAGCCGGGCAAACTCCTCGAGCAGCTCGCCTGCAAGCGTCCAGTTCTTCGAGGTCTCGCCTGCAGGGACCGTTAGGGACAAGACGCGAAATCCAGCCTGCGCAAACGCGATGTCGGCGGCGGTGGCGTAGCGCGCCGCAACGGTCTCATCGCTGACAAGGGCCACGACGCGTGCATCCACCACGGAGCGAAGCCGGCTTCCGCACTCCGACAGGATTCCTGCACCGATCACGACGTCATAGGGCGATCCCGGGATTTCGACTCGCGAGGTCTGGCTCACTGGTTCCCCTCCCTGATCTGGGTCAAGACGGACTCGGCGACTTCGCTGCTCGTGCGCCCGGCGGTGTCCACGACCAGGTCTGCAACGCTACGGTACAGCGACTCGCGCGCCGAAAGGAGCTGCGTAGCAGCAAGCGTTCCGCCCGCGCCCGCAAGAAGTGGGCGTGTCGTGAGGTCCCCAACCCTTGCGATCGCTTCCTCAGCCGTAACGACCAGATAGACCACGGTGCCGAGTTCCTTGAGCAAAGCGCGGTTCTGCACTTTAAGCACCACGCCGCCACCACATGCGATGACCGATGGCTCGCGCGCTGCAAGACCCTCAAGTGCGCGGGTCTCTCTGGCCCTGAACACTTCCTCGCCCTCATCGGCGAAGATGTCTGCTATCGATCTCCCTGCCTCCTGTTCAATCTCAAGATCGAGGTCGATACAGGGCCACCCCAACCGTTGTGCGATCAGGGCAGCGACGGTCGACTTGCCGGCACCCATGAATCCGACCAATACCACGTGGCGGCTCATAGAGACAGTCTCGCCCGGTAGGCATTCAGCGCCGCGACCATATCGGCCACGCAGTCGCCACCGAACTTGTCCATGTAGGCCCGCGCGAGGACGAGAGCGACCTCGGCCTCGCCAACCACTGCCGCGGCGGGCACTGCGCACACGTCGCTGCGCTCACGGCTCGCGTCCACCGGGAGGTGCGAGTCGATGTCCACGCTCTCGAGGGGCTGCATCAGAGTGGGAATGGGCTTCATGGCAGCGCGAACGATGAGCAGCTCGCCGTTGGACATGCCCCCTTCGAGACCGCCCGCCCGATTGGTGGCACGCACGAAACCCGCGCCATCCCGGTAACCGATGGCGTCGTGAACCTGACTGCCCGGCAGTGCAGCTCCCGAGAAGCCCAGACCGAACTCGACGCCTTTGATGGCCGGAATGGAGATGATCGCAGCGGCCAAGGCGCTGTCGAGGCGTCGGCTGGCTTCCGCATACGACCCCAGTCCCGGAACCAGACCCTTGGCGCGCACGACGAATGTTCCGCCCAGGGAATCACCTGTCTGCCTCGCCAGATCGATCGCAGAGCGCATGGCCTCAGAGGCGTTCGGGTCGGGACACGACACGTCGCTCGCCGCGACGGCTGCTGTATCGACCGCCGCAGGATCGATGACATCGACGCGCACAGCGCCGATAGACTCCACATAGGAGGAGACCACGACTCCCAGGTGCGCAAGCAGCGCCTTTGCCACAGCGCCGGCAGCGACGCGAGCGGCCGTCTCCCGGGCACTGGCCCGTTCGAGAACGTCACGGGTGTCATCGCTCCCGATCTTCTGAATACCCGTGAGGTCGGCGTGTCCGGGCCGAGGATGCGTCTCGCGAATGCCTTCGGGCTTGACTCCGGACGCTGCCATTGCGGCCGTCCAGTTCTCCCCGTCGCGGTTGGCGATCGAGAGTGCGACCGGCGTGCCTAGCGTGCGCCCAAAGCGAACGCCCGA
>JBBREQ010000031.1:0-23639 GCA_038202795.1 Coriobacteriia bacterium | reverse complement strand
CTGGTCGTCTACCCCTTTCAGCTTGCGCCCGGCGTTGATGGGGGGGTTGCCTATTTCGATAGAGACTATGGGGTGGGTGGGTTGGGGGTTCATGGGTGCGGGCTACTTCCCTTCGGCAAAGTCACGGAGCATGTCGCCTAGGCCGCGCTTGGAGCTTTCGTCATCTCCGCCGCCACGGTGGCCGTAGATGTCGACGAACCGCTTGACGTACTTGGCCATCATGTCGACTTCGACGTTGACAGGCGCGCCGATGGGCTTGTCCTTGAGGGTGGTAGCGGCTTCGGTGTGCGGGACGACGGCGGCGGCGATCGACTCGCCCTTGATCTGCGCGACGGTGAGCGAGATACCGTCGATGGCAATCGAGCCCTTCGGCACGACAAACTCCACCAGCTTGGGCGGAATCTGGAACTGGTAGATCGTGCTGTTGCCCGCCGCGTGGCGCATCAACAGCCGGCCGATCCCGTCGATGTGTCCGGTCACCAGGTGGCCGCCCAAGCGGTCCGAGAACCGCAGCGCGCGCTCCAGGTTGACCTTGCCGCCCTGCTGCAGGCCACCCAGCGCGGTCTTGGACAGGGTCTCCTCGGACACGTCTGCGATGAACGCGCCCCGGATGAATTTGACCACGGTGAGGCATACGCCGTCGACAGCGATCGAGTCGCCAATGGCCATGTCGCGGCCGAACTCCGGCGCGTAGACCTCGATTTGCCCGCCGCCTGAGACGCGCTCGAGGCGGGTGATGACTCCTTGTGATTCGATGAGTCCGGTGAACACAGCGTTCCTCTCTAGGTAGTTGGGTCGTTGACACGCGGGCCAGGGCCCCAAACAGTTACCGATACATCTCCGACGATACCCGCTTCGAGCGCTACGAAGTCACGCACGAGTGTGTCGCCGGTGCGTTGCGCCCCGCCCAAGAAGACCGGAGGCGCAGCTGAGCCGGCCATGCCGCCCGCCGTGACCGTCACGAGTTCATCGATGAGCCGCTCGCCCCAAAGAGCCGTCAACAGCCGGGGACCGCACTCGACGAGCACGTCAGCGATACCGCTTTGAGCCAGCGCCTTCAGCGCTCCCAGAAGGCCGTCTGCCGCGAAGTAGCGGACGACCTCGATGCTGGGTGGAAGCTCGCGAAGCGCCGCGTGGGAGGCACTGTCCGCGGCAAGCACGAGCGTAGGGCTCGCGCCGTCGGTGAAGACGCGGGATTCGAGCGGTGGCAGCGAGTTGCGCGCGAGCACCACACGCAAGGGCTGGTGCGCCGCGGCGTGACCGTCGGCGTCGCGAACCGTCAGTGCCGGGTCATCGGCGCGCACGGTCGCAGCGCCCACGAGCACGGCGTCAGATGCCGCCCGCAGGCAACGCGTGACGCCGGCTCCCGAGGGGCCCGTGATGGCGGCGGGCTCGCCAGCGGCAAACGACATGTGGGCATCCAGGCTGAGCCCCAGTTTTGCGGTGACGCGAGGGAGTCCGACCGCGATACGCTTGAGCCAGCCGGCGTTAAGTGTGGCAAACGGAGCGGGATCATCGGCGAAGTCCACGGCGACACCCGCTGCGATGAGACGGTCTGCGCCGCCCGCTGCGTCCCGGTTGGGGTCGCGCATGCCGATACGCACTCGTGCGACACCGGCAGCGATCAGCGCGTCTGCACAGGGGGGCGTCTTGCCGTGGTGCGCGCAGGGCTCGAGAGTGACGTAGACATCGGCGCCGCGTGAATTCTCTGCGGCATCCGCGAGCGCGAAGATCTCAGCGTGCGGTTGACCGGCACGCGGGTGGAAACCCTCTCCCACGATACGGCCATCGCGAACGATGACACAGCCTACAAGCGGATTGGGTGCGGTCGCTCCCCTGGCCTTCTCGGCAAGCGAGAGAGCGCGCGCGAAGAACGGATCGTCGACCTGTGATACGACATCTTCGAACAGCCGCATGGATGCGGACCTTCCTTCTCCCATCCGGACTATACCGTCGGCTCCGGAATCACACCGGATCGGCCCCTGTCGGGGTTCGCGGGCTTCTATACCGCCGGTGGGGAATCTCACCCCGCCCTGAAGAAAGCAGATGGATTGTACCATGTGCGGACGCTCCTTTCGGAGGTCCGAGCTGCGATTACGGGTCCCTAGATAATCGCTGCCTCTGCCGCCGCGCGGATCGCGTTCATGGCGGCAACGGGATCGGCGGCTCCGAACACCGCATTGCCAGCCACAAGGACGCGCGCGCCCTCGGCGGCGACCAACGGCGCGGTCTCGAGCGTGATGCCGCCGTCGACCTGGATCAGCGGGTCTAGGCCCAGCTCTCCACACATCCATGCGAGCTCGGAGACCTTCTCGACAGAGCGCGGGATGAACGTCTGGCCACCGAATCCGGGGTTCACGCTCATGATCAGCACCATATCGACCATGCCCAGCACCTCGATGATCGCGTCGTTCGAGGTCGCCGGGTTCACGCACACTGCGGCCTTCGCGCCTGCCTCGGTGATGCGAGTGAGCGTGCGGTGAAGGTGCGGGCAGGCTTCGACGTGCACGGTGATGCTGTCGGCGCCGGCATCGAGGTACCAATCGATCGTCGAATCCGCATTGTCGATCATCAGATGTACATCGAGCGGCTTGGTCGCGATGCGCTTGATAGCCTTGACCACGGGTGGACCGATAGTCACGTTGGGCACGAAATGGCCGTCCATGACGTCGAGGTGGATGTAGTCGGCTCCGCCGGCCTCGACGAGCTCGATAGCTTCAGCGAGCCGGGTGAAGTCCGCCGAGAGGATCGACGGCGCCATCAGGATGCGATCGGACACGTGCGCACTCCCCTCTCCGTACTCATACGGGCTGCGTAACCCCGCGCAGCCGGCGTCACGCCGCACGACGCGAGCAGAACCGGTGGAGCTAGTCCATCACGAATCCCATACCGTGCAGCTCATCACGGGCTTCTCGGCCCATGAGCATCTCTCCGGCCGCCTTGACCGGGAGTCCCTCGTAGACGATCTCGCGCACTAGGTGCGTGATAGGAAGCTCGATGCCCTTGCGCTTGGCCAGCTCGTCGATGGACACGCACGCTGCGGCCCCTTCGACGACCATCTGGGTGCGGTTGGTGTACTCCTCGAGTGTGCCGCCCTTGGCGATGAGCTCGCCGAAGCCGCGGTTGCGGGAGTGCTGACTCGCGCACGTGACGATGAGGTCACCCATGCCAGCCAGGCCCATGTAGGTGAGCGGGTTGGCTCCCATGGCCGCGCCCAAGCGGCTCATCTCGGCTAGTCCGCGGGTCATGAGTGTCGCTTTGGTGTTGTCGCCGTAGCCCAGGCCGTCACACATGCCCGCAGCGATGGCGACCACGTTCTTGCTGGCACCGCAGAGCTCGACGCCGATGACGTCGGTATTGGTATAGACGCGGAAGAACGGCGTCATGAACGCGTCTTGGAACAGCGTCGCCACGGCCTCACTGTGCGAGGCGACCACGGTCGCCGAGGGAATACCGCGGCTGACCTCCTCGGCATGGTTGGGGCCGGACAGGCCGGCGATACGCATGTCGTTACCAAAGACGTCGGCGAGCACCTCGGTCATCAGCATGAACGTGCCGTTCTCGACACCTTTGCTCAAGATGACCACAGGCGTTTCGGCGCCCAGGTGCGGCTGCATTGACTCGGCGGTCGTGCGCACGCCCATCGACGGCGTGACCATGACCACGGCCTCTGAGCCATCCAGTGCCTCCGCGATGTCGGATGACGCGACAACGCTTGCGGCGAGCGGGACATCCGGCAAGTACAGCGGGTTGCGGTGATCGGCGTTGACGCCCTCTGCGATCTCGGGTTCACGCGCCCAGAGCTGTACGTCGTGGCCTTTGCCGGAGAGCAGCCAGGACACGGCAGTGCCCCACGAGCCCGCCCCGATGACTGAAATGCGCACCTAGTCCTCCGAGTCTCCAGAAGCCGTGCCGTCTGACACGCCCGTTTCGTCTTCCTCCAACAATACCTTACCCAGCTGGCCACGACCGCCGAACGAGAGCCTGGGCTCCTCGCTCCGGTAGATCCTCTTGATGTTGCTCCGGTGCCGCCAGATCACCAGTGTCGCGGCGATTCCCGAGAAGACCAGGAACGCGGGACGATCGCCGTACAGCAGCCAGGTGAGTAGAGGAAACAGAGCCGCGACGGTGATCGATGCGAGTGAGACCATGCGGCTGAGCGCGATGATCAGGACAAACACAACGAAGAGCAGCGGCCAGGTCAGCGGCAGGACGACCGCGATCGCACCAGCCGCTGTCGCGACCCCTTTGCCGCCTTTGAAGCGGATGTAGGGCGAGTACGTGTGACCCAACACCGCGGTCATGGCGACACAGATCAGCACGACATCTCGCGCGTTGCCCGTGATAGACGGCGGGCAGACCAGCATCGCGAGTGCGACGGCCGCCGCACCTTTTGCTACGTCGAGGGCCGCCACAGCCAGGGCGGGGCGCAACCCCAGTACGCGAAAGACGTTGGTGGCCCCCAGGTTGCCCGAGCCATGTTGGCGCAGGTCCACCCCGAAGAACCGACGACCTACGATGAGCGAGAACGGAATCCCGCCCACCAGGTACCCCACCACGAGCGGCGCGGCTATGCGTAGGACATCGAGCAGCATCGCGTGCGTCAGTCCTTCTTGCGAAACTTGAGGATCACCGGCGTGCCTGAGAAATCGAAGCGCTCACGCAGGCGGTTTTCCACGTAGCGTCGGAAGTTGTCATCGACCATGGTGGGATGGTTCGCGAAGAAGACGAAGCCCGGGGGCGACGTGCGCGTCTGGGTCACATAGTGCATCCTGAGCGACTTGCCACCCTCGTTCTTCGTGTGGCCGAAGTCGCGCATATCGGTGAGTAGCTTGTTGAGCTGGCTCGTGGAGATCTCCTGGGTGTAATTCTTGTAGACGTTCATCACGTTGTCCCAGATGCGGTGAACGCCCTTGCCGGTCAGTGCGCTGATCCTCAAGACAGGAGCGAATCCGACAAACCCCATCCGCTCCTCCACGCGCACTTCGAGGGCCTTCTTCGCGTCATCCTCGGCATCGAGGGCGTCCCACTTGTTCAGCAGGATGACGATGGCACATCCGCGCTCCTCGGCGAAACGTGCGACGCGCTGGTCCTGATCGGTCAACCCGATCGTCGAGTCGATCACTAGAAGCGCGACATCGGCACGATCGATAGCACGCATCGCTCGCACGAAACCGTAGTACTCGACGTCCTCGTCGATGAGCGACTTGCGGCGAATACCCGCGGTGTCTACGAGGACGAACTTCTGACCGCGGTACTCACACGAGGTGTCTATGGAGTCTCGCGTGGTCCCGGCGACTGCCGAAACGATCGCGCGCTCGCGACCCAACAACTGGTTGAGAAGCGATGACTTGCCTGCGTTGGGGCGCCCGATGATGGCGACGTTGATGACGCCTTCTTCTGACTCGGGCTCGATGTCAGGCAGAACGGCGACGATCTCGTCGAGCAGATCGCCGGTACCGTTGCCGTGCGTAGCGCTCACCGGCCAGGGTGTGTCGAGGCCCAGCGACCAGAAGTCGTACGTCTCGGCCTCGCTACCCGGGTTGTCGACTTTGTTGACTGCAAGAAAGACGGGCTTCTTCTGGCGCTTGAGGATGTTAGCGACTTCTAGGTCATCGGGTGCCACGCCGCTCTTGCCATCGACGAGAAACACGATGGCGTCAGCTTCCTCGGCAGCCATGTATGCCTGAGCGCGAATCGATGACTGGAACTCATCGATGCTGCCGGCCTCGATGCCACCGGTGTCGATGAGTAGGAAGTCCTTGCCGTTCCAGTCAGCTCGGTGGTAACTGCGATCGCGCGTCACGCCACGCGCCTCGTGAACGATGGCGTCTGAGGTCTGGGCGATTCTGTTGACGAACGTCGACTTGCCTACGTTAGGCCTGCCGACGACGGCTACGATGGGAAGCGGCATGACCGCGTCACTCCTTTGCGTGCATCATGCGGGATGTCTGCCGGCCCCCGCTTCAAGGCCTTTGAGCAGTCCCGCGGCGTCGCAGCTTACCACACGCACATCACAGCCGCTTTCAAGCGTGATCTCCTGGGCGGTGTGGTCGTCGAGTGTCAGGCCGTCGTGGTTGAAGATGACATCAGGCACAAGGTAGGCGGTGGGTGCGCCGAAGCGCTCGCGGTCGCTACGAAGCGCATCGGCTAGATCGTGGCCGGTGAGAAGTCCGGTGACCGAGACGTTGCCTCCGAAGAACCGGTTGGGAACGGCGAGCAGACGGACTCGCCCTGCAGCATCGAGTGCGTTGAGGGCCCCCGCGAGGGTGGTCGCCGCCATGAGGCCTGTGACGAGTGTGACCTGTTCGCCGGCCGGCAGCGCAGCGACGGCGGCGTCAAAACGCTCGCGGGCGCTGGCCACCTCATCGGCGAAGCTGCGAACCATCCCGATGCCGTTCTCGTACTGCGGGTAGTCGTCGTACCACTCGGCGGTGGGAAACGGCGCACGAGCATTGAGATAGAACTCATCAGCGAGGTGCACCCAGGTGAGGCCATCACGCTCGCGCGACTCGAACTGCCAACGCTGGACCTGCTGGATGACAGCGGCCGCCGCCATCTGGTCTTCGTATCCTGCGAAGAACCTGTCTTGGTACCGCGTGAATCCAAGCGGCACGATGCCTACCGAGACGACTCCCTCGCGCTGGGCCAACCACGTGAGCGTCCGGTCCAGCTCGTCGCCGTCGTTGACCCCCGGGACGAGCACGACCTGGACGTGCAGGTCGATCCCCGCGTCGAGCAGCTGGTCGAAGCGCTCCAGTGCGCGGTCATCTCGGGCACAGACGAGCTCTGAACGGACCTCAGGCGTGATCGCGTGCACTGAGACGTACAGTGGCGAGAGGTGTTCGTGGGCGATTCGCGCGACGTCTGCGTCGGTGAGATTGGTCAGCGTGATGAAGTTGCCCTGCAGAAAGCTCAGACGGTAGTCGTCGTCGCGCACGTACAGTGCCGGGCGCATACCCGAGGGCAGCTGGGTCATGAAGCAGAACACACAGCTGTTAGTGCAGGTGTGCACGTGATCGAACAGGGCATCTTGAAACTCGATGCCCCAGGGCGTGCCGGTCTCTCGAGACAACGTGAGACTCCGCTCGGCGCCCTGGGCCGTAGCAATGGTGAGAACGATCGCATCGCCGTCGGTGTGCCACTGCCAGTCCAGCACATCGGACAGGCCCACGCCATCGGCAGCGAGGACCCGTTCTCCAGCGACCACACCCGCACGTGCAGCCGGCGACCCGGGCTCGACAGCCGAGATGAGGCCGCCGCGTGGAGCGGGCATATCCGTGGGGGCGTATTCAGCGCGCGTCATCGCCGCTACTCCATCGACTCGATGGCCTGGATGACGCCCCGCATCTGCTGGGCGGGGGTTGAGGCTCCCGCTGCAACGCCCACGATCTGCGCTCCGGCGAACCACGCGACGTCAAGGTCATCGGCCGTCTCGACATGGTGAGTACGGCGGTTGATCTCTCGGCAGATCTCAACGAGCCGCGCGGTGTTGCCCGAGTTGTGTCCGCCTACGACCACTACCACGTCCACGCTCTCTGCAAGCTCGGCGGCAGAGCGCTGACGCTTACCGGTAGCTGAGCAGATGGTGTTGTGCACGCGCAGTTCGTTGACGCGCGGAACCAGCGCAGCAACCACCTGGGCCAGCAGGGCCTCTGACTGAGTCGTCTGGACCACGATGCCGATGCGCCGCGACGGCAGCTTGTCGGGAATCTCGTCCACACTCTCGATGACGAGCGCCTCGCCCCCGGCGTGGGCCATGATGCCCTCCACCTCCGGATGGTCGGCCTCTCCCACGATGATCACCGAGTAACCCTCGTTCTTGAGCGTCTCGGCGGCCTCGTGCGCCTTGCTCACGTGGGGACAGGTAGCGTCGACGACATCGAGGCCGCGTGTACGGGCAGTCTGGATGATCGCCGGGTCGACCCCGTGGCTGCGAATCACCAGTGTGCCACAGTCGACATCCTCGAGTGTCTGTGCGACTTCGACACCCTCGGCACGCAGCGCGTCCACCGCCTGCGGATTGTGGATCAGCGGTCCCAGTGTATGAACGGAACTGCCGCTGCGCGCGGCCTCCTCGGCAAGCCTGAGTGCCCGCTCGACCCCATAGCAGACTCCCGCATAGCGGGCGACTTCGACGCGCACTACGCTGACTCCTCTGTCACGGTGGCGGCCTGCGCGATGCGCCGCATCACCTCTGCTGTCATGGCTTCCATGCGTTGTTTGCGGCTGCCCTCGAACTGTTCGGGACGAACCGGCTCGAGGAAGCGGACGGTCACGCATGAGAGCCGTGGCAGCTTCCGGCCCCGGCCCCATGCTTTGTCCGTACCCGAAATGCGAATCGGAACGATGGGGACGCCTGCGCGCAGCGCGATGAACGAGACGCCGTCGTGGGCCTCGCCCAGCACAGCGGGGTCAGCCGAGTGCGAGCGCGTTCCCTCGGGAAACATGCCGATGAGCTCGCCACGCCCAAGCAGCCCGGTGGCGGTGGTGATCATCTCACGATCTGCGGTACCGCGACGCACGGGAATGACCCACACGCGGTCAAGCAACCAACCCAAGAGCCTGTTGTCCCACAGCTCGACCTTCGCGACGAAGTGCGCCGGACGCGGAGAGCCAGTCCAGAGCAACACGGGGTCCAAATAGCTCACATGATTGCCCGCTAGAATGGCACCGCCCAAAGGTACGTTGTCCAGCCCGAGGAAACGGGTGCGATAGATCATCGCCACAAACCTACCCACGGTGGCGCGAAGGACCGGACCCAGTACCCAACGCGGCGCATTCGCGCCGGTGAGCGGCTTGCCCCGAAAGCGGCTCACCTTCACTGCACGGCGTTCTGAGCGAGTTGTGCGATCCTCACGACGACCTGATCTATCGTCAGGCCGGTGGTGTCGAGCTCCAACGCATCCTCAGCCGCCACAAGCGGCGCGACCTCACGTGTGGAATCCGCAGCATCGCGGCGCGCGATCGACTCGAGCACCTCGGTTGCGTCCACCCGCTGACCGGTGGCCGCCTGTTGCGCAGCACGCCGCTTGGCGCGCTCACCAGGGGAGGCCGTGAGAAACACCTTCACCTCGGCATCGGGAAACACCACCGTGCCAATGTCGCGCCCTTCCACCACGATGTCGCTGCCGTGCCCCAGATGACGCTGCTGTTCGAGCATCGCAGCGCGAACCAGCGGCAACCTCGCAACAGCGCTGACAGCTTCATCGACCGAAGGGGTGCGGATGGCCGCTGTCACGTCTTCTCCGGCGATGAACACCCGCGACGGCAGCGGCTCCCCCGGCCGATGGGCGAACGTCACCTCGTCCCGACGGGCGATCACGCTGACCGCGTCCTCATCGGAAGGTGAGACACCGCTGGCCAAGGCGCGAAACGCGAGTGCTCGATACATCGCGCCCGTGTCGAGATACCGGTAACCGAGCCGCCCGGCGACGCGTTTTGCGACGGTCGACTTCCCGGAGCCGGCCGGTCCGTCAATGGCGATGATCATGGGTGACGGTTCACTTTCAAGCGGGAACAGGGCAAGCGCGATTGTACTACTGCCGCAACAGGGCGTGAGCCAGGGCGTGAGCCGGAGGCTAGCGTGTTCGTGCGAGCGCGGCGATGTCATCGGCGAAACGAGGATAGCTCACGTCGACAGCCTCGTAGCCGCTGACGGTGACTCCTGCGGTCGATAGAAGGCCCGCGATTGCCCAGACCATTGCGAGGCGATGATCGTGAAGCGAATCCAGGGTAGCTCCCTGCAGTTGTGTTGGCCCCTCGACCTCGAGCCAATCCTCGCCCGCAGAAACATGCGCGCCCAGCGCCGAGAGGCCCTCTTCAACGGCCGACAGCCGGTCCGACTCCTTGACACGCAGCTCCCCGACACCCTCAAAACGCGTGATGCCGCGGGCGCGACACGCAGCCAGTGCCAAGACCGGCACCTCGTCGACCAGCGACGGAATCTCGTGCTCTTCGACGACGGTAGCCACCAGTTCAGGCGTGTAGCGAGCACGGATCACGCCCACTGGCTCAACCCCCGAAGAGGCCTCTCGATCGACTTCGATTGCTGCGCCCATGCGATCCAGAACGTGCAGGAAGCCAAGACGGGTCTCGTTCAGGGACACGCCGAGCAGCTCGACTTCACTTCCTGGAACGGTCAACGCCACGCACACGATGAACGCGGCCGAGGACGGATCACGGGGTACGATGAAATCGGCAGCCTGAAGCGTCACGGGCCCATGAAGCGCCGCTGTGTGTGCGAACGGGTCCACGATGACCGGAATCCCGAACGACGGGAGTAACCGCTCGGTGTGATCGCGGCTTGCGGCAGGTTCGGTAACGTGCACCCCACCCGAAGAACGCAGGCCAGCCAACAACAGTGCCGTCTTGACCTGAGCGGATGCGACGGGCGACTGATACCTCAACGGCTTGAGCGCCGCGGTTCCGTGTATGGTCACCGGGAGCGTACCTGAACCGGTCGCTTCGAACCGAGCGCCCATCTGAGAGAGAGGCTCGGTGACACGGCGCATCGGCCGGCGCGAAAGCGACGCATCGCCTGTGAGCACGACGGTGATCGGCCAACCTGCCACCACGCCCATCAGCAGGCGCGCGGTGGTCCCGGAGTTCCCGCAATCAAGCGGGGCTGCGGGTTCACGAGGTCCGCGTGCGCCCCACCCCTCGATCTCACCTGCGAGCGAACCATCCGGCGCGACGGCGAGTGCGACGCGTGCACCCAGCGCCCGCACGGCATCGATCGTCGAGCGCACGTCGGCCGAGTCGAGAACGCCACTGACGACGCTCACGCCCTCAGCCATCGCCGAGAAGAGCACGGCGCGGTGCGAGAGGGACTTGTCTCCGGGCACGGTGACTGTACCGCGCAGCGGGGGCGATCCGGGACCGAAGCTCACGTTCACTGGTCGTCGCCTGTCTGGTCGAGCGGTGTGAACCGGGTCTCGAAGCCGAGCTGTTCAAGATCAGCGGCGAGGCGGTCCAGATCGCCTTCGTCGGTGAGAACGAGCACGAGGAGCGCACGGTCCTCGGTCTCGTGGTCGATGTCGATGCCCTCGATGTTGCAGCCTGCGCGCGAGACGGCGCTCGTGATCGCTGCGACCACGCCGGGACGGTCGTCCATGGGCACGATCAGTTCGGTGAGCGCAGCCGTTGCGGGGACCCACTGGGCCGGCAGCGAGCGGCGGACCTCGGCAGCCGAGGAGAGCCACGAGGTGATGCCGGCCGCATCGCGTGCGCGCACGAGCACCTCGAAGCCCCGCAACACGCCGCGCAACTCCGAGAGGCCGTCGGCAAGAGCGTCAGCGTTGTCCAGGCAGATACCGGTCCAAAGCTCAGGTGAGCCGGCGGCGATGCGGGTGGTGTCCTTGAAGCCACCGGCAGCCAGTCTCATCATCTCTCCGCCTGCGCCGGCATGGCTCGCCGCGACGTCGACAAGGGCGGCTGCGGCGACATGCGGCACATGGCTCACAATGGCGACTGACTGGTCATGCGCCTGGGCGTCGACCGATATCACTCGGGCGCCGATCGCCGACACTAAGGCGTGTACGGCGCGGTAGGCGTCCGGATCGGTCTGAGCGGCGGGAGTGAGCAGCCAGTACGCGCCGGCAAACAGGTCCGCGCGGGCCGCAGTGACGCCGCTGCGCTCACTGCCGGCCATGGGATGCCCGCCCACGAACAATGTAGGATGCGCCAGCAAAGAGGCTGCAGCCGAGAGCACGCCGCCCTTTGTCGAGGCTACATCGGTGACGACACCGTCGAACTGCGCCGTACCTAGAAGCGAAAGCCACTCGATGGCGTGGCGGGCAGGCGTGGCGATGACGACGAGATCCGAGCCCCCGGCGCTCAACCACAAGGTGGCCTCGTCGGTGCCCGGCAGCGCGGCGTGGTCGCACACACCGTTGTCTGCCGCCCACGTGACGCTCGCCGCATCAGTGTCGATCCCCCGCACCTCGGGCGCATGGGGCAGAGCCCGTAGCGCGCGCGCTAACGAACCTCCGATGAGCCCCACACCGATGACGGTGATGCGTGAGAAGCCGGCAGCCATCACACGCCGCCCAGCTGGGCGACCACGGCTTCGAACGCGGCGATAGTGGCATCGGTGGACTCCGGAGTTCCTACACCAACACGAAGTGCGGGAGCGGTGCCGAAATCGCGCACTATGACGCCACGCGAGAGCAGCGCGTTGAACACCTCAACAGGCTTGTCGGTGAGTATGTAAACGAAGTTGGTCTGCGAGCGCTCGTAGCCGATATCCAAGCGCTCGAACGCCGCATAGAGCCGAGCGCGCTGCTCGGCGTTCTCCACGATGCGACGGGCGATCTCGACGTGCGCATCGAGCGAGTAGTACGCGCCGATCTGCGCAACCGTGTTGACGTTGAACGGCTCACGCACCTTGCTCACCGCACCGACGAGCGGCTCGGGCAGGATGCCGTAGCCCACGCGCACGCCGGCAAGTGAGTAGATCTTCGAAAACGTGCGCAACACGCCCAGAGCGCGGGTGCCGTCAAAGTAGTCGAGCCCATTGGGGAATTCGACGTCCGTGACGTATTCGTAGTAGGCCTCATCGAGGATCACGAGCACGTTGTCGGGCACGGCGGCCAAAAACGTCTCGAACGCGGCACGCGTGAAGATCGTGCCGGTGGGGTTGTTGGGGTTGCACAGGAAGACGAGCCGAGTCTTCTCGGTGATGGCTGCTGCCATTGCATTCAGGTCATGGACCTGGCCGGCCGCGAGCGGCACCCGGACGGCTGTGGCACCCATGAGCTGAGTGACCATGGGATACACAACGAAACTCGGCCACGCGAACACACACTCGTCACCGGGCCGAAGCACGCTCTGCGCGATGATGCGCAGCAGCTCGTTGCTGCCGTTGCCCACTACGATGTGGCGGGCATCGACACCCAGGTGCTCGCTCAGCCGAGCGCGCAAGGCGCGGGCCGATCCGTCGCTGTAGACGTTGAGCCGCGGCAGAACCGCCTGCATTGCGCGCACGGCCTCGTCTACCGGTCCGTAGGGGTTCTCGTTGCTCGAAAGCTTGTGGATGGTCTCGCAGCCGCACTGCTCGCGTACTTCACTCG
This sequence comes from Coriobacteriia bacterium, assembly GCA_038202795.1. Lineage (GTDB taxonomy): Bacteria > Actinomycetota > Coriobacteriia > Anaerosomatales > PHET01 > PHET01. The sequence goes on along the minus strand of JBBREQ010000031.1, from coordinate 10,566 downwards.
CGCGTAGCCCCGGCGCGTAGGGCACCATGGGTGCCAGTTCTTCTCGGAAGAGTGCGTCCCAATCCATCATGTGCCCTCCAGGGGTCCGCGCCCCGAAGCGGAGCGAAACGTGCAGCCGATTCTACCCTACCCCTGCACGTACTCCTCGAGCACCCCGTGCCCGTCGATGACGCGCACGTGCGCCAGCTGCGCGTTGTGGATGTGAAACGCCCAGATATCGGTGGACTCCAGCCCCAGCAAGTGGACCAGCGAGGCGCGGACAACGCCTCCGTGCGTCACGATCGCATGTCGGCCACCGGCGCTGGTGAGGTCGTCACAGAACGCGGCGGAGCGCCCTTCGATGTCGCCGCGTGACTCGCCGCCGGGAGCGACCGGGTCTTCCCGGCTCTGGTAGTTGAACACCATGTTCGCGCTGGCGATCTCTTCGAAGGTGAGGCCCTCAGCATCGCCGAAGTCGAGTTCGAGCAGTCTGTCGTCGACGACCAGCGGCACGGCGGCCCTGCGCGCAGCCCGCACAGCAAGCCGGTGTGCCCGCTCGAGCGGGCTGCACCACACCGTCTGAGGGCCGAACGCCGCAATCTTGTGCGGCACGCGTCTGAGCTGTTGCAGTCCCGTGCGCGTGTACGGGGAATGGCCGCGACCGACAAGGCGACCATTGATGTTGGCTTGCGTCTCCGGGTGGCGCACGATCAGAATCTCGGTCTCTCTCACAGCGCGATCTCCAAGCCGATAGCGGCTATCAGGTACAACACGGTCTCTACCACCAACACACTCGCGCCCATCACATCGCCCGTGACTCCGCCCATCCGCAGCGCGATGAGGTGTGCCACCACGAGAGCGGCACCCACTCCCAGAGCGACGAAGCCCACCCCCCAGATGCCCAGCGCGAGCCAGCCGGCACCCGCGCACACAACGATCACGGCAACGGTAGCCGCGATCTCCGCAGCGCCGGGCCTCCCCATCACCGATCGACCCAACCCGCCCTCGCGCGCCGGCCTGCCCAGCCACGCCGAGAAGGTCGCGGCCAGCCGAGCGAGTGCGGGAACCAGCAGCAGCGGCAGCTGGTGCATTCCGCTCAAGAAGTCTCCGATCGAGGTGACCTGCAGAGCAACGACGATTGAAATCGCCGTGACGCCGAATGAACCAAGGGCCGAATCTTTCATGATCTCGAGCCGGCGCTCAACGGATGCACCGCCCCACCAGGCATCAGCGACATCTCCCAATCCGTCGAAATGGAGCATCCGGGTGAACCAGGCCTGAAACGCAACGATGACCGCAGCGAACGCCATCGCGGCCTCGCCGTACCAGCCTGCATACTCGATCAGATGCACACCGCCCCACGACAGCGCGCCGATTCCCAGACCCACAAGCGGGAACCAGCCCGCAACTCCGGTGCGCTCGCCTCCCGGCCACTGCGCACCGGCGGGAACCACGGTGATCAACTCGACAGCGCGTCGCAGGTCAGAGAGCATGCTCAGTCCTCTGGCCAACGGGCCACGGAGGGCAGCGAGTCAAGCGAGAGCAGCCGGCCGCAGACGGACAGGCATGCCGCATCCGCAGAAGCGACCAATCGCCGATTGGCCCGCGCCAGTTCGTCTCGGAAGAAGCGGCCGGTGGCCCAGGCAGGTACGACTCCGCAGCCGACCTCGTTGGTGACGACGATGGTGTCGCCCGCGCGCTGGAGCAGCCATGAGAGCACCGGCTCAGTGCGGGCAGCGAACTCATGCGCGAAGCCGGCGGGGAGCACGTCAGCATCCGCGGCGCCCAGATCGACGGGGGCACACGCGGCGAACGCTTCTTCCATGGCTAGACCCATCCACGTGCCCAGGCAGTCCACGAGCAGCAGGTCCTGAGCGGGCACGTCACTCGTCCACTGCCTGCTGTGGAGCGCCTCGACGGTCACGAATCCCACAGGCCTTACCGATCTGTGAGCGGCCACGCGCTCAACGAACTCGGCGTCAACGTTTTCCCGTCCGAACACGGCCACCGTCACGTGCGAACCGTCGAGCTCCCGGATTCGGGCGAGCTCCTGGGCGGCAGAACTCTTGCCGCTGCGCGTTCCACCGGTGAACACGACAAGAGCCATCTACTCCCCCATCCCGACCGCGGAGCGCAGCCCCGCGACCTCCTCGGCACTCAGGTGGCGCCAGGTGCCCGGAGCGAGCATACCCAGCTCGACCGGACCGAACCGGACTCTGTGTAGCTCGATCACCGGGTGAGACACCGCCGAGAACATCCTGCGTATCTGCCGCTTACGACCCTCGGTGATGCTGATCTCCACCAGCGTGCGTCCTGCGCGGCGATCGAGGGTGCGTACGCGTGCGGGTGCCGTCATGCCGTCGTCGAGCTGGATGCCCGCGCCCAAGCGCTCGATGTCGCGCTCGTCGGGCTGACCGTCGGCCAGCACGATGTAGGTCTTCTCGACCTTCCAGCGGGGATGCAGCAGCCGGTGTGAGATCTCTCCGTCTGTCGTGAACAGCAGCAGCCCCGTCGTATCGAAGTCCAGGCGACCCACCGGGAAGAGTCCCGGGAATTCGCTGGACGGAACCAGTGTCGCGACAGTGGGCCGACCCTGCGGATCGCTCATCGTCGTGACAACGCCGGGTGGCTTGCAAAGCGCCAGGTAGACGGCCTCGTCAGCCAGCACAACATCCTTCCCGTCGACGGTGACGACGTCTGTGGAGGGGTCGACCTTCGCACCCAGCTCGGTGGTGATCACACCGTTGACCGCGACGCGGCCCGCAGTCATCAGATCCTCACTGCCTCGCCGAGAAGCCACGCCCGCGCGCGCCAGGAACTTCTGGACGCGCAGAGGAACCACGCGCTCGCTTCTCTCAACGGACGTACGCCCTGCCTGGCGGCGGTCGCTGTCCTGGGCCGGTACCATCCGCTAATCAACCTCGGCGATCTCGTCGTCGGCTGCGTCATCGATCTCGATTCGAGATCCGCTGGTCGCGGTGAGCCGGTCGCGGATCGCGCGCTCGGTGTCCTCGTCGGGGGCGAACGCTTCGAGCGGCGGAAGGTCCATGATGTCTTTGAGCCCGAACTTCTCGAGAAACGTGCGCGTCGTGGCGTACAGAATCGCGTTGCCCTGGTTCTTATCACGCCCGGACTCCTTTACGAGCCCCTTTTCCATGAGCGAGGCGATCACGCCCTCGGAGTTTACGCCGCGAACGGCATTGATGCCGGCGCGGGTGACCGGCTGGTGATAGGCGACCACCGCAAGTGCCTCAAGCGCAGCCTGCGAGAGGCGCCGTGTGTCCCAAGAGAGCACGTACGATTCGATCACATCGTGATGGGCAGGGTGCGTGTAGAGCCGCCAGCCGCCGGCTACCTCGCGCAGCTGAAAGCCTCTCTCGGCCTCGCTGTACTCCTGCGCGAGTTGGGCCAGAGCACTTTCGACCTCACCGGGTGCTGCCTCGAGGATGCGCGCCAGCCGAGCTGCCGAGACCGGCTCATCGCTGACGAACAGCAGCGCCTCGAGAGGGCCGCGTAGCGGTGTCTCACTCATGGAGATCCTCCTCCATAACGCCGCGCGCGGCGGCTTCTTCCGGACTCAGATGATGGACCACGATGTCGCCGAACACAGAGTCTTGCACGATGTCGACGAGCCCGCGCTTGTAGAGCTCAAGGATGGCGAGAAGTGTCACCACGATGACCTCAGGGGTCGCGTCGCGGCCCACGAGTTCCCTAAACGATGCACGCTTGCTCCGAGACACCTGCCGGCGGACGCTCTCGGCGTGCAACTCCAGTGAAATGGGCATGCTTGCCACGTGCTCGGCCTCAAGCAAGAACACCTGGCGCTTATGCTCGAGGTCCGCGCAGATCAGACCCAACGCGTGCAGCGTGAGTCCCTCCAGGTAGTCCGGCAGAAGTCCGAGAAACTCGGTCTCGAGTCCCGCCTGGCGCGGGTGCATATGGCTCTCGTTCTCCATGCGCGCAGAGATCTCGCCCGCGGCGTTTTTGAACTGCTTGTAGGCGATGAGACGAGCGACCAACAGATCGCGGGCCTCCTCGGGAGAGAGATCGTCGAGTTCGTCGCCGATGTAGGCTTCCTGCCGAGGAAGCAACGAGGCCGCCTTGATCTCGAGCAGTGTCGCCGCGAGCAAGAGAAACTCGCTTGCCACATCCAAGTCGAGATCGGCCATGCGGTCGATGTGTTCGAGGTACTGATCGGCAACCTGGGAGATGGATATCGCGCTGACGTCGAGTTTCTGGCGCGAAACAAGGTGCAACAACAGGTCGAACGGCCCCTCGAACACGTCTGTCTTGACGGTGTATCCCACGGCGGCGCCGGTTCCCTATTCGGAGTCGAGGAACGACGGGTGCGACTCGAGCGTGGCCGCCGCAGCGGCCGCGTCGCGCCGCTCGATGCCCGCGGTGAGCTGAGTCCGGGGCGAGAGACCCATCAACTCGCGGCAGGCCGTGACGACGCCGCTTGTAATGGGCTGGGCCTTCTGCGCACCCCGTGCGAGCACATCGCGTGCATAGCCGGGGATCGCGGCAAGCTCGGCACGGCGTGCTTGGAAGGGTGCAAGATAGGCGACCAGGTCGTCGGCGAGCTTGCGCTTGTGGGCAACGCAACCGCACTCAGCCGTTCGACAGCACGCGTCCCATTGGGCAATCTCGTCCTCGGGGGCGATGAGCTTGTGAACTGAGTGCAAAGGACAGATATCCGGGTCGCCGGGGTCGGTCTTGAGTTTGCGTGCGGGGTCGGTCATGAAGCTCATGACCTTCGTGCGAATCTCCGGCTCGGGGTCGCTGATGAAGATGGAGTTGCCGTAGCTCTTGGACATCTTTCGGCCGTCTGTGCCCGGAACCCTCGCACCCGCCCCGGCGATGATCGCCTGCGGCTCGACGAGGAACTCGCCGTACGTGTTGTTGAAGCGGCGCACGATCTCTCGCGTGAGCTCGAGATGTGGCAGCTGGTCCTCTCCCACCGGGACGGCATCGGCGAGCACGATCGCGATATCGGCGGCCTGCAGTGCCGGGTAAAGGAAGAAGCCCACGTTGCCGAGGTCCTTGCTGGTGATCTGCGCGCGCTGCTCCTTGTAGCTGGGCGTGCGCTCAAGCCAGGTCATGGGGAGCACCATGGAGAAGTAGAGCATCAGCTCGGCGACTTCCGGCACGTCGGACTGGCGGTAGATGGTGCAGATGTCCGGGTCGAGGCCGGCGGCGCACCAGTCCAGAACCATCTCCTCGGTGAACTGGGCTACGCCTGACGGATCAGCCCAATCGCTCGTGAGCGCGTGGAAATCGGCGATGAAGTAGTACGCATCGTAGTCGTGCTGCATCTCGAGCATGTTCTGCAGGTTGCCGAACCAGTGGCCCAGATGGAGCTTGCCCGTGGGTCGGTAGCCGGTGAGTGTGCGCTTCTTGGTCATGCGGACTGCTCGCTCCTCGCGAAATATCGAACATGCGGGCACTGCCAGACGGTGCGTAGGGATTGTAGCGCAGCAGCGGGGCCTACCCCGGCAACATGAGGCCCGCCAGCGGGTAGACCGTGGCGTTGAAATACGCCCCAATGGGATCGAAACCCGTGATCTGAGGCACGACCCACAAAATGACGAGCACGACTACGAACGAGTACCGCTGGATGCTGTACCACGTGCTGAGTGCGGAGTCAGGCAGGAATATGGGGATGATGCTCGAACCGTCGAGCGGCGGGATGGGAATCAGGTTGAAGAACATCAGCACGAGGTTGGTGATGACAAGCTGACTTCCAATGATGTAGACCCACTGGGCCACAGGCGCGCCCACGAGTCCGGTGAGCAGCAAGGCGCTCCACGCAAGCCCTGCACCTGCGATAGCGAGAACGAAGTTGGCCGCCGGACCGGCGATTCCCGTGATCAAATCGCCCTTTCTGATGTCCTTGAAGTAGTTGGGGTTCACCGGAACCGGTTTGGCGTACCCGAATATCGGGCCGCCCCCCGCCCACAGCAGAAGCGGAAGAAGAACTGTTCCGAAGGGGTCGATGTGCGCCAGCGGGTTGAGCGTCAATCGCCCGGCGTTCTTCGCGGTCGGGTCCCCCAGCTTGTAAGCAGCATAGCCGTGCATGTACTCGTGAAATGTTATCGAAGGGAGCAGCAACACGATCCATATCAGGGTCTGCGGATCGAACTTCACGCGGTGTCCTTTCCGGGAGGGATGAGTCCCGCACGCGCCGCAAGACGGCGTAGGTTGGCGAGCTCGGCATCACGACCAACGGCGCGAAGGTCGAGTCGGTGGTCGAGAGCTTGGGCGAGTATAGCCGAGAACCCCTCGCCGGGCTCGGCACCCAGTGCGATGAGATCCGCCCCGTTGACCGCAGCAACGACCCCCCGGACGTCGTCGAGGTAGTGCTCTATGCGCACGCGTTCCGCCTTGCCTGCGCGCGCCCAGAGCGCGACGAGCGCCTCATCCGGCATTCCGAGAAGCAGATGCCTGAGGCGGCTGTTGCGCATACCGCGGCGATCGGCCAGCGCACGCCGAATCGCCGGGCCACGGGTCGCCAGCGCGCGAGGTGACTCGGCATGTTCTCTCCCTAGGCGCAGATGTGCGATCCAGCGCTCACACTCGGCCGCCCCCGCGAGCCCACCCAGCACGGCCAGCAGCGTCGAACGCCGCGTTGGCGGACGTTTGAACCGAGCGGAAAGCCTCTCGAGTGCCACCTCGGCATCCTGCATGGCCCCAACGGCGGAGTTCCCGTCGACACCGCGAGGCAGCACGGCGCCCGCGCAGTCGAGCTGGACGAGGCGTCCGAACACCGCTGCCGCGTCCTTCTCGGCAAGTATGTCGTAGAGCTCTTCTCGGGTGCGGGCGCCTGAGACCTCGTCGAGGACTCCCAGCTCGATGGCTCGTCCGGCCAACTGCCGAGTGTGCGGGTCCATCGCGAAGCCGTAGCGCTCCTCGAAGCGGGCGGCGCGCAGGATGCGAGTGGGGTCCTCCACGAACGAGAGTGCGTGCAAGACTCGGACGATTCGGTGCTTGAGGTCGGCGAGCCCGCCAAACGGATCGGTGATACGTCCGTAGCAGTCCGGGTCGAGGCAGGCCGACATCGCGTTGATGGTGAAGTCACGCCGGAAGAGGTCTTGTCGCAACGATGAGCGCTCGACGGTGGGAAGCGCTCCCGGCTTGGTGTAGTACTCGGTGCGGCTGCTTGCCACGTCCACGTGCAGCTCGCGCGAAAAGACCAACACCGCAGTCCCGAACCGCCGGTGCACCTTGATTCGGATGCCCAGTTCAAAGGCGACCTTCTCGGCGAAGGTGATGCCGTCTCCCTCGATCACCAGGTCGATGTCGAGGTTGCGGCGACCCAGCACCATGTCGCGTACGAACCCACCCACCACGTGTGCCGTGTAGCCGGCCTCGTCCCCGATGCGCCCCACGTCGTGCAGCGCCTGACGGACGTCTCGGGGCAGCAGCGTCTCAACGCCGCCGAGAAACGCCTGGGTCGCCTTGGGATGGGCATGCGACAGCCGGTGGTCGAGGTAGGCGTCCCCATGCGAAGCACGCAAGACGTCCTTGCGCGTCACGATGCCCGCCAGCTCGCCGCCCACCAGCACCGGCAGGCGACCGATCCCCCGCGTGGCGAGTAGTCGTTCGAGCTCGCCGATGTCGATATCGGGTGTCACCGTGACCAAGTCGTGCCCCATGAAGCCCTTCACCGGAGCGTGCTCAAGCTGGTGGCGCAGGGCCTTATCGATGTCCTTGCGGGTGACGAGCCCCACCAACACGCCGCCATCGATGACCGGGAGTCCCCCATGTCCCCAGCGAGCCATCAGCTCACCGGCATCGCGCATCGAAGTGTCAGGCCCGATGGTTCGCACGGGGGCGCTCATGATGTCGCCCGCGCGCAGGGGTGCGGTGACTTCAGCTTTCAGCGCGTCGCGCACCTTCGAGACGGCCTCTCCAAGCGTCAGGTTCTTGAATCCCGCCGAGGCGGCCTGAGCGTGCCCTCCCCCGCCCAGACGGGCCATGACCGCGCCCACATCGACGGCGGTAAGCCGGGAGCGTGCGACGACCTGCAGTCGTCCAGGCATCTGAACCAGCGCGATGGCGACCCGGTAGCCCATGTCCTCGACCACGTAGTGGGTGAGCACGCCCGCCGAGTCCACGTATTCGTTCGCGCGTGCGGTGCCCACAGCGACCTGCTGACCGTTGATGTCCCACAACTCGAGCGAGTCCTGCAACTGGCCGAGCAGCTCGCGCTGAGCCGGCTCCAGCGAGCGAGACAAGAACCGGTTCACGACCTCGAGATCGGCGCCTGAGGCCATCAGCCACGCCGCAGCATCGGCGTCGTAGGCAGTCGCGTTGAGGTAGGTCAAAGAGCCCGTGTCCTCGTGGATGCCCAGAAGCATGAGACTCGCCTCAAGCACCGAGAGCTCGATGTTGCGGCGCTTGATCTCGTGGACGAGGATCGTGGTGGTGGCGCCCACCTCCACACTGCGATCGTCGGCTCCCTGTAGATCGCCCTCCTGAGGCGGGTGATGGTCGTAGATGACCACCTCCACCTCCGGCCGCTGCACCACGGGCCCGATTTCGCCGATACGCCCCGGATCGCGCGTGTCGACCATGACGACGGCATCGATCGCACCAAAGTCCAGCGCCCGGACGTCGATGAAGTCGAGGAACTCCTCATGCAGGTTGTGAAACGCGCGAACGTTGGCGTTCTGTGTGCCGAGAAACACGCCGTGCGCTCCCTCGAAAAGCTTCGTCGCGGCTACCGTCGAAGCGTAGGCGTCGAAGTCGGGGTTGGCGTGTCCCACGACGATTCGCACTGCCGTTTCGCCCCCTACAGCTCGTGGAACAGAGGCGGCGGCGTCGTGGGGGAATCTGAGAAGCGCACCGCAGCGCGGAACCGCTCTTCGGCGCGCGCGAACAAAGCTTCGTCTGAGCTGTACATGGTGCACAGCAGCGTCCCGGTCTCGACCGCCGTGCCCACGCGCACAGCCATCTGCAGTCCGGCGCCGAAGTCGATCACATCGTCGGTGGTGGCACGACCCGCGCCCAGCAGCATCGCCGAGCGTCCTACCCCTTCCGCATCGAAGCTTGCGACGTGGCCCGCCGCCAACGCGCGTACCTCGCGAACGTGCGCAGAGAGCGGCAGGAGCGCGACATCGTCTGCGACCCGCGAGTCACCGCCCTGCGCGGCGACCCACCGGCGGAATGCAGCGAGAGCGCTGCCGTCGGCAATGGCCTCCTCACATCGCAGCCGTCCCTCGGGCTCGTCGGCCGCGACCTTTCCCAGGACGAGCATCTTGGCTCCCAACGCCATGCAGAGCTCCGTCAGTTCCTCCGGGCCCTTCCCACGCAGTGTCTCGATCGCCTCCCGTACTTCCAGCGCGTTACCCACCGCCATGCCCAGCGGCTGGTTCATATCACTCATGACGCAGACGACCTCGCGACCCAAAGCGTGACCCACGCGCGTGAGCTCTGCGGCGAGCGCACGAGCCTCGGCCTCGGTCTTCATGAACGCGCCCGAGCCTACCTTCACGTCGAGCAGAATCGCATCGGCACCGCCTGCGACCTTCTTGCTGATGATCGACCCCACGATCAGCGGGATGGAAGGCACCGTCGCCGTGACGTCACGCAACGCGTAGATCTTCTTGTCAGCGGGATCGACGTCGGGTGACTGCGCGATGACCGCGACCCCCACCTCACGCACCTGTGCCAGGAACTCCTCGGGACTCAGCACTACCGAGAACCCCGGAATGGACTCGAGCTTGTCGAGGGTCCCGCCGGTGTGTCCCAGCCCGCGTCCGCTCATCTTGGCAACCGGCACGCCGCATGCCGCGACGAGAGGTGCAAGCACCAGTGTGGTGGTGTCCGCGACGCCACCGGTGGAGTGCTTGTCGACTTTCACGCCCGGGATCGAGGACAGATCGACCTCGCGTCCCGAGGCGACCATGGCGCCGGTCATCGCAACGGTCTCATCGGCCGTCATCCCGTTGAGGAAGACCGCCATGAGCCAAGCGGCCATCTGGTAGTCGGGCACCGCACCACTCGTATAGCCGCCGATAACCGCAGCCAGCTCCTCGGGCGAGTGCTCGTGGCCATCACGTTTGCGCTCGATGAGCTCCTCAAAGGTGCGCTGAGTGCTCACGACCCGCGCACCTGGGCAAGGAAGCTCGTGCCCCGGCCGCAGCTGCCCGCGAGGCCGTAGAAGTCCAGCACGGTCTCTCCGATGTCGCTGAAGGTACTGCGAATGCCCAGATCGACGCCGCGGTCGACGCCTTTGACTCCTGCGATCAGTGGCGTGTACTCGCGGCTGTGGTCTGTGGAGTCTGTGGTGGGATCGCATCCGTGGTCCGCAGTCAGGATGAACAGGTCCCCCTCGATCATCGCATCGAGCAGCTCGGGGATTCGTGTGTCGACCTCCTCGAGGCCGCGTGCGTATCCTTCCACATCGTTACGGTGACCCCACACCATGTCGAAATCGACGAGGTTGGCGAAGACGAAACCGTTGTCCGCATCATCACGCACGCGCGTCAACAGGTTGTCGAAACCGTGCATGTTGTTCTTCGAGTGCGGTGACTCGCAGATCCCACGCCAGGCGAATATCTCACCGATCTTGCCGATGCCATA
>JBBREQ010000030.1:0-23743 GCA_038202795.1 Coriobacteriia bacterium | reverse complement strand
GCCAGCGCGAGCGCGCTGTCGTCGCCGGAGGGTGGCGGCGACTCGGGGGGCGCTTCGCCTCGAAGCAGCCGCTCGATGATGTCGGGCGCAGGGCGCGACTTCATCTCGCCGAGGGCCATCGGGCCCAGCTCCGCAAAGGTCGCGCGGCCGGCGAGACTCTCACTGACTTGGCTCATCACAAGCAGGTTCGCGGACCCGGAGAGTACAAATCGACGCTCAGGATCGCGGTCTACGGCGAGCTTCACCGCGTCGAGGATATCGGGCGACTTCTGAACCTCGTCGAGAACGACCGTGCGACTGCCCGCCCACAGTGACACAGGGTCGGTATCGGCTGCCTCGAGTGCGTCGAAGTCGTCGAGTGTGACGTAGCTCCAACTGCGAAACGGTTCTTCGCGTCTCAGCAAGGTGGACTTGCCCACTTGCCGAGCGCCTGTCCACGAGGTGAAGGGAGAGCTGATGACCGAGAAGACCATTGCCGAGAAGGCGCGCGTCAAGGCGGGGACCACGATCGCGGTGCTCAATCAGGTGCCCGGCGTCGTCGAGTCGCTGGGGCTGCCCGAGGACGTCCGCCACGTCGAGCCCACGGAGGCTCAGCTCGTGTTCCTGTTCGTGCACACGTGCGCCGAGCTCGAAGCTCAGATGCCCCCGGCGGTCGCAGGGCTCGCGCCCGAGGCCGCGCTCTGGGTGTTCTTCCGCAAGGGGTCCAAGTTGGCAGGGCTCGACATGAACCGGGACAGCGTGTGGGCGATCGCCGAGAAGCTGGACATGCGACCGCTGGGTATTCTGGGCATCGATGCTACGTGGTCGGTGATGCCGGAAGCCCTGAGCGCGGGGAAAGAACCTCATCGAGTGAACGACCAAAAGGGACGGTGTGCACGATGGCCAACCAACCGACCGCAGACCCCATCGACGTATATATCGCGCAGTTTCCGCCCGAGACCCAAACCGCGCTGAACGAGGTGCGACAGGTCATCAAGGCGGCTGCACCCGATGCCAGCGAGACCATCAGCTACCAGATGCCCACCTTCGACCTGAACGGGAAGCACCTGGTGCACTTCGCAGGCTTCGCCAAGCACGTTGGGTTCTACCCCGTGCCCAGCGGGATCGAGGCGTTCAACGAAGAGCTCGCGCACTACAAGGGCGGGAAGGGTTCGGTGCAGTTCCCCCTGAGCAAGCCCATGCCCGTGGAGCTGATCCGTCGCAGCGTCGAGTATCGGGTCAACGAGAGCAACGTCAAGCACTCGCTGTAGCACCCCAGACGCCGTGCTGGTCGCCGAGCACCGCACGAGGGGACTACACTGGGCCAAGCGGTCTTAAGGCTGCTTAATTGAGGAGTCGGTAGCGGGGGTACAGCTGGCGCAGGCCGCCGAGCAGGCGTACCGTACTGACACGGCATCCGTGTACCAGACCGAATCCTCCTGAGGAGCAGCCGCGTGAACAAGCAGTTCATCACCGATGAGATCACGAGCGCCCTGCGCGCACACGACAAACCGCGGGTCTCGATCCTTCGCTTGGTGAAGAACGAGATCGACACGCGCGAGAAGGAGACAAAGACCGAACTCACTGACGATGAGGTCACCTCGGCGTTCAAAAAGGTCCTGAAGCAGACCGGCGAGACGCTCGAAGGCTCGATCAAAGCCGGCACCAATGACGAGCGTACCGCCGGGCTCCAAGAACAGGTCGGCATCCTTACCGGATACCTGCCCGCGCAGCTCTCCGGTGACGAGCTCGCCGCAATGTGCGACCAGGTCATGGCCGAGAACAACATCGCCGAGAAGCGCGATATGGGCCGGGCCATCGGCCTGGTCGTCGCGCAGACCGGTGGCAACTGCGATAAGGCCGAAGTAGCCAAGATCGTGGGCTCGAAACTGAGCTGACGCGCTGGGGCTTATTGCAGGTCGAGCCGCACAGACGTCACCCCGTCCTCTGTGGACTCGGCGACGAACCCCAGTTCCGAGACCACGCGCAGCATCCGCCGGTTGTTGGCGTCAACATAGCCGTTGATCTCGCGTAGTCCCTTCTCCTGAGCGATGCCGATGATCACGTCGGTGAGCTTGAAGCCCAGCCCCTTGCCTTGGAAGTCGTCGTGGACGAGCACGGCGAATTCGCCGCGTCCCTTGTCGGCCTCGCCCATGAGGCGGCCCACGCCGATGATTCGCTTCTTCTTGCCCTTGGTGTACTCGGCAACGATCGCCATCTCGCGGTCGTAATCGATGTTGCAGAAGCGCACGAGCATGTCGTGGTCCACGTTCACGCTGTTCTCGAAGAATCTCCCGCGCAGCGTCTCGTGCGAGACCGTCGCCAGGAGTTCGGCCTCCATCGGTTCATCCTCCGGTTTGATGGGCCGCAACAGGACCTCGGTACCGTCCGAGAGCTTCCACGGCGCGATGTAGCGCGTGGGATACGGCGTGATGACCATGTGCGGCAGCTTGGGCTTGCCTGCGATCACGCTCTCATCGATGACGATGCGCGCGTCGACGGCCAGTGCCGTACCGTCCGAGATGATCAGCGGGTTGATGTCGATCTCTGAGATCTCGGGGAAGTCGACCACGATGTTGGAGAGCATCGTGAGTATCTCCTCGAGCACTGCGATGTCGGGCCCCTTGACGCCCTTGGGCGGCTTGAGCATCGTCTTGAAGATGCGGGTCTCTTCCATCATCCGGCGTGCGAGGACCTGGTTGAGAGGCGGCAGGCTTACCGAGAAGTCCGCGAGCCCTTCGGCTCCCACGCCGCCGGCACCGAATACCACCACCGAGCCGAACTGCCAGTCCTTCTTCATGCCCAAGATGAGCTCCCAGTCGATCTTGCGCACCATCTTCTGCACGGAGATGCCCTCGATCACCGCTTTGGGCGAGCTCTTCTTCACACGTTTCATGATGCGGGCATACGCTTGCTCGAGATCGATCGCCGAGCACACGCCAGTCTCGACACCTCCCGAGGCGTTCTTGTGCGTGATGTCATGCGAGACGATTTTGAGCACGACCGGGTAGCCGATACGCTCGGCCGCGTCCAGCGCCTCAGGGGCGGTATAGACCATCTTCTGCTGGATCACAGGTATGCCATAGGTCGTGATGAAGCGCTTCGACTCCTCCTCGGTCAGCACGTTGCGACCGGTCTTGAGCACGCGGCGCAGCATCGCCTGCAGGTTGTGCTTGGGGGGCGCGAGGTCGATGGGTTGCTCGGCAGGGGTCTCGTAGAGCAGCTCGAGGTTTCCGGCGTACCGGTACATGCCCAGGTAGGTGCGCACCGCCTCTTCCGGCGTGTCGTAGCAGGGGATTCCGGCAGCGTGGAAGATCTCGCGCCCGCCATCGACCGTATGACCGCCCATAAGCACGGTGATGACCGGCTTGCGCGCGTTCTTGATCGCCGCGACGACCTGCGTGGCCATCGTGTCGGGGCGTGCGTTGCCTTGCGGTGTATAGATGAGCAGCAGCCCGTTGACGGCCGGGTCCGCAAGGCACGCGTTCACCGCCGCGACGAAGCGCTCGCTCGCCGCGTCTCCCAGCACGTCGACCGGGTTGGCGTGGCTCCAGTACGGCGGAAGGGCCGCGTCGAGGGTCGCCATGGTCTTCTCGGAAAGTTCGGCCAGCCGTCCGCCGTGCTCCACGATGGAGTCGGTGGCCATCACGCCTAGGCCGCCGGCGTTGGTGACTATGGCGACATCGGCGCCGGTGGGCAGGCGTCGCGAGTCGAGCACTTCGGCGGCGCGGAACAGGTCGGCGACCTCGTGTACGCGTACGACACCCACGCGACGGAACGCCGCCTCGTAGACCTCGTCGCCCCCGGCCATCGCTCCGGTGTGCGAAAGGGCTGCCCGAGCGCTCTCGGAATACCGCCCCGGCTTGAGCACGATGATGGGCTTGTTGCGCGCGAAGCTGCGCGCGGCGCTCATGAAGCGGCGGGCGTTCCCGATGCTCTCCATGTAGATCAGGATGCTGCGGGTATGGGGATCCTCGCCGAGAAAGTCGACCAGATCGGCGAAGTCCACGTCGACCATGCTGCCCACAGAGGCGAAGAACGAGAAGCCGACGTGCGCGCTTACCGCCCAGTCGAGCATACCGGTGCCCAGCGCGCCGCTCTGCGAGATGAGCGCGATGTCGCCCGCCTCGGGCTCGACCGAGAGAAACGACGCGTTCAGTCCCAGCGTGGGGCGGATGATGCCCAAGCAGTTGGGGCCGATGACGCGCATGGGGCTGTCCTCAAGGATCCGCTTGATGTGCTTCTCGAGTTCCTTGCCCTGTTTACCGGTCTCGCCGAATCCGGCCGAGACGACGATGGCGCCATGCACGTTGGCCTTGGCGCACTGCTCGAGTACTGCAGGTACGCCGGCGGCGGGCGTGGCCACCACCGCCAGGTCAACCGGCTCGGGCACCGAGCCGATGTCCGGGTAACACTTCAGGTCGAATATCGTCTCGTGATGAGGGTTCACCGGGAATATCTGTCGGCCGGTCGATTTCATCAGGTTCTCGATGATGGTCCGGCCAACGGTGCCTTCGGTCTCGGTGGCCCCGATCAATGCGACGGTCTTGGGATCGAGCATTCTGCGCATAGCAACACACCTCCACTGGGGAGCTTTCCCCTAATCGTGCAGCTAATCGCGGGCGCGGTTGGGGACGCGGTGGTGTACGGCGGCGGGGTTCTCGGCGACAATCAGCGAGAGGTGTGACCGGTCGGGCGGTTCCCGGACGGTTCCCGGGCGGCAGACAGGCGGACAGGGGGCTCTCTTGCAGCGGGCGGCACTCGTATACCATCCGGATCTCGCGTCCTACGACCTGGGCGCGGGGCATCCTCTCAACCCCCTGCGGCTCACGCTCACCGTCGAGCTGATGCGAGCGTATGGGCTGCTGGACGACGAGGACGTCATCGAACCGCGGATGGCCACCGAGAAAGAGCTGCTGCTGGTGCATAGCGCCGGCTACATCGAGGCCGTGCACGAGGCGAGCGATTGGGCGGCCGGACTCCATCCGGGCACCGGGCTGGGCACCGAGGACAACCCCATATACCCCGGCATGCACGACGTGGCGGCGCTTACGTGCGGCTCGTCGATCGTGGCACTGCAGGAGGTGCTCGCTGCTCGCCGCAAGCGCACGTTCGCAATCGCGGGCGGCATGCACCACGCGCACCGCAGCCGGGCAGCGGGCTTCTCGATCTACAACGACGCGGCGGTCGCCCTAGCGGTCGCTCGGCAGGCGAACCCGGATCTCAAGGTGGTCTATCTCGACTTCGACGCGCATCACGGCGACGGCGTGCAAGAGGCGTTCCTCTCGGTTCCTGAGGTCATGACCGTCTCGGTCCACGAGAGCGGCGTGCACGTTTTCCCGGGCACGGGGTTCGCCACCGAGACGGGCTACGATGCCGGCGAGGGTTTCTCGGTCAACGTGCCGCTGCCGCCGTATGCGACCGATGAGTGCTTCGAGCTGGCGTTCGAGCGCGTGGTGGCCCCGGTGGTGCGGGCGTTCGCCCCCGACGTGATCGTGGTGCAGCTAGGGGTGGACGCTCACTACGCGGATCCTCAGACGGATCTAGGACTCACGCTGCCGGGATATCGCCGCCTGGTAAACGACGTCATCGATCTGGCCGAGGAGATCTGCGAGGGCCGGTTGGTCGCGCTGGGGGGAGGCGGCTATCACATCGTCGAGGTCGTGCCGCTTGCATGGACCTGGGTGATGGCGCGGCTACTCGATGTCGAGCTGTGCGAGGAAGTACCGCAGAGCTGGCGCGACCACGTATGCGCCGTCGTGGGGCACGAGCCGCCACGCAGCTTGGGTGCCGATGACCGCTTCGACTCGCCCCCCGAGCGCGCGGCACGCGTCCTCGAGCTCACACAGCAGGCCATAGAGCAGGTGCGCGTGGCGGTGTTCCCTCACCACGGGTTGTCGCCCTGAGCGTGCGTGCCACGGCGGACTGAAGAGCCACTTGTGGAGTGGCTTCCTCGGCGCTAGAATACCCCCACGGGTATCAAAGTCGCACGAGATGAAGGATGATCGCTCATGGCCGAGCCGACTGCCGCGCACGCCGCTCTCGCACCACTCAATCCGCTCGTTCGGTTTCTGGCCGGGCTCTCGAAGCATCTGGTATGGCTCATCCCCGTGACGATCGTCGCGGGGCTGATCACCGGCGTTCTGTTCGACCTGTCGCCTCTGAAGGCGGCGGTGCTTCCGCTCACGATGCTCATGGTCTACCCGATGCTCGTCAATTTCCGCATCGCCGAGGCGTTTCACCTCAAAGACGCCAAGGCTGTTGGTTGGGCGATGGGCCTCGACCTGATCGTCTTGCCGCTGGTTGCCTGGGGCTTCGCGCGGTTGTTCTTCCTGGACCAACCGCAGCTCTTCGTGGGGATGGTGCTCGCTGGCTTGTTCCCCACGAGTGGCATGACCATCAGCTGGACCGGATTTGCCAAGGGCAACGTGGGCGCGGCGGTCAAGATGACGGTCATTGGTCTCATCGCGGCGTCGATACTCGCACCGTTCTATCTGCTGGCTCTTGCCGGCTCGGTGGTTGAGGTCAATCTGCTCGAGGTTGTTGGCACCGTGGCACTTGTGATTCTTGTCCCGATGATCGCGGGAACGCTGACGCGCCTGGGGCTCGTACGCGCCTACGGACAGGAGCGCTACCAAAAGCGGATCGCACCGGTGTTTCCGGGCATCTCGACGGTGGGGGTCCTGGCAATCGTGTTCGTCGCCGTGGGGCTGAAGGCGCCTATGATCGTGAGCGAGCCGCAACTTCTGCTCACAATCGCTGTACCCTTGCTGCTGTTTTACGCATTCAACTTCGTGCTCTCGACGGTCGTTGGCAGGTGGCTGCTCCCGCGCGGGGACGCGATCGCACTCGTGTACGGCACGGTCATGCGGAATCTGTCGATCGCATTGGGAATCGCCATCGCCAGCTTTGGGCCCGAGGCGGCTCTGGTGCTGGCGGGCGCGTACATCGTGCAGGTTCAGGCCGCTGCCTGGTATGTGAAGGTCACTGACCGGGTCTTTGGGCCCGTTGACTCCCCGACGCCCGCATCGGCTGCGCCGCCGGTTTTCGTCTCGGGGACGCAGAGGGTGAGCTAGCTGGTTTGAACCACTGCGCGTGCAAAACGTCTTCACGTGTGTTAACATATACGTTATCGAGTTCACTAATGTAGGCTGGGGGAACTGAAGCGTGCGCGCGTCTCAACCATTCGACTGGGCAGGTCCTGAAAGGGCGCACTACTACCGCGCCCTGGCTGACATGCTGAGCTTGTCCGAGGGCAGCGTAGCCGAGCAGGTTCGCATACTCCTCGAGATGCCGTGCGATGACATGATCATGCCGTCTGAGACCAGCGACGTTGATGCGCAGGTCGCTGCGTGGGTGGCGGCGGGAGAGCAGCCGCACCTCAACGATCTCCTCCACTCGCTGTTCGGGCTGGGATTCTGTTCGAAGGAGCTTCCCCCGATTCCCGCGTGTGCCGCGTTCTATGTCCGAGACTCCGGACTCGTGCGCGAGCGTCTCAAGGAAGCCTACGATCGCTGGAACTACCATGAGGGCCGTGTGTTCGCCCCCGACTGTGAGGGCACCGGCTACATCTCGCGGCAACTGGCGTTCGCCGCGCACTGCATTGAGACAGGCTGCAGCGAGGACGGCGACCTCGACGCCGTCGCCGAGGTGCTGCGCGAGTCCCTCTTCGACTGGGCGCCGCTGTTCGCCCGCGCGCTCGTCGTAGCACGCACGCACCCCTCGGTGGTTTTCGTGGGCATGAAGCTCGAGTGTCTGCTCGAGCACGAGCACCAGCTCGCCGGTGCCCCGGTCGCCGGCTAGAGGACCGCGCACCTCAGCTTCGCCGTTCGCGCGACCACCCCATCGTTCGCGTTCACAGCACCCATCTCCCGTGTTCACCACGGGTTCACACGTTGCTCGTACCGTGAGCGTGTGGGAAGTCAGCGGCCTTGAGCCGAGCGGATGGAAGGTGAGTTCTGTGAGCAGTTACGAGAAAACGGACCGCACGGCGCAGAAGCGTTCGCGGATTATCCGGTGGAGCGTTTTGGGCGCCGTCTTAGCATTCATGACCGTGGTCACCTATGCGCACCAGCACACGATTGGTTCAGTCAGGCCGGCCGGCGTGGATGCGCTCTGTCCCTTCGGGGGTATCGAGACTCTGTGGGCGGTCATCTCGGGCGCGGGCTACATCGAGAAGATCGCCGCCAGTGCCATCGTGCTCCTGGTGGGCATGATCGGGCTTGCGTTCGTCTATCGACGCTCCTTCTGTGGCCACATCTGTCCGCTGGGTACGCTGCAGGGGCTCTTCGGGTCGCTGGGCGGCCGCTTCATGCGCACGAGACTCCAGGTTCCGCGCGGAGTGGACCGCGTTGCACGCTATCTCAAATACGCGGTACTCGCGTTCTTCACCGTGTGGACGTGGCAGGCTGCCGAGCTCGTGATGCGTCCGTACGATCCGTGGGTGGCATTCGCTCACCTGAGTTCCAGCGAGCTGATGGCCGAGTTCAGCATCGGAGTGGGCATCCTCGTGGTCTCGCTGGCCGGATCGCTCGTCTACGAGCGCTTCTTCTGCAAGTACCTCTGCCCCACGGGAGCGTTCCTGGGTCTGTTCTCGAAACTGAGCTTCTTCGGCATCAAGCGTGACGCCGGCGCCTGCATCAACTGCGGCGCCTGCGACAAGGCATGCCCCATGAACATCGAGGTCTCGACTGCCGACACGGTCACTGCGACCGAGTGCATCTCGTGCAACGAATGCGTGAACTCCTGTCCCGCCAAGGGCGCGCTGGAAGTCAAGTCGTCTTCGGGTAAGGGCCTCTCGGCGACTGCGATGACCGGCATCGTGGTGGGCGTGCTCGTTGTGATTCTAGGGGTAGCAACGGCAGCGGGTGCGTTCAACTGGACCATGCCCAGTCTCAAAGGCGTCATCGAGGGCGAAGGGCATGAGGCTGGCGAGGGTGCCGGTGAAGTCGAGGGTGCGGGCCAAGGCAGCGGCGAAGCCGGCGAGGCTGCACCGAGCAGTGGCCAGTTCGACACCGCGCTGATCAAGGGCTACATGACGATGGCCGAGATCTCGGAGGCCTCGGGTGTTCCTGCCGAGAAGTTCACCGAGAAGTACGGCGTGCCGGCAGGCGATCTGGGCAAGCCGATGAAGGACATCAAGGACCAGTACGACTTCTCACCCGACGACGTGCGCGTCTGGGTCGCCGAAGAGATGGTGAAGTAGCGCCTCAGGGCTGCTATCCTCGGTGGCGGTTCGTTCCCGCCGCCACCGAGAGGCCTCCCGTTTGCCGTCTGCCGAGAAGACCACGGGCGCCGCTTCGCGCCGTTCAGCCGCTCTTCCCCTGGCCGTCGCACTTGCCGTCATGGTGGTATGGGGCGGAACACCACTGTTCTCCAAGATCGCGGCCCGCGAGATCGACCCGCTTCTCGTGGGCATTCTGCGCACGGTCCTCGCCGGGGCAGCCGCTGTGCCGTTTCTGCTCGCGATGCACCTCCCACTTCCGAGTGAGAAGCGTGAGCGAATCCTACTGGGCGTCTCGGCGGTCACGGCGTTTATCGCGTTTCCGCTGCTCTTCACGGTGGGGCAGTCTCAGACCTCGGCCATGCACGGCGCGCTGATTCTGGCAACACTGCCGGTGTTCACCAGCCTGTTCGGGACGCTGGTTGAGCGCCGCCGTGTGTCAGCGCTGTGGATCGCCGGGTGCGCGATCGCGCTTGCCGGCGAGGCGGTCGTGATCGTCTGGCGCACCGCAGGCAACGCGTCGGGCGTGAGCTTGGCGGGCGACGCGCTCGTGCTGCTCTCCTCGGCGATCTGCGCGGTGGGCTACGTGGCGGGTGCTCGGCTCTCGCAGCGCGGGTATCCCAGTCTGGCGACCACACTGTGGGGCGTGGCGGTCTCGGCCGTGCTCTTGCTGCCGCTCATGTGGTGGGCGATCGCGACGGAGGGCTGGCCGCAGGCGGGCGCTCTGGCGTGGGGCGCAGTGCTCGTTCTGGCGCTGCTCACGTCGATCCTGGGCTACGTCGCCTGGTACTGGGCTCTGGCCCACGGGGGGATCAGCCGCATCGCGAGCGTGCAGTTCACGCAGCCGATCTTCGGGCTGATACTTGCGGCAGTCGTGCTCGCGGAGCGACCCGCGCCCGTGACGCTGGTCGCGGCCGTGGCGATTCTCTCGGGAGCCTGGTTGGTGCAGAAGGCGGGCGCTAGGGGCGAGTGACGAGCCCCGCAGCCGCTTCGAGTACGAGTAGCGCCGCGAGCCGCACGGTGCGCCCATCGATCGCATCGGCGGTCGCGTCCACCTCGGTGATGTCGATGGCGCGCACGCGTGAGTCGCGAGCGAAGAGGAACGCGAGCTGACGCAGCTCGTCGGCAGAGATACCGCCGGGCGCCGATGCAGGGCAGCCCGGGACCTCAGCGCGGTCGCACACATCGACGTCGAGGTCGACGAAGACCGGTCGGCCGTCCGCGCCGGCGATCTCGAGGGCCCGGCGCGCGAGCGCTGACAGATCCGCGCCGCGCAGGTCGCCACGAGGTACAACGGTGATCCCAAGTTCATGAGCACGGGCCGCATAGGCTGGGGAGTTCGAGAAGTCGGCGATGCCGATCTGCACGATGTTGGCACCCGGCAACCCGGCATCCACGAGCCGCCGCACGGGGGAGCCGTTGCTGATTCCGTCGCGCAGGTCGTGGTGCGCGTCGACCGTGATCAGCCCACAGCCCTCAAGCCCCTCCGAGAAGACCCCGCGCATCACTGAGTTGGTGATCGAGTTGTCGCCGCCCAAAGCCACAAGCAGCCGGCACTTCTCGGCGAATTGCGCGACTGCAGCCGATACACGCTCCTCACCCGCAGGCCCGTCGGGCCGTGCGACATCACCGCAGTCGAAAGCGCTGAGCTGCCCGACATCGATGCCGAGATTCGCTGTGTAGGTGGAGTAGCGCTTGAGGGCCTCTCGGATGGCCGCGGGGGTTTCGTGCGCGCCGGTGGGCGAGATCGAGGTTGCGTGAGCCGGTACGCCGAGAAGGGCGAGATCGCAGGGGGGAAGCTGTGCAGGGTCGACGGGCGTGAGCCAGCTGGCAGCGCGCGTCCACAGAGGGTCACCGGCGGTCGATGCGTGTCCGGCAGACATGTTGGCCTCACTCTCGGTTCGGGGCGTTTGCGCGGTTCAGGGACGTGTTGCTTCGGAATGACCTGTACCCACAATGGGCCGACTCGGCTCAATGTCCAAGTATCCGCCAGTTCTGCGCTGTAACAGGGGAGTCACGCGGTTACAAATGCGAGAAATACGGGTAGGGGTATTTATGGGACGAGTTTGAGCGTCCCTGCTCGAGAGGAGATGAATGAAATGCCGAATACCACGATGAGTCATCCGGCACAGGCGACCCGGTCAAAGAGCCGGACGATGAGCTTGGCGACTGTAGCCGACATGACCACCTACTGGCTCGCGATTGCGAGCATCTACCTGACAGTGGGCACGGTGTTCTTCTTCGGCGGTATCAGCAAGCTCTTTGCGGGGACTATCGCCGCACCTGCACCGGTCGTCGAGCAGTTCTCAACCACGTGGCTCGCAGTCTTCCCAGGCGTCAACTTCCTGTGGGGCGTGCTGGGCGTGATTGAAATGGCGGTCTTCCTGGTCATACTCGCCAGCCTTGTAACCGGTGAGTTTCTGCCCAGCCACCGCAAGTCACTGCTGTCAGTGGCGCTCGGGCTAGCGTTGCTCACGTTCACGTTCCTGTCCTTCGGACAGACGACTACGAGCAACTTCGCCGGGGCGGCGACGCAATGGAGCTACATCGCAGGAACCGTCGTACTGATGCTTCTGGTCTCGGTTCTACCGCCTAACAGGTCGCGTTTGTTTAGCGGTGGGGGCACCGAAATCGACAGCGGGCGCGAGGAGCACCTAGAGTCAGACATTAATCGCTAACCCTCTGCTTGGCGGGTTCGGGCCGATACTCTCCCAAATCCGAATCCAAGCGAATGTGTGGCAGGGAGGCGGGGACCGCACTCAGGTTCCCCGCCTCCTCGTGCGTCGTTGGAGCCTTGCAGGGCGCACACGTGTCCGCACGGGATGACGCGGAAGACCCCGCCCCGCCTCTCAGGCTGCGTTCGCCGCTTCGACCATTGCGTCGAGCACCGTGCGCATCTTGGGCGATTCGGCTGAACCGGCGCGCACGGCGGCGAAGATGCGCCGTTCCATGGACGGCTCGATCAGCGGCTGCATGACGATATCGAGCCCCCGCATGTCCGTCATGGCCGGCGCGATACCCACGCCCAGACCGGCCTCCACTGCCGATCCCAGCGCGCGGAAGTAGTTGCTCTCAAGGATGATCTTGGGCTCGAATCCTGCTGAGCGCGCGACGCGTTCGACCGCCTTGCGGCTGGTGGCGTCCTCTTGGGCCACACACCAGTGCTCGCGGGCAAGGTCACGCAGCTTCACGGGACCGCCCGCCAGCGGGTGGTCGACCGGTAGCAAAACCACGATGGGTTCGGCGAGCAGGTGCAGGCGCTCGATGCTGGGGTCTTCGATCCGGGGAACGTAGTCCCATTCGTGGGACAGCGCAATGTCGAGCTGGCCCGCGCGCAGTGCGGGCAGGGCGCGGAATGGCTCGAGCTCGCGGATAGTGATGTCCAGACCCGGGAAGCGGCGGACCAGTGAGGCCAGTGCAGGCAGTGCGATGGACTGCGCAGCGGTCTGGAATACCGAGACGCGCACTTCGCCGCTGATCTCCTCGGCGAACGAGGCGACGTCGGCCAGCGCGGCCTCGCACTCGGCGAGGATGATCTCCGAGTGCTCGACCAGCCGGTGACCTGCGCTACTCAGGCGAATCGAGCGGGCCGAGCGTTCCAGGAGCGGCACACCCACTTCGCGCTCTAGGGTGGCCAGTTGATGTGACACGGCGGGGGGCGTGAGGTAGAGGGCCTCGGCGGCAGCAGTGATGGTCCCGCGGGCAGCGACTTCTCGCAGGATACGCAAGCGCGTGGTGTTGAGCGTCATGGGTGACCTCCCGGGCCGTCTGTGAGCATCCAAAAATATGATTCTCTCACAAGAATAGAGTAAATGGACTCGATGCTCAAATGAGCCGATGATAGGGCTGCAAGGTACTTCAGTCTCACGCAAAGGACGGTTGCATTACATGCTCTTGTTCGCCGCCAAGGCGCTTGTCGCACCACTTCTTCTCGTAGTCGCTGCATCAGTCGAACGCAGGTGGGGGACAGTCGTTGGCGGCTGGTTGCTCGGATTGCCACTCACGTCGGGTCCAATCTCGTTCCTGCTTCTCAGCGAGCACGGACCCTGGTTCGCCGAGGACGCCGCGCGCGGCACGCTTCTGGGGCTCGTGGGGGCGGGCGTTTTCGTCGCCTGCTACTCGTGGGCGGCTGCCCGATGGTCGTGGCGGCGCTCACTGGCGCTGGGGGGTCTCGCCAGCTTGGGCCTGACCTTCGCCCTGTCCCAGTTGCACCCCGGCCTGGGGGCGACGATGGTCTTCTCGGCGGGGGTGCTCGCGTTGGTGGCCGCAGTCTCAGCCACGCCGCGGCGTGAGGTAACGACAGCCGCGACGACTCGCAGCGATCTTGTCTTCCGCGTTGTCGTCGCCACGGTGGTCGTCGTGGGCGTCTCGGTAGCATCCGCTCTGGTGGGATCGCAGGTCAGTGGAATGCTGACCGCTCTTCCCACCGTCACGGCGGTCATGGTCGTCACAACGCACCGATCCTCCGGCAAGGACTCTGCGCGCGTGCTGCTTCGCGGCACGGTCGCAGGTCTCTGGGGTGGGGCTGCGTTTTTCGGGGTAGTGGGTTTGTTGGTCACCGTGCTGGCGCCCGGCGTCACGTATCTCGCGGCCGCTACGGCTGCCGCTGTGGTCGCTGCGGTGACGGGCAAGCTCGCGTCGTCGAAGCGGCTTGTGGCGGCGAGCTAGGTCACGACCACCGGCGCGCAACTTCTATCTGCCTAAGACCGGCTCGGCGAAGCGTCTCGAGTACTTCTTGAACTGTCTGCGCGGTGCCGCCTACTTCGCGCCGAGGCGCTTGAGAACCGCTTTGGTGATCGACTGCCGATGAGAGCCCAGATCGGCCCACGGATCGCGGAAACCAGGGGCGCCGATCCGTTCGCCCATGTTGCGCACGGTGTACTCGGGCGCACGATCGATACCGTCGAGCTCGCTCCAGTCGAGGGGTACCGATACCGGCGCACCCGGTCTCGCGCGCGTCGAATAGGCGGCCACGGAGGTGGCCCCGCGCGCGTTGCGCAGGTAGTCGATGAAGATGCGACCGCCGCGCTTGGCCTTGCTCATGTTCGAGGTGAACAGCGACGGTTCGAGTGCAACGATCGAGTCCACGAAAACGTGCGAGAAGTCGTGGACCTCATCCCACGACTTGCTCCGCGCCACAGGCACGACGACGTGCAGCCCTTTCCCGCCGGTGCTCTTCAGCCAGGACTTCAGACCCAGCCTGGAAAGCTCACTGCGCAGGAGCAAGGCCGTGGCGGCCACCTGTGAGAAGGGGAGTTCCGTATCGGGGTCGAGGTCGAAAACAAGCCGGTCGGGCCGGTTGGGATCATCGGCGCGGGAGCCCCAAGGATGAATCTCGAGCACGCCCATCTGCACGAGCCCGATGATGCTGGCGAGGCTGGTCACCCGCGCGTAAGGAACCGATCGCTTCTCGTCAGGCTCGTAGATGTCGACGGTCGCGACGGCCTTTGGGAAGTTCTCGATGTGCTTCTGGTAGAAGCATTCGCCGGTGAAGCCCGCCGGGCAGCGCACCAATGAGAGTGGCCGTTCTTTGACGTGTGGCAGCATCAACTCCGCCACCGACTCGTAGTACTGCATCGCCTCGAGCTTCGTGATCCCCGCGTCCGGCCATAGTTCACGACCGGGGTTCGTGACCTTCACTCCCTCCAACTGTGTGGGCGCTGACTTCGCCGAGGAACCCTTGGACGCGCGGGTGGGCTTCTCGGCAGGAGGGGTCTGGGGGGGCAGGGACGCGGGGCGCTCCATGACGACCTCGTCGGTAGGCTTGTCGTCGCGCAGACCGAGAAAGGACGGGTGGCGCAGCTGGCCCACGTCGGTCCACTCGGCGAACGAGACCTCGGCGACGAGCTTGGGCTCGACCCAGTGGATGCCGCGGGCTGCGGCACCTTTGGGCGCGGGGTCGGTGGGTGAGGAGTCGCGCTCCAGCGGCTTGAGCGTCGCCAGGATCTCCGCGAGTGAGGCGTCCGTGAAGCCCGTGCCCACGCGACCGGCCGGTATCAGCTTGTCGCCGTCGCGCACGCCCAGCACGAGCGCACCGAATCCCGAGCGGGTGCCCCCCGGATCGGTGTAGCCCACCACCACGAACTCCTGTCGCAGCAGGCACTTGGCTTTGCGCCACTCCCGCTGACGTCCGGCTCGATACGTCGAGGTCGCGAGCTTCGACACGACCCCTTCGAGGGCGTGCTCGCATGCTTGGGCGTAGAAGACGTCGCCGCTGCCGGTGATGTGATCGGTGCGCCGCACAAGCCCGTTGGTGGCGCCGGCGAGCAGCGCGTTGAGCACCGGCTTGCGGTCGATCAGCCTAACGCCGCGTAGGTCCCACCCGTCCAGATGCAGCAGGTCGAAGACGTAGTAATGCAGCTCCGCCGGTGTACCGCGTTTTGCGAAGTTTTGCAGCAGCTGAAAGTTGCTGGCTCCGTCGGGCTTGAGCACCACCACCTCGCCATCGAGCAGCAGATCGCGCCCCGCGGCGAGCTCCTTGACCGCCGTGGCCACCGGCTCGAAGCGCTCGGTCCAGTCCTTTCCGTTGCGGCTAATCAGGCGCACAGCGTCCTTCTCGGCGAAGGCGAGGATGCGGTAGCCGTCAAACTTCAGCTCGTGCAGCCAGTCTTCACCGGTGGGCACGTCTTTCACCAGAGTGGCCAGCTCAACCACCTGCTCGCGCGGTAGCTTCGCTTTCACGGCGCCGGCCAACGCCGCAAGATCGGCCGAGGAGACCTTCGCTCGCCGCTGGGAGTCGCGGGCGAGCTCCGCCACTTCGTTGGCTGCCGTGGGCTCGTGACCCGAGGGCCTGGAGTGCCATACCTCATCGCCCAGCGCGATCTGGTCCATCGTGCGGCCGGTCCCCACGCTGGTCGTCCATTCTTCGATCGCGTTGAAGTGCGCACTGGCGCGCTCGCCACCGTCGTGTTCCTTGATGAGCAGCCAGCTGTCGCCGCCGCGGCTGTAGCCGTGAGTACGCACGAGCACCCAGCGGCCCTGCAGGCGCTCGCCGTGAAGGACCATCTTCAGCATGCCGTTCGCGACCTGCTTCTCGGCCTCCTCAGGAGTGCCTTCGTACGGCTCCCACCAACCGCGGTCCCACAACATGACGGTTCCGCCACCGTACTCGCCCTTGGGGATGATCCCCTCGAAGCCGCCGTAGTCGAGGGGGTGGTCCTCGACGTGCATCGCGAGGCGCTTATCGGCCGTGTCATAGCTGGGCCCCTTGGGTACAGCCCACGACAGCAAGACGCCGCCCAGCTCGACGCGGAAGTCCCAGTGCAGGCGTGAAGCGGCATGCTTCTGGATGACGTAGGAGAGGCTGTCGTGCGGGGCCTCGCCGCCTCCCGCCGGCTCCGGAGTCGTCTTGAAGTCCCGTTTGCGCCGATACTCGTCGAGCGGCATCTACGCCTGCTCCCGCTTGCGCGCGGGCTTCTCGGCTGTCTCCTTGCCGCCGGCACGCTCCGCCTCCGCAGCCTCCACGCTACGCTTGAGCAGGTCCATGATGTCGACGACCTTGCCGCCCTCAGGCGTAGCTTCCTTGCCCGGCATGTGGGTGATCACGCCGCCCTCTTCGACCTTCTTCTTGATGAGATCGAGCAGGTCGTTTCGGTACGTGTCCGTGTACTGACCGGGCTCCCAGTTCTCCTCGACCAGCGCGCCCACCAACTGCTCGGCGAGCTGCACTTCCTTCTCGGTCACGCCCGCTTTCTCGAGGTCGCTCTCGGGCAAGTCGAGGTCTTCGGCCGATCTGAGCTCCTCGGCGTAGCGCAGGAGGTCGAGCACGAGTGCGTCACCCTCGGGGAAGAGCGCCGCGAGGTACTGGCGCGTGCGGATCACAACGTGTGCGACTGCGATCTGGTTGTTGCGTTTGAGTACCTCGCGCAGGAGCGCGTAGGGTTTGCGCCCCATCTTCTCGGGCACCACGTAGTACGGCTTGCTGTAATACGGCGGATCGATGCAGTCGCGGCACACGACCGCGACGATGTCGATCGAGTGCGTCGCCTTGGGGTTTGCCGCCTCGATCTCCTCGGGCTCAAGCACCACGTAGTTGCCGCGCGAATACTCGTAGCCCTTCACGATGTCGTCCCACTGCACCTCGTCGCCGGTCTCCTCGGAGACGCGCTTTTGCTTCACCCGCGACATCGAGTTCTTGTCGAGCATGTGGAACTGGATATCGGACGCCTTGTTCTCAGCGGTCACCAGTCCCACCGGGATGGTGACCAGGCCGAACGAGATAGCGCCTTTCCAGATGGAACGTGGCATCGTTACCCCTCCGAATCGATGGTCTTTTCGGTATATGCCCCTACGCCCTCGGACTCGCTGCGCTCGGCGGCGTTTGTCTGCGCGATCCTTTCCGAGAAACCCGCGGCGAGAATACCCGCGGGAAGTGCGAAAAGCCCCGCCGAGATAACCGTGATCAGCCCTGCGATGATTTTGCCGAGGAGAGTGACCGGCGGCGCCTCAACGTTGCCGCCGAATGTTGCGACGGTGAGCCACATCGCCGTAGGGATGCTTGAGTAGAGCTCGGGCTGAGCAGAGTGCTCGACGACGTACATGGAGCTCGCCGCCACGAACAGAACCAGGCCAAGCATCGCCAGTGCCGAGATGAGTTCGCCGCGTTTTGCGGAGAGCACATCGAGGAGCACCTGGAGCGAGTCAGAGTAGCGTCCGAGTTTCGCGACGCGAGCCAGTCTCACCAATCGCAGCGCACGGATGAATCGCAGGTCGAGCCTGCCAAGGGAAAGAACAGATGGAACGATTGCCACGAAGTCGATCAGCGCGGGGGCACTGAGCAGGTAGCGTAGCCGTCCAAAGAGCGGATGGCGGTAACGTGGGTCCTCGACTGCGACCCAGATACGGAGCAGGTACTCGATCGTGAAGATGGCCACCGAGATCACTTCAAACACGGCGAGCGGCATGGCGAAGTCCCGTTCGACCTCGGGCACCGTCTGCAAAGCGACGGCGAGAACGTTGGCCACGATGAGCGACGATAGTGCGATCTCGAACACGCGGGCAGCCGCGTCGTCGGCGCGGTCCTCCTGCATCACTTGGTATGCGCGTCGCCGAACGCCCGTTCTCATAAGCCTCGTCCTTCCGCGTGCACTCTGAAGGAGATACCCAGTTGTGCAGAGGCGGCCGACGGGGGCCCTCAATCTCAGCCGAGAAGCGGCGTCGTCGAGGAATCGGTTGTCGGCACTCGCGGGCACCGACAGGTTGAGTCGCCAGATGCCCCGTTCCGTGTACTCGCCTCCGCTGTCCACGAGATCCGCCATCGAGATGCGTGGCGTCCGGGAGCCGGAACCGACGTTCTTGATGTCGGCGGTCACCCGGACTGGGGTACCTCTACACTGGGACGCATTGCGCCCTACCGTCTATCGGCTACTCGCGCCCGCCTGTCTGCATCGACCGGCTGCTGCGCAGTTGGAGGTCACGCGTGATAGAACGACCCACCGTCCTGCTGGGGACCAAGCGGCTGTCCATTGCTGACGTGGTGTCCGTGGCTCGCTACGGCACGCTCGTCAGAATCGCCGAGGAGGCCCTGTCCGACCTGGCCTTCTCGCGCGCGCACATCGACGGCCTGGCTGCGTCGGGCAGGCCGGTCTACGGCGTGAGCACGGGCTTCGGGGCGCTTGCCACCAAGTACATCGAGCCCGAGCAGCGCGCGCAGCTGCAGCGCTCGCTCATCAGATCGCACGCGGCCGGAAGCGGCCCGTGCGTCGAGACCGAGGTCGTGCGCGCACTGATGCTGCTGCGGCTTGCGACGCTCGTCACCGGACGCACCGGAGTTCGCGTGGGCACCGCTCGCGCCTACGCCGACATGCTCAACGCGCACATCACGCCCTGCGTGCCCGAGTACGGCTCGCTGGGCTGCTCGGGGGATCTCGCGCCGCTCGCGCACTGCGCACTCGCGATCATGGGCGAGGGCGAGGTGCACGACGCGCAGGGCACGCGGATGCCCGCCGCCGAGGCGCTGGCTGCTGCGGGGCGCTCGCCCATTGAGCTCGCCGAGAAGGAGGGGCTCGCGCTGATTAACGGTACGGACGGGATGTTGGGGATGCTGGCGCTCGCCATCACCGACCTTCGCGCGCTGGTCACGGTAGCCGACATCACCGCCGCGATGAGTGTAGAGGCACTCATGGGCACGGACCGCGTGTTCGCCGCGGACCTGCAGGCGCTCAGGCCGCATCCCGGCCAGGCGTCCAGCGCGCGCAACATCGTACGGTTGCTCGAGGGTTCCGGCGTGGTGGCCTCACACCTGGACGACGACGTTCGTGTTCAGGATGCGTACTCGCTACGCTGTGCTCCTCAGGTGGCGGGCGCGGTGCGCGATACGCTCGCTCATGCCGAGACGGTTGCCGGGCGCGAGCTTGTCTCGACTATCGACAACCCGGTGGTGCTCGAGGACGGCCGCATCGAGTCCAATGGCAACTTCCACGGCGCGCCGGTCGCCTACGTACTCGACTTCCTCGCCATAGCCGCGGCCGACCTCGCTTCGATCTCCGAGCGCCGCACCGACCGCATGCTCGACACGCATCGCAGCAACGGGCTGCCACCGTTCCTGGCGGGAGATCCCGGTGTCGACTCGGGGCATATGATCGCGCAGTACACGCAGGCGGGCATCGTCAGTGAGATGAAGCGGCTCGCAGCGCCGGCGAGCGTGGACTCGATCCCGTCCTCGGCGATGCAGGAAGACCACGTATCGATGGGTTGGAGCGCCGCGCGCAAGCTGCGTCGCAGCATCGACGGCCTCACGCGCGTGCTGGGTATCGAACTGCTCACGGCGGCGCGCGCGCTCGACATCCGCGCGCCGCTCGTGCCCGCGCCCGCAACCGCCGCTGTGGTCGCGCTGTTGCGCGAGCAGGTGGCGGGCGCCGGTCCCGACCGCTACCTGTCGCCCGAGATCGAGGCGGCAGTCGCGCTTGTGGCCGACGGCAGTGTCGTTGCCGCCGCCCAGTCCGTTCTCGGCGAACTCGAGTAAGAAGGGCGGCAGCTTCTGGTTTGGCAGTCGCGCTACGGTGGCTAAGGAGGTGTTTCCATGAGCCAGGCAGATATCGAACGCAAGCATCACGTGACCTTTGAGTCGCTCAAGCATGTCGACGAAGACGGCGTCGAGTATTGGTTGGCCCGCGAACTCCAGCCGGTGCTGGAGTATGGTTCATGGGACAAATTCAGGCGTGTGATCGGCAAGGCCCAGACGGCAGCAGAATCATCTATAGGCCCAGCTCAGCGCCATTTTTCCCATGTGGGAAAAATGGTAGACCTGGGCATGGGCCGGTCGCGCGAGATCGAGGACTACCGGCTCTCCCGATACGCCTGCTACCTCATCGTGCAGAATGGCGATCCGTCCAAGCCGGTCATTGCGAATGGGCAGAGTTATTTCGCTATTCAGACGCGTCGGGCAGAACTTGCCGATGACGAGAACTTCCGTTCCCTGACTGAGGACCAGAAACGGTTGTTCTTACGCGCGGAACTTCGTGAACACAACAAGCTACTGGTTGACACTGCGCAGCAAGCCGGAGTGGAAACGCCGAGGGATTTCGCGAGCTTTCAGGACCATGGGTACCGTGGGCTTTACGGAGGACTCGGCGCGCGCGATATCCATGCTCGCAAGCAGCTCAACAGCCGAGAGGCCATACTCGACCACATGGGAAGCACCGAGCTTGCGGCAAACCTGTTCAGGGCGACACAGGCCGAGGAAAAGCTGCGTCGAGATGAGGTCACCGGCAAGCAAGCCGCCAATCAGGCCCACCTCGATGTAGGCAGCCAGGTGCGCGCCGCAATCGAAGCAATCGGTGGAACGATGCCGGAGGACCTGCCGACCCCTGAGAGCAGCACCAAGCAACTTGAGCAGCATCAACGCGATCGACTTGAGTCGGGGGACGGTTAGGAGTCAGCCACCATTGACGCGAAAAGGAGCACCACGATGAGCGCAGGTCCCCGACCCGTCCGCGCCGCACGCGGCACTGAGCTGTCGTGTCTGGGTTGGCAGCAAGAAGCGGTGCTGCGCATGCTGCAGAACAACCTCGACCCTGAAGTTGCCGAGAACCCCGACGACCTGGTGGTCTACGGCGGGACCGGCCGCGCCGCCCGCAGCTGGGAGGCGTTCGACGCGCTCGTGCGCACCCTGCGCACACTGGGCAACGACGAGACGATGCTGGTGCAGTCCGGCAAGCCGGTGGGCGTCATGCGCACCCATGAGTGGGCACCGCGCGTGCTCATCGCCAACAGCAACCTCGTGCCCGACTGGGCGACCTGGCCGGAGTTCCGCCGCCTCGAGCATCTGGGGCTCACCATGTACGGGCAGATGACGGCGGGCAGTTGGATCTACATCGGTACCCAGGGCATCGTGCAGGGCACCTACGAGACGTTCGCCGCCATCGCAAACAAGCGCTTCGGGGGCACGCTCGCCGGCACGCTCACGGTCACCGGCGGGTGCGGTGGCATGGGCGGCGCGCAGCCGCTGGCTGTCACGATGAACGACGGCGTGGTGCTGGTGGTCGATGTGGACGCGACCCGCCTCGAGCGCCGCGTCCACGACCGCTACCTCGACGAGTGGACCAGCAACCTCGATGACGCCATCGCCCGCGTGCTGGCGGCAAAGGCCGAGCGTCGTGCCCTCTCGGTAGGCCTCGAAGGCAACTGCGCTTACGTGCTGCCGGAGCTGCTGCGCCGCGGCATTGCGGTCGATATCGTCACCGATCAGACCTCCGCGCACGACCCGCTGGCGTACCTGCCGCTGGGCGTGACCGTCGAGGAGTGGCACGCGTACGCCGAGCGCGACCCCGAGGGCTTCACGCTCGCCGCCCGCGAGTCGATGGCGCGTCACGTCGAGGCGATGGTGGGATTCATGGACGCCGGCGCGGAGGTCTTCGACTACGGCAACTCGATCCGCGCCGAGGCGGAAGCAGGCGGCTACACCCGCGCGTGGGACTTCCCCGGCTTCGTGCCCGCCTACATCCGCCCGCTGTTCTGCGAGGGCAAGGGCCCGTTCCGCTGGGCGGCGCTCTCCGGCGACCCCGCCGACATCCACGCCACCGACCGCGCGATCCTCGAGCTCTTCCCCGACAACGAGCCGCTGCACCGCTGGATAACCCAGGCTTCCGAGAAGATCGCGTTCCAGGGTCTGCCCGCCCGCATCTGTTGGCTGGGCTATGGCGAGCGACACCTGGCGGGACTGCGCTTCAACGAGATGGTGGCCAGCGGCGAGATCAGCGCGCCCATCGTCATCGGCCGCGATCACCTGGACTGCGGCAGCGTCGCGAGCCCGTATCGGGAGACCGAGTCGATGCTCGACGGCTCCGACGCCATTGCGGACTGGCCGCTTCTGAACGCACTCGTCAACACCGCCTCTGGTGCAAGCTGGGTCTCGATCCACCACGGCGGGGGAGTGGGCATCGGGCGCTCGATCCACGCCGGGCAGGTCTGCGTCGCCGACGGAACCCCGCTCGCTACCGAGAAGATCGCGCGCGTGCTCCAAAACGACCCCGGCACGGGCGTCATCCGTCACGTCGACGCGGGCTACGAGCGCGCGGTGGAAGTCGCCGCGCAGCGCGACGTCCGTATCCCGATGCAGGAAGGGGATGCGACCGCCTAGCACGCGTCGCTCACAGCACATGATCTCAACGCTCATCACCAACATCGCCGAGCTCGTCACGTGCGACTCCACGCAGGGCGAAGGCGGGCTTCTCGGCATCGTGCGGGATGCGGCGCTGGTGATCGATGGCGCCCAGGTCGCATGGGTGGGGCCCGCAGCACAGGCGCCGGCGGCTGACGAGCGCGTGGACGCGGGCCGCCGCGCAGTGATCCCGGGCTTCGTCGACTCGCACACGCATCTCGTCTTCGCAGGTGATCGCGCTGCCGAGTTCGCCGCGCGTAGGGCCGGTGAGCCCTACACGGGCGGCGGCATCATGACCACCGTGGCGGCAACGCGCGCGGCCTCCGTCGAGCAGCTGCGCGCAGGGTGTGTGGCGCGCTTCGCCGAAGCGACTGCGAGCGGCACCACCACCATCGAGATCAAGAGCGGCTACGGGCTCGACGTCGCCACCGAGGCGCGCATCCTCGAGGTCGCGCGCGAGTTCACCCCCGAGACCACCTACCTGGGTGCCCACGTCGTCCCCGCCGAGTACGCCGACGACCGCGAGGCGTACGTGGAGCTGGTCTGCGGGGAGATGCTCACCGCGTGTGCGCCGCTCGCGCGCTGGATCGACGTCTTCTGCGATACCGGCGCCTTCACTGCCGAGGAGACCCGGCGTGTGCTCGCCGCAGGTGTCGCCGCGGGGCTCTTGCCGCGGCTGCACGGCAACCAGCTCGACCACGGCCCCGGCGCTCAGATCGCCGCCGAGTTTCACGCCGCGAGCGTGGACCACTGCACGCACCTCACCGATGAGGACATCGCCGCGCTCGCCGAGGCGCATGTGGTCGCCACGTTGTTGCCCGGAGCCGAGTTCTCGGCCGGCTCGCAGTATCCCGATGCGCGCCGCCTGCTGGACGCGCGCGTGGCTGTCGCGCTCGCGACTGACTGCAACCCGGGGACCGCCTACATCACCTCGATGCCAC
>JBBREQ010000029.1:0-25222 GCA_038202795.1 Coriobacteriia bacterium | reverse complement strand
GTTGTGAAGGAGGTAGTTGTGGTGGT
This sequence comes from Coriobacteriia bacterium, assembly GCA_038202795.1. GTDB lineage: Bacteria > Actinomycetota > Coriobacteriia > Anaerosomatales > PHET01 > PHET01. Next base: position 25,196 of record JBBREQ010000029.1, on the reverse strand, counting down.
CGCGGTACGTGTTCTGGACCTCGGCGAGCACGGCTCGCGGGGAGCCATCGGCGTGGAAGCAGTACCAGAACGAGACCGGATAGAAGCGAAACCCCATCACGCGCGGGAAGGTGAGTAGGCACACGCTGCCGCCCTCTAGATCGATGCCCGCGCTGGCGAGAACCGCGTCGATCCACGGGCGCAGAGGCGAACCGTCCCGCGGGCCGTGATCGGTGTCGTAGAGCGACACCAGCGCGCGATGGTTATGGCCGAAACGCTTCAGGTCGCGGTCGAGTGCATCGACTTCGGCCAAGTCGAGGTAGAGAAAGTACAGGTCGTAGCGAAACCCGTTGCGCACCGGTCGGGTCCGCTGGTGGGTCACGGTTCCTCTGTAGAGCTTGCTGTTCATGCCTTGGATCCCGCCCCCGCATCGAGCTTCGAGAAGGCCGAGCCCGACAGCACCGGGACCTCGCTGGTCGCGAGAGGCCGGGTCTGCCCTAGGAGCGGTGTAGGCGCACCGGCGAGCACCTGAGTGCGCGAGGCGTCGAGCTGGTCGCCCCACGGGAGAGTCGCCCCCAGCCGCTCGGCGGCGCGTACGCCGGAGAGCAGGCCGTCCTCGTGGAAGCCATAGCGGGTCCACGCGCCTGCGAAGTGGATTCGGTCGATGCCTTGGATGCGCGGCAGACGCTGCTGCGCCGCCAAGGCATCAGCGGAGTACATGGGGTGGTCGAACGAGAGGTGTGCAAGCACAGAGCCCGCGGCGGGCTCGTGCTTGCGATTCAGTGTCTCCATCACAACCGGCGCGCCCGCGGGCACTGCCTGCAGCGTGTTCAGCTGGTAGGTGAGCATGAGCATCGCTTTGTTCAGATCGCTTGTCTCCGCGAACCAGTTCCAGCTGGCCCAGGCCCGCTTGTTGCCCGGCAGGAACGTCTGGTCCGTATGGACCATCACGTCGTTGGGCCAGAAGTTGAACGCCCCCAGGATCGATTTCTCGTCGTCGTTGAGGGCATCGCCCAGAATCTCGAGGGTTTGCGGCGGGTGTGTCGCCATGATCGCCACGTCGTAGTCGAGCGTGCGCCGTGCCGTCGATACCCGAACGCCAGTAGCCGTGCGCTCGATCTTCTCGGCAGGCTCGTCGAGGAAGACCTCGCCCGTGAAGGAGCGCGAGGCGGCCGCGAGGTATGTGCGGGCGCCACCGTCCACTGAGAGCCACTGCGGCTTACCGGTGATGTGCAGCAGCCCGTGGTTATCGCAGAAGCGCAGGAACGTGTGCGCCGGGTAGTCGAGCATGTCGCCGGGGGGTGTGGACCAGATCGCATCGCCCATGGGGATGAGGTACCAGTCGCTGAAGCTGTCGGAGTAGCCCTCGCGCTTGAGCAGCTGCTCCAGCGTGAGCTCGGCGACCGTGGGGTCGGCGAGCAGTCGGTCGGCATCGCGGCTGAAGCGCACGACGTCGGTGAGCATGCGCAGGAACTTGGGGTTGGTGATGTTTTTGCGCTGGGCGAACACCGTGTTGAGGTTCGTGCCGGACCACTGGATGTCCTCGTCGGCCACTTCCACCGAGAACGACATATCCGCATCGTTGGCCCGCACGTCGAGCGTCTCGAAGAAGCGGATCATGTTGGGGTACGTGCGGCGGTTGAACACCATGAAGCCCGTGTCGACCGGAAACGTGAGTCCTCCCGCAGTCACGTCGACGGTGTGCGTGTGTCCACCCAGCTCGGGCTCAGCTTCGTAGAGGTCAACGGTGTTGCTCTGAGAGAGCAGCCACGCCGAACCGATGCCGCTGATTCCGGATCCGATGACAGCGATGCGCATGGCCGACCCCCCAGTGAACTCGGCGTGAAGTGGAACATACTGAATGGCACCAGTGTGTGTATTCCCCTCGGCGACCGAAAGGCAGCCCATGCCGTCCATTCTCATCACCGGAGTATCCACCGGCATCGGCCGGGCATGCGCCGAGAAGTTCGCGCGCGAGGGCTGGTGCGTCGTGGGCACGGTGCGCAATCCCTCGACTGCCGAGAAGGTCGAGTGGCCCGGCGAGGTTACGCTCGAGCAGCTCGACCTCGAAGACCCGGCATCGCCTGCGGCATGTGCGGCTGCCGTCATCGAGCGCCATGGATGCCCGGATGCGGTGCTCAACAACGCCGGCGTGCTTCAGTTCGGGCCGGTCGAGGATTTGGGGGCGGCCGAGCTGGAGCGGCTGTTCCAAGTCAACGTGTTCGGCCAGCTCGCGCTGGTGAACGCGCTGCTGCCGTCGATGCGAGAGCGCGGTAGTGGCACCGTCGCGAACGTGACCTCGCTGGGCGGGCGCACCGTATTCCCGTTCTTCGCCGGCTACAACGCAACCAAGTGGGCACTCGAGGGTTTCTCGGAAGGGCTCTGGCATGAGCTGAAGCCGTTTGGGATCCGCGTCAAGGCGATCGAGCCCGGCTACGTCGACACGGCGATCTGGGGCAAGGTGCTGCCCGATGACGACGAGGGGCTTCCCGGCTCGGCGGCGTACCGGCCGTATGTGCGTGCGATGCGCGCGTTCGAGGGTTCGATCACTGACCGTACCGCGCCCGCGAAGTGCGCCGAGGAGATATTCCGCGCCGTCACCGACTCAAGCGATCGGCTGCGTTATCCGGTGGCCGCCTACGCGCGCCCGATCATCTCGGCCCGGCGCTGGCTGGGCGACCAAGCGCTCATGCGGTTCTTCCACAAGCGCTGGTTTGCCGGCGCCGAGTAAGGTCGCCCAGCTATCCGCCCAACAGCACCACTCGAACCTGATGCGTCGCCCCGTCGTCGAACAGGGGCACCGAGTTCGTCTTGAGCCGCGTTCCATCGAGTTCGACGTAGGCTACGCCGCGGTTGACCCCCCGGGGGTTCTCGACAGAGACCTCGTAGCGCGCGGTGTGATGGCGATACGACAGCGAAAACGACTTCCATCGCTTGGGGATACACGGATCCATGGCGAGCAGCAGGGTGCCGTTCGAGTGGCTCAGCTTGAAGCCCAAGAGATTACCTAACGCGACCCGGTAGAACCATGCCGCCGAGCCCGTGTACCACGTCCACCCGCCGCGTCCGGTGTGTGGGGCTACCGCGTAGACGTCGGCGGCCACCACGTAGGGCTCGACTTTGTAGCGCGCGACGGATTGTGCATCCAGCGCGTGACTGATCGGGTTTATCAGGTCGAGCAGCGCAGCGGCCTCGTCGCCGTTGCCTTGCATCAGGTAGGCCAGTACCACCCACACAGCCGCATGCGTGTACTGCCCGCCATTCTCTCGCACGCCCGGCACGTAACCTTTGATGTAGCCGGGGTCGTGGGGCATCGTGTCGAACGGTGGTGTGAGCAGCGCGATGAGTCCGTCTTCTCGGCGCACGAGCTTCTCTTCGACGCTGTCGAGCGCCTTCTGGCAGCGGTCCGGATGCCCGAGCCCCGAGATGGTCGCCCACGCCTGCGCGATCGCGTCGATGCGGCACTCCTGCGACTCGTGCGAGCCAAGCGGGGTTCCGTCATCGAAGTAAGCGCGCCGGTACCACGCCCCGTCCCACGAGGTCTGCTCGACCGTGGCGGCGAGCTGTTCGGCCCAGGCGAGGTACTCCTGGCTGCGGCTCACATCGTCGCGCAACTCACAAAGGCTTGCGAACCGCGTGAGCGTGTAGGCGAGGAACCATGCGAGCCACACGCTCTCGCCTACCCCGCCATGCCCCACGCGGTTCATACCATCGTTCCAGTCGCCGCCTCCCATGAGCGGCAGGCCGTGCGGGCCCGTGGGCCGACCGGTCTCGAGCGCGCGGATGCAGTGATCGTAGATACTCGCGGTGTCTTGCGAGACGGTGGGCTGTAGGTAAGCGTCCTCCTGCTCGAGGGGCAGCAGCGGGCCCTCGACGAAGGTCGTCTGCTCGTCGAGGATGCTCGCGTCGCCGGTGGCCTCGACGTACTCGGCGACTACGAGGGGCAACCAGTGCCGGTCGTCGGTGATGTGGGTGCGTACTCCTCTGCCGGAATAGGGCTGCCACCAGTGCTGTACGTCGCCTTCGGGGAACTGGTGGCGGCTGGCCTCCAGGATCTGCTCGCGCACGAGGTCGGGGCGCACGACGAGCAGCGCCATAACGTCCTGGAGCTGATCGCGGAAGCCGAACGCGCCGGAGGACTGGTAGGTCGCGGTTCGGCCCCACAACCTGCAGGCTGTCGCCTGGTACAGCAGCTGGCCGTTGACCATCAGGTCGAGGCGCTCGTCGGGCGTGGAGACCTGGACGGTATCCAGCAGGTCGTCCCAGAAGCCGCACGAGCGCGAGCGCGCCTCCTCGATGGCGTCAGCGTCGCGGTAGCGCGCGATGAGCTCCTGGCACTCTTCGAGGGTGTTGGTCTGACCCAGCAGGAACGACAGCTCGACGGTCTCGCCGGGCGCAATCTCGACGCTGGTCATCAGAGCGCCGCAGTTGTCGTGATATCGACCCGAGGCACCGCCAAGCCGGCTGCGTCTCATCGCCACCGGGTCGCAGGGGCGCCCGTTGCGGCCCACGAACTCGGTTCGGCTGGCGGTCCACGAATGCAGCGGGATGCTGGCGGCCACAAATGCACAGCGCCCCGGGAAGTCGATGTTGTGATGGTTGTGAGCGGTCAGTATCTCGTTCTCGGCATCGAACCAGGTGACCACCAGCTGCTGTGCCCGGCTGCGCGAGTCGCCCAGTACCCACTCGACGAACTGCGTCACGGAGAGACGGCGTGGTTCGGATTCATGGTTGGTGAGGCGCAGTCGGCACACACGCACCGGGTCGTCTGCCGAGACGAACCAGTCCAGTTCGTGGGAGATACCGTGCGTGTCGTGCTCGAAGCGCACGATTCCGTGTCCGTGGCGAACCACGTAGGGCTCGGGAGTGCGCACCGGCAGCGGAGTGGGGCTCCAGAACTCCCCGGTGTCCTCATCGCGGATATAGATGGCTTCGCCGGAACCATCGGTCACCGGATCATTGTTCCAGGTGGTGATGCGGTTCTCGTGGCTGTTGAGTGCCCACGTGCATCCCACGCCCGCCTCAGAGACCGTGCAGCCGAAGGTGGGGTTGGCGAGCACGTTGATCCAAGGGGCCGGGGTGGTCGATTCGCCTTCGAGCACGATCACGTACTCGCCGGTCTTCGGGTCGAAGCCGCCCGTGTCGTTGTCGAAGCGCAAGTCCGGCCGCTCGAACGGAAGCGGTGTGTGCTCGCGGGGCTCTGCCGAGACGATGAAGCCAGAGGGAAGCTCGGCGGGTTTTCCTCGGCGGTTGAGCTGGAGCTCGATGGTACCGCCATCGCCGTCGAGTGTGGCGCGTGCGGCTGAGAGCAGGAGGTTGTGGACGTCGGGGTGCATCTGGTCGACGCGGCGCAGGAACACGCCGCCCGGTTTGTCGAGCATCTGCAGTGCATGCCCGGTGCGCACGAGTAGCCGCAGCCGGTCGTCAAGCTCATCGGCATACGCCGAGGGGCGCGTGTTGAGCACGACCAGGTCGGCGACGAGACCCTTGTGGCTCCAGTACTGGTGTGCGAGCAGTGCCTGGCGCACGAGCGGGGCGTGCTCGATCTCCTCGACCCGCACGAGCAAGATGGGGTGGTCGCCGGAGATGCCGATCGACCACAGCCCGGAGTACTGCAGCCCGTTTTCAACCGGGGTCTTGATCTTGAGCGGCGAGCCTGGGTCCGTGAGAAGAAGCCGCGAACCCAGCCGCTCGAGCGTGACCGCCTCTTGCGGGCTGATGCCCAGGTCGCGAAGCTCGAGCTGCGCGGCAGTCCACGCCAGATCGATGGCGCGCTGTGCGCTGCGAACGTCGTGGTACTTCTCGGTAAGGCGCAGCGCCGATTCGCGATCGCTCGTCACTCCGGTGGTGAATACCAGGCGAGCGGTCTCTCCGGGCTCGATGGTGATTTCGCGGCGAATCGCGCAGCAAGGATCGAGTACCGCCCCCGTGGTACAGCTCAGAGTGCCGCCCCGGGTGATGGAAGCCGGGCTATCCATGCCGCGCAGACGACCCACGAACCGCGCGCGGTCGGTCTCGTAGGACCATGGGCACGGCGTCTCTTCGCAGGCGACGACGTGCAGTCCCCAGATGCGGGGCTCGTCGCTGCGCCGCGGGCGCCGTGTGAACAACAGGGCGTGTGTGGCGTCGAGCGGTTCGGTCTCGACGAAGAGATTCGAGTACGAGCGGTGTGCTTGGTCGGCCCCTTGGGCGGTGAGCGCGATCTCGAAGTACGACGTCACTTCGAAGCGCCGAACGACGCGACCCCCATTGTTGATCGAAAGCCGCCGGACCTCGACGTCATCTTCAGGAGAGACCGCCACCTCGACTTCGGTGCGCAGATCGCCGTCCACCCGGGAATACTCGGCCTTATCGGGTGCGAAGGTGACGCGGTACTCGTCAGGTGAACCGGGCATGGGGTTGTGGGGAGCCGAGAAGACCTCGCCCGACTCGATATCGCGCACGTAGAAGAAGTGACCCCACACATCGCGGGTCACGTCTTCTCGGTAGCGGGTGACCGAGAGCCCATTGCAGCGGGAGTACCCGCCGCCACCGCTGGTGACCATGACCGAGTAGCGGCCGTTGGACAGGAAGTGAGTGGCCGGCACCGTTGTATGCGCGGTGGGGTAGCTGCGCACGACGGGCGGCGGCAGGTCGCGCACCGACTTGAGCTCGCGCACCTCCTCCACGTGCGGCGAGACCAGCTGCACGTTTCGGGGAACGCGTTCCTGCAGCAGCAGCTCGGCTGAGACCACCACGGGGTCCGCATGGAAGCGCGTCTGCATGCGCGAGCCGTCGAGCGCGTTGGCCAGCGCGATGAAGCTCATGCCATGGTGGTGCGCGAAATAGGACTTGACCACCGCGCGGGACTTGCCCGCCGGGATGCGCCCGGCGGTGTAGTCGATGGCCTCGTAGTACCCGTAGCGCCCCTCTGCCCCCTCTGCCGAGAAGGCCGCCAGGTTCTGGACGACCGCCAGCGGGTTGACGGGCAGCGCGAGCGTCGAAGCGTACGGCGCGACCACGACGTCGTCGGACAGTCCGCGCTTCAGGCCCAGCCCGGGCACGCCGAACGCCTGGTACTGATAGATGAGTGCCGCGTCCTTGGCGTTGAAGGCGCTCTCTGAGACGCCCCACGGAACCCCGCGTTCGCGTCCGTAGGAGATCTGGCGGGCGACGACGGTCCGATAGGTCTCGGAGAGCATGGTCTCGGGCCAGTCGCGCATGACGAGAAGCGGCATGAGGTACTCGAACATGCTGGCGCTCCACGATACGAGCGCGCGACCGTCGGGCGTGGCGGTCAGGCCGCGGCCCAAGCGGAACCAATGCTCCTGAGGCACGTCGCCCTTCGCAACCGCGAGGAAGCTCGCCAGACGACACTCGCTCGCGATCAGATCGTAGTATGAGTTGTCGAGACGGCCCTCGGAGAGGTTGTAGCCGATCGAGAACAGCTGGCGCTGGGGGTCGTAGAGCGTACGGAAGTCGGCGTGCTCCCACATCTCGCGCGCGATCTCGGCGTCGAGCCGTAGCCGAGCCAGCTGCTCGACAGCGCCGGGGCGCGCATCGCGGATACCGGTGGCGATCGTGCGCGCCCACGCGGCAAGCGCCGCATCGTCTCCGGCTGACAGCTTGTCGAGGGCCCGCAGCGCGCCCGCAAGCCCTTCGGCCAGACCCACCAAGCTGGGGACGAAGTCGAGCAGGGGCGCTAGGGCCTGGTGTTCGCGCGCTGCCGGCGGGGCCTCCGCCAGAAGGGGGGCCCACGGTGCGAGCGACTCGAGCAGGTCCAGCGGCGCCTCGAGCGCGTGGAGCACGTCGCCGGCAGAGGCGCGAAGATGCTCGAGAGGCGTGGCAGGCACCGGCGGGCTGTCGGGCGCAAGGGGAAGCGGACTCGGCGCGCCCGGATCCGCTGCGACCACCGGCTCTGCCAACCCGCCGATAAGGCGCTGGGCCTCTATCGCGTGGCGCAGCAGACGGTCCATCAGTACGGTCCAGGAGGCGAGATCGCGTGGCGTCTCGGCCAGGGCGAGCGTTCGATCGAGCTCGTCAAGCGTTTCAAGCGTCTCACGCACCGTGGGCTCAGGGCCCAATCGCTCAGCATTGGCGACGAGGTCTTCGAGCGCGAGTCGCACGGTGTCACGTAGGCCGTTGAGCACTTGCGCGCCTACGAGCGGCGACTCACTTGCTTCAAGAAGGCCCACGCGCACTACGAGCAGGTGTCCGGCGAGGTTGCCGGAGTCCACGGTCGAGATATAGGCCGGTCGCAGCGGCTCGAGAGTGCGGATGTCATACCAGTTGTAGAAGTGGCCGCGATGGCGTTCGAGACCGGCCATGGTCGCCAGTGTCGCCGAGACCCGCTCGGTGAGACCGGCCACCGTGAGGTAGCCCAGATCGAAAGCGCCGACGTAGGCCATGAGTTGCAGGCCGATATTGGTGGGGGAGGTTCGCCACGCCACCACTCCGCCCGGGTCTTCCTGGAAGTTGTCGGGTGCCAGGTGGTGGCCTTCAGGCACCACGAACGCGTCGTAGAAGCGCCACGTCTTACGCGCCACGCGCCGCAAAGCGAGCTGGTCGTGCACGGAGAGCGCCGCCGGCAGCTCTGGGGGCATGATACGTGAGAGCCACCATGCGAAGTGGGGGCCGCCCAGCCACAGGGCAATGAAAGGCACCGCCGTGAGCAGGCGCTCCGGGTGCGGGATACAGAACGCTGCGAGCGCGCCGCTGGCGACAACCGCCGAGGGACCCATTGCGCGCCAGAACGCGCGCACAGTGGTGCCCGCGCGCTTCTCGGCATCTGCGGCTGTCTCCCACTCGAGCAGATGTTTGTGCGAAACGAACTGGCGCCAGAGGGCCCTGATGGCCGCGTCGGATGCGAGCCATGCCTGAAAGGGCATCCCGGCCAAAGCAAGCACCACGCGCTTGACGTCTTGCTTGAAGTCGATGAAGGCGTTGTGAACGTAGGTTGCGAAGGCCACCTCGTGCGGACGGAAGACGACGGAGTCAGCCAGAGAGAACAGCGCGGGGAAGAACACGGCGGTCGCCACCAGCGCCGGCCACACCAAGGCGGCCTGCGGCAGCATCAGCCAACCTACCCCCATGAGGAGCAAGGTGGTGGGCGCGACGAGCGAGCGGCGCAGGTTATCGATCATCTTCCAGCGGTGGACCGGCCCAAGCGGGTTAGGAGCGAGGTGGCCCTCAGCATCGGCGATGCGTGGGCGCAGGTACGGAAGGGTCTGCCAGTCTCCACGAATCCAGCGGTGGGTGCGCGACGCGGCGGCGAGATAGTTGGGCGGGTAGTCGTCGAGCACTTCGACGTCGCTCGCAAGTGCGGTACGCAGGAACGAGCCCTCGACCAGATCATGGCTAAGAAGCGAGTTGTCGGGGAAGCGATTCGAGAGCAGGTTGTGGAACAGGTCCACCTCGAAGATTCCCTTGCCGGTGAACGACCCCTCGCCAAAGACGTCCTGGTAGGTGTCCGATACGGCACTCGCATAGGGGTCCACGCCGGCGATTCCGCTGAACAGGGCTGCGAACCTGCTGCGTCGCGAACCGGGAAGCGTCATCGAAATACGCGGCTGAACCAGACCGTAGCCGTGGGTGACGATGCGATCGCCGGGTTCGAATACCGCGCGGTTCAAAGGATGCGCGATCGTACAGATGAACTTGCGCGCGCCGTCGCGCGGAAGGTGGGTATCCGCATCGAGCGTAAGCACGAACGTCGCGGACCGGCGAAACGCGGCGTCCCCTAGCTTGGTGGAAAACGAGGTCTCGCCAAAGCCGCGCATCTCACGAACCAACTCCACGAGCGCACCTCGCTTGCGCTCCCAACCCATCCAGGCGCCCTCGGGCTCGTTAAACAGCCGGTCGCGCACGAGTAGGTGAAACGGGCGGACTCCGTGCTCGGCTTCGTAGCGCTCGTTGAGCTCGGAGACACCGCGTACGGCAGCCTCGACGATCTCGCCGTCGTCAGGCCGTTTGGGCTGGTCGGAGGTCTTCAGGTCACCCAGAAGGGCAAAGCCGACGTTGAGGTCCCGGTTACCCAGGTAGGCCACCTCGAGATTCTCGATGACGTGGCGTGTAGCACCTACCGAGGAAAGCAATGCAGGTACGACGACCAGCGTGCGGTGGGACTCCGCAACCGGCTCGCGGAAGTCGAGCTTGGGAAGCAGCCGTGGTGGGAACGCCACCGAGCTCAGTCGGTTCACGAGCGTCAGGGCCACCTCGGAAAGCGGTATAGCCGAGAGAAGCACGAGCACGAGCGCCTGGAGCGGCCCCACGCCAACTTCCCGTCCGTACCAGCCCACCATGATCAGCAAGAGGAAGAGGAATGCCGAGAGCCAGCCGCCATAGAACAGTCCGCGCAAACGCAACGGTCCTCGGTAGAGACGCTCACGAGCCAGTGTCTTATAGCCCACCACGCGTTCGAGTTCGTAGCGGCCGCCGCTGATGAGCCACCAGCCCACGTGTCCGCGAATCTCGTCCGCCGGGTCGACCACGAGCGCCCCGCGCGCGAGTTCGACTACCTCGTGTGCGAGCTCGGTCTCACTCTTAGGACAGCGCTTGGCCATCTGTTCGAGCGAGTGTCGATAGCGGTCACGGCTCTCGAAGTCCATATGCGCGTACGTGCGAGCGGGATCGTGTCGCAGCTCAGCCTCGACCAGTGAGACACGCTCGAAGAACTCCCGCCAGCCAAAGGCGTCGAGGAAGCGGATGCTGCTGATCGAGTTCGCGATCGATACCTGATTGGCTGCCTGATCCTGCTGCCATTCAACCGAGGCCTCGTGCAGCGAGATCCTCTCCGCACCCAGCCGGTGCCCGAGCCAAGCGTTGATGGGTTCGCTGCCGGCCTCTACATCTGAGAGCCGTTGTGACAGGCGAAGGAAGAACGGAGCGCCCGCGCCCGCGCTCTGTTGGTCGAGCTCGAGCAAGAGCATCGGCAGCGAGTCCGGCGCGTCTTGCGCTGCGAGCACGAGACGTTCCGACCAGATGTCGGCGAGCCGCTCAGCTCGAAGAGCGACCATGACCGCCGAGGAGAGACGCCGCACGTTTTCCACCAGTGCGATGCGCAGCATGATCGGGACGGCCCACACCTCGCCGATCGTGAGCGCCGAGACGGCCTGGTATCCGTCGATGAAGTGGACGAGCACCTCTTCATCGAGCCGTGAGTCCGTGTGCGTGACCAGCTGGATGAGCGCATCATAGAGGCGCGGGAGGTCGGCGCTCGGCCCCCCGGTCAGGCGCGGCAGCTCGACGCCGTAGTGGGCGGGGAGGTCTTCTCGGACGAGGAGGATCTGCTCTTCGACCAGGTAGAAGTTGTCGAGCAGCCACTCTCCCGCCGGCGGGGCGGCGAGGCCGGCCCGTACGGACTGTGCGAGCTCGCTGTTCTCTGCGGCGAGCGAGACTGCGGCACTCTCGGTCAGTGCGATCAGCGGGGTGGTGTGGGGTGGGTCCTCGGTGGTCCAGGACTGCACGGCCGCGAGCTGGCGAGCCGTCTCGGCAAGCCGGTCGGTCGAGAGTATCTCGGCACGCAGGGGTGGTTCGGGGTATGCAACCCGTGGTGCGTCCGAGCCGATTCCCGTGCCGTCCGCCATGTTGCGCCTTTCCGGTGGTTTCGCGTTGGTAGGGCGGTTGCTCCTCTGAGTGTAGCGTCGTGGGTTATTATCCCCGAGCGGGCACCTGCGCCACGCTAGCAGAGGATAGTCTTGCGCGTTGAATACCCCGTAGGGTATTATGGTCGAGCTATAGCGGCTCTTTGAGAGAGGTCGAAATGAAACCTAAGTACATACTCTGGGGTGTGATCGCGGTGCTCGTCGTCGTGGTCATGGCCCTTGCATTGCGCCCCAGCGGGGGCGGTGGTATCGCCAACGTGGACGCCGACGGCGCCAAGAAGGCGATTGCCGCAGGCGCGCAGATCGTCGATGTGCGCACCGCCGGCGAGTTCCAGATGGGTCGTATCCCGGGGGCGATCAACGTTCCGGTCGACCAGCTCGAAGCAGCCGCACCCAGCTGGGACCGCGAAGCCAAGTATGTCGTCTACTGTGCGACCGGCTCGCGCTCGGTGGCCGCCGTTGAGACGATGCGCGCGTTGGGCTTCAAGAACATCGCGCACCTCTCGGCGGGAATCCAGTCGTGGAGCGATCCGCTGGAGTCCGGACAGGCGGATTCATCGTCAAGCCAGAAGATCGAGACCTCGGGTAAGCCGGTGATGGTCGAGTTCTACACCGACTCTTGACCCACCTGCATAGAGATGAAGCCCTTGGTCGAAGGGCTCGAGAAGCAGTACGGTGACAAGGTCGAGTTCCGCAAGCTCAACGTCGAGACGGATGACGCCGGCGTGAAACTGGCCAACGAGCTGGGCATTCAGTACGTGCCTACGTTCATGTTCGTGAACAGCGATGGTGTGGTGTCCAAGCAGACGGTGGGGGCGATTGACGAAGCGCAGTTCAAGGCTTCGCTCGATGCACTTCAGTAGGTGCACCGTCTGCGAACAGATCGCGTTCGTCAGATGACGTCTACCGAGCGGCTCCCATTGGGGGCCGCTCGTCGTTTGGATCGACCCGCGAGGCAGGATCCGGGGCACAAACGTCTCAGACCATCCAACCGGGATGGCAGACAAGGCCCTCGAACGACGCATGGGTTGATAGCTGGTTCGAGTGTCATCGCTTCATCGGTACACGAGGCCCACGGGAGTGGGCGAGCACGTGACGTTACGCAGCCGATGTCGGCGAGGGTCAGGCTTGGTGTGCACACGCGGGGGTGAGGGCGCGACGATGAAAGCGCCCGAGAACCCCAAGAATAGCCCTTTGGAGGGGCAGCGACAGCGAAGCGAAGGCCATCCCGGTTCATGGACACACCAGCGGAGAGACGCAAGAGACTCCGCTTACACGAGGGGCGAATCCCAGAGGATCCGCCCCTCGTTTTGTGCGAGAGTCACGCCTGCTGGCACGGCGTTGGCGTCACAGAGCGTCTGCCCCGTGCTCGCCCGTGCGGATACGCACCACCTCGTCGACGGTCGACACGAAGATCTTGCCGTCACCAATGCGGTCCGTTCGGGCTGCCATCGAGATTGCCGAGAGGCAGTCGGCCACCTCGTGATCGTTCACGACTGCGACGATCGACACCTTAGGCAGTAAGTCGATCACGTACTCTTCGCCGCGCCACTGCTGGGTGATGCTCTTCTGGATGCCGTGTCCCTTGACCTCGCACACGGTCAGACCGTGGTGACCTAAGGAGACCAGCGACTCTTTGACTGCGTCGAGCCGCTCGGGACGCACGATTGCTTCGATGCGCTTCATCTAAACATCACTCCCTGCAAGGGCTGGATGGGGATGCGACGTGCCGGCCGGTGTGCCGGATGTGCCGCCCTCGCCCAGCGGACCTGAGCCAACCATGTCGGGGTACGCGAGAACGCCCATCTCGGTGGGATCGAGGCCAGCGAGCTCATCAGCCTCTGAGGAGCGGATGCCCTGGAGGGCGTCTTGGACCTTGAAGAACACGAAGTGCAGACCGAACGACCAGACGAAGACGGTGACCACTGCGATGAGCTGCGCGAACAGCTGGCTCGCATCGCCATAGAACAGACCCCTCACCGGACCGTCCACCATGTTCCAGCCGGCCCCGTAGCTACCGTCCGCGAACAAGCCAAGCGCGATCATGCCCCAGACGCCGTTGACGCCGTGTACCGAGACCGCGCCAACCGGGTCGTCCACCTTGAGCTTGCGCTCGACGAACACCACCGAGCCCACAACCAGGAATCCCGCGAGCAGGCCGAAGGACGATTGCACCTGCCAGCGCTGCGAACCCGCCCACCGCGTGTACCACCGAGGGGCCGGCGAAGTCGACCGCCCCGTGACCGAAGCCGTAATTCGCGCCCAGGGTGGCGAGCCAGCCGCCGCCCCATATCCACATGCCGTAGAGCGGGTACACGACGATGGCCATGAACACACCGAAGGGCAGAAACGCGCTGAACTTCCAGCGCTCGGCCATGCCGCCGGTGACGATTGTCGCGGCCGTATCCATGAACACCAGCTGGAACAGGAAGAACGCGAACACGCCCGGATCGTAGGTACCGTCACCCAGCGAGCCGAGGAAGAAGCCCTTGGTGCCGGCGAACGCGTTCGCACCGAACTTCACGGCCTCGCCGGTGAGCAGGCCTTCGGCTCCGGGCGCCCAGTAGAAGGCACCCAGTGACCCGAACTGCAAGGCGAAACCCGCTGCCCAGTAAGCCAGAGCGCCCACGGCGAAGATTACGAAGTTCGTCATGGCGACGTGAGCGGCGTGCTTGGATCGACAGAATCCGGTCTCGACGAGCATGAATCCGGCCTGCATGAAGAAGATCAATCCCACGCCCATGATGAGGAAGAAGAAGTTCAACGCGGTCTTGGTCGCGTTTCGAGGGCGGCAACACCTGGTGAAATCGCGGTTTCGATTCCGATGGGTTCCAAGGCTCACAAGCGATGCTATACTCTCCCGCGCACGGGGACGTAGCTCAGTTGGGAGAGCACCGGCTTTGCAAGCCGGGGGTCGAGGGTTCGAGCCCCTTCGTCTCCACCACACACACCGCAGGCCGGACGGGCATCACGCCCTCCGGCCTGTTTCTTTGCCGAGAAGAGTGCTGCCGAGAAGCCCGCCCAGTCCCCGGAGGTGCCGTGCTCAAAGAAGAAGACCGGCCCCATTCGGAGTCGGCCTTCATATTCAACGATGGTGAGCCCTGTGAGGAGGCCTACCGGCGTCGTCCTCTCCAATAGAAGCCGCCTCCGCCAAACAATAGGACCAACACGACGATGAGAATGATGAGTGTAGTAGTATCCACGGTCGTTTCCTCCCTCTACTCTCTGCTCCGATGTCGAGCCTAGTCGGACAAACCTGATCGGAGTCCCACTTCTCTCTGTTGAGAGACCGTTGCGCTTAAGGTGTTCGTACCCACTAAGTGCCGGCGCTGCACCCATGAGCTGCGGCGAGTCTGCGGGAAGCCCAAGAGCAAGCCCCCCGGCCTCAACTCGGGCCGGAGGGCTTGATGTGCTCAGAGCTCGCTAGTCGAAGGGACAGTGCCCCTCCGACAGTGTCTACGGGGTTCTGACGACGAGATTCCCGCGAGCTACGGCGACGGGAGTTCCGTGCTCGTGCATGTCAGTCGGGCTGATGACGATGGAAATCATGTCCCCGTTGCGTCCGGGGCTGCCGCCATCTACCACTTTGACGTGCAGGAACTGGCCAACCGGCGTGGGGTTGGTCGACTTCGTGATCTGACCGCCGAAATGCACTTCTCCAGCAGCGTGCACGTGAATCTTGTCCACGACCGCCACGTACTTGAGGCCCTTGGTCTCGAACTTGAACTTGCCGACCGCCGCGGCGTGGTCTTCGCCGAGGGCGGGGGTGCCGATGGCGCGAGCATCGAACTCGGCGGTCGATCGAGCCCCGTCGAGGCTGAAGCCCACTTCTCCGAAGGCCCGCGGGAACAAAACGCCCCCCGCGAAGGCAGTCCCCACCGTCGCGAGAACCAGAGCGACTGCAAGTGCCGTCAAGAGGGCAAACCGGGTACCTGTCTTCATGATCATCTATCCCTTCGCAACGTCCCGAGTCGCAGGACTGAGTGGACGCTTGGCTGGGCAGCACGAGGTGCCACAAACCCAGTTCAATCAATGCTTACCCATTTAGTAAGGATTAGCATCGTCCGTGCCATCGCCATCGGATCGTTGTTGGGCGCAGAGGTTGTCGATTGACAACGCCGGTCCCAAGGCAATAAACTCGACGGTGAGAGGCAGTTCAATTGTCACGCAACAGGCATTCGAAACGGCCGATTGAAGACGCGCTGTAGTATGCGGAGTCCAAGGGATGGCGTGTCGAACCCTCTGGCCGGAGCTCTCACGCGTGGGGAAGGTTATATTGCCCGCATGACAACCCAGATTGCAGATGTGGGCAGCATTGTGTCTCGAGCATCGCGTCGACTCCCCGAGTCCCAGAGGACCACGCTGAGCAGATTCGTCGCAAAGTAGATGGTTGCGTCGGTCCAGCTGAGGAAGGAACGGAGGACACTGAATGAGCAAGTACGACTTCACACTTCGCTTCACTCTCCCGACTGCTGAAACGGACATGGACGATGTTGCGGATCGGCTCTACGGAGGTGGCTGTGACGATGCCTTCATTGGCATTGGTCATCCCGGCAGCATCGCACTGGACTTCACTCGTGAGTCCACCTCTGCTCGCGCTGCTGTGATGAGTGCGATTGGTGACGTGTCTGCCAGCATCCCGGGCGCGGTCCTCATCGAGGTCTCCCCCGATCTCGTCGGAATCACAGACGTCGCTGACATGGTGGGGCGCTCGCGACAGAATGTTCGGCAACTAATGGTCACGTGCCGGGGTTCGGTTCCAGCGCCGGTGCACGGGGGCAAGCAGGCCCTGTGGCACTTGGCAACTGTATTGAACTGGCTGGTCCGCGAGAAGCAGTATCGAATCGGCGATGACCTGCTCGACTTGGCCGCAACGAACATGCAGATCAACTTGGCGATGGATTCACTGCGTGCGGACTCAGACATCGAGGACGACCTTCGTGTCCTGTTCGCATAACACCCGCCACTAGCGCCCAACAACCGGATCAAGACCGGGCTTGCTTCGCTCGCAGGTTGTCCGCATCTTCCTGGCGGGTGGATTGGTGGCTCGATTTCGACCGAATTTGTCGTTGTTTACCTAGCATTCACGACGACAGATTCCTAAGTTGATGCACTGCGCGCCGTGTAAATCTCCCACGACATGGTGGAAATAGTGGTCACCGGTCGTCTTGGTCGGGGGGCCTCGGCAGGCAGGCAAGTCCGTGCTTGCGACATGTCACGACTACAGAAGGGCCCAACACCATGACACTCGATATCACCGCCATCAGAGCCCAGTTCCCCGCGCTGCTCGAAGGGGCTGCGCACTTCGACGCCCCGGGTGGCACACTCACGCCATCGGTGGTCGCCGAGGCGGTTCGCGATGCGCTCGAGTCGGCAACGTGCCAGCGCGGGACAATCACGGCCTCCGAGCGCCGGACGGACGGCATCGTGCTCGCTGCGCGACAGGCCATCGCGGATCTTCTCGGCGGGGAAGCGGGTGGGGTGGTCTTTGGGCGGAGCATGACGCAGCTCACGTTCGATTTCTCGCGCACACTTGCGAAGGGCTGGAAGCCGGGCGACGAGATCGTGGTGTCGCGGCTCGACCATGATGCGAACATCCGTCCGTGGATCTACGCGGCGCAGAGCGCTGGCGCGGTGGTGCGGTGGATCGAGTTCGATCCGGCCACGTGCGAGATCACGGTCGAGGCTGTGGAGGCGCAGTTGAGCGACCGCACTCGGCTGGTCGCAATCACGGCGGCGTCGAACCTCGTGGGCACGCGCCCGCCGATCACGGAGATTGCTGAGCGCGTCCATGCACGCGGGGCGCTGCTGTACGTCGACGGGGTGCACAACACGCCTCATGCGTTCGTCGACGTCGCGGAGATGGGTGCGGACTTCTACGTGTGCTCGTCCTACAAGTTCTGCGGCCCGCATATGGGGGTCCTCATCGCGTCGCCTGCGCTGCTCGAGACGCTATCGCCGGATAAGTTGCTGCCGTCGGTGAACACGGCGCCCGAGCGCTTCGAGCTGGGCACGCTTCCGTGGGAGCTGCTGGCGGGCACGACTGCTGCCGTGGACTTCCTCGCGGGGCTGGCTGGGGCGGACGGAGCTTCTCGGCGGGCCAGGATCGAGAGCTCGATGGCGGCGCTGGGCGAGCACGAGGACGGGCTGCGGCGGGACATCGAGGCGGGTTTGGCCGCGGGCGACCGGGTCACCGTGTACTCACGCGCTGGGGAGCGCACGCCCACGCTGCTGTTCACCGTCGAGGGCATGGAGTCGCGCGAGGTGTCGGCTCGGCTGGCTGAGTCCAACATCAATGCGCCGGCGAGCAACTTCTACGCGATCGAGGCGTCCACTCGGCTGGGATTGGGCGAGGCAGGCGGTGTGCGGTTGGGGCTCGCGCCGTACAGCTGCGCCGAGGATGTCGATCGGCTGCTCGAGGCGCTGCGGGGAATTATCTGAGGGAAGCGCGCTGGATGGCCATGGGGAGATTCGTGATGATTACCAAGGTCCAGAAGTGGACACTGGGCTCTTAGGCCGAACTCGGCAAGCGAAGCAGCTTGGCATTCAAGGCGACCACAACGGTCGACAGAGACATCAGCGCCGCTCCGAAGGCTGGCGACAGCACGATTCCATAGCCGTAGAGCACTCCGGCTGCCAGAGGCATCGCGACGAGGTTGTAGCCGGTCGCCCATGCGAGGTTCTGTTGCATCTTGCGATATGTGGCTTTCGACAAGGCGATCACGTTGGCCACGTCTTCAGGATTGGAGCGAATGAGGATCACATCCGCCGTCTCAACCGCCACATCGGTGCCGGCGCCTATTGCTATTCCCACGTCGGCTTGAGCGAGCGCGGGTGCATCATTGACGCCATCCCCCGTCATCGCCACGACTCTGCCCTGGGCCTGGACCTCCTTGACCTTGGCGGCCTTGTCCTGGGGGAGGACCTCCGCGAAGAAGCGCTCGATGCCGAGTTCATCAGCCACCCAGGCTGCCACCTTCGCGTTGTCGCCGGTGAGCATTATCGGCTCGACGCCCATCTCCTTGAGTTGTGCGATTGCGTCGGCTGATTCCGGCCTGATGATGTCCGCAAGCGCCAACATACCCACGACCTGTTCATCGGCGAGAACGAAGACCACGGTCTTGCCCTCAGCCGACAGGCGCTCGAACCTATCGGCATCCGGCGTCTGCTTGCCGCTCTCACCCAGGTAGTTGGGCGACACGACGGCGATCTTCTTGCCGGAAACGACGCCCTGGGCGCCCTTCCCCGGTATCGCCGAGAAGTCATCCGCCGGAGGCACACTCAGGCCCTTCTCTTGCGCCGAGCGTACGATGCCGGCCGCGATCGGGTGTTCCGAGCGGTTCTCGATTGCCGACGCCAACTCGAGGACCTCGTCTTCAGTCATCCCGCCATAACCAACGGCGTCCGTGACTCCAAACTCGCCAAGGGTGAGCGTGCCGGTCTTGTCGAAGATGACGGTGTCGATATCACGTGCGCTCTCGAACGCGTCCCGGTTGCGGATAAGCAGACCGCTGCTGGCTCCCAATGCCGTCGAGATCGCCACTACCAGTGGGATTGCGAGGCCCAGGGCGTGAGGGCATGCGATCACCATCACGGTCACCGTCCGAGCCAGCGCGAATGTAGAGGACTCGCCCACGATCACATACCACACGAAGAACGTCAGAGCGCCGCCGATAAGGGCCACTGCTGTCAGCCAAGCCGCCGCGCGATTAGCCAGATTCTGTGTCTTGGACTTGGACTGTTGTGCTTCATTGACGAGTTCGATGACCTGCGAGAGAAATGAATCCGCCCCGGTCGCTTTGACCTTGACGGTCACCGAGCCCTCGCCGTTGATCGAGCCGCCGATGACCTCGTCATCAGGCCCCTTTGAAACCGGCGTCGACTCGCCAGTAAGCGTGGATTCGTTCACGGACGTCTGGCCTTCGGCAACTATGCCGTCGGCAGGGATCTTCTCCCCCGGGCGGACCATAACGCGATTCCCCACCTGCAGGTCGCCCAAGGGTACGTCGCTTACGGAACCGTCGTCCGCCAGAAGATGTGCGTCTGAAGGCATCAACTCCGCAAGCGCTTCGAGTGCCCGAGAAGCACCCATGACTGAACGCATCTCGATCCAGTGGCCGAGAAGCATCACGTCGATCAGCGTGGCCAGCTCCCAGAAGAAGACCTCGCCCGGCAGACCGAACACGACGGCGGCGCTGTAGACATAGGCGGTCGTTATCGCGACAGCGATGAGCGTCATCATGCCTATGCTCCGCGAGCGCACCTCGCTCACGAATCCGCTGAGGAACGGCCAGCCGCCATAGAAGTAGACGACTGTGGATAGGCCGAAGAGCACGAACATATCGCCGGAGAAGCTCAACCTCCCCGAAAGGCCAAGGAAGTTCTGGATCAACGGAGACAGCCCGAGTATGGGCACTGTCAGGGCCAGCGAGACCCAGAACCGACGCTTGAAGTCGGCGATCATACCTTCGTGTACGCCGTGACCTGAGTGGTCCCCGGAGCCCTCAGGTTGAGTCCCCTGTCGGTCATCGTGGGTTTCGCTGTGCTCCGATTCGTGATCCATGGCTATGTCCCCCTCATCGCGCGGGAATTCCTCCTCAGGGATGCTACCCATCGCCGGGGTCTGATTCCGACTCCGCGGGTATAGACCCCCAAACGAGAGGAGCCATCGTGACCACACACAAGTTCGTCGTCAGTCTCGCGGGCTACGCCTGCGTGCTCGTTTTGGTCGCCGCCACCGGATGTTCGACCGCTACGACAACTGGTAGCGGTCCGAACAGTGGTGAAGGCACGGTGGGGGGCAACAACTCTGGCCGCGGCCCGAACAGCGGTGGCGGCATGAATGGGGGCAACTCCCCTGGCCGCGGTCCGAACAGTGGTGGAGGCATGATGGGGGGCAACACCCCCGGCAGTGGCCCAGGCGGCGGGATCACGGGCAACGGCAGTTCTGGCACCGGGAACTACGCCTCTGATGGTGAGCGGATCTACCTGACAGGAGTCGGCGTTGACGGCCGAGACATCCCCCGTAACGCCCCGGCAGTGTCGCAAGGCTCGCGGATGATGGGAGGCGGAGGATGCGGCTCCTGTCATGCAGCCGACGGACGGGGCGGGACGATCAGGATGATGATGGGGCCCGCAATCGAGACGCCCGACATCACCTACGACGCGCTCATCAAGGAGGGCTTCACGGACGCCACCATTAAGGACGCAATCGTCAAGGGGGTGGACGAGGCCGGGAAGCCGCTCGAAGAAGCGATGCCTCGTTGGCAGATGAGTGGCGCGGACCTGGATGCCACGATCGCCTACCTCAAGGTTGTGGGAGCGCGATAGCAGGCGACCGGACCGCCCTGTGTTACGGAGTGGGAATAATCATTGGTAGAACTTGGGTTCCGAGTGGAGCGACTACGCATAGAGGAGTTGAGTCCTGTGATGGGATGGGATAGAGGATACGGGCAGGGATACGGATACGACATGATGGGCGGCGGCTGGGTCGGCGGTCTGCTCATGCTCGCCTTCGGTGGCCTTGTGGTTGCCGGAATCGTTCTGTTGGTCATATGGGCTGTCAGGGCGTCTTCCGGGCATCATGGCGGGCACCAGGCGAACGTGCCTCCAGTGGGCCATCCAAGTGCGGTGGGCCACGATGAGGCGGTAGCAATCGCCAAGCGGCGCCTTGCCAGCGGGGAGCTCACCAGGGAGCAGTACGAGGAGATCATCCGGGCCTTGGGCTAGCCGTGCGGGAGTGCTCCGGCTACGGGCGAACGGCCGTCAGGGGCTACTCGGGTTCACCAAAGGCACGCCGCGGGAATAGTCTGCCGTGAAAGGCCGATTGTGCCGGGTTCCCAGCGGAGAAGGAGGCGATCGTTGTGAAGGACTACGACGACTTCCCGCATGAGCCCGTGCGTGCGGTCGACTCGGTCGAGAGTGTGGGAGGCGTGCTGCGGCAGGGCGCCTCGCATCGCAAGCCAGTTGACGATGGGGGGCGCGACATCGACCTGGGCGAGGACCTCGATCCCGAACTGTGGGGTGTGCAACGCCCGCTGATCGAGGAAGATCTCGCCGAGGGCATCAAACTCGAGGGGTTCGACGAAGATGCGATTCCGCGCATCCTCAATGCGCTGGGCGATGACGCAGCCGATCCGCTCCAGGACTACCCCGGGGGTACAAGCGCGACCGGCAGCGTGAATACGCCCGACCACGGAGGGTTCCCCGAGCGGGAGTGAGCCGGAGCCGGATTCTCCTGCAGGGCGTCGAAGTATAGCGGGCGCGGCACGGAACCTGTACCGTAGCCGTTCGAAGACGCCTGTTGGGGCGACGCCTACGCAGGAGAGACTATGCCGGCTTTCAAGCGCTTCATGCTCGGCAGCGCGATGCACAACCAAGAGGTGCAGCACCAGCGCCTGAACAATCCCATCGCACTCGCGGTGTTCTCGAGCGATGCCCTCTCCTCGACGGCCTACGCTACCGGCGAGATCCTGCTCGTGCTCTCGATCGCCGGGGCCGCTGCGCTCAAGCTGACGATTCCTATCGCGATCGGCATCGGCCTGCTCCTGATCATCGTAGTCGCGTCGTACCGGCAGACGATCAAGGCCTATCCCATGGGCGGTGGGTCGTATCGGGTTGCGAGTGACAACTTGGGCACGCTGGCGGGACTGACGGCGGGTGCGTCGCTGCTTGTGGACTATGTTCTGACGGTCGCTGTCTCAGTCACGGCGGGAGTGGCAGCGCTAACTTCAGCGGCGCCCGCGCTTACTGAGTGGCGCGTGCCCATCGCGCTCGGGTTGGTGGCGCTTGTCGCGACTGCAAACCTGCGCGGGGTCAAAGAGTCCGGCGGGCTGTTCGCGATTCCCACCTACGGGTTCGTGGTGCTCATCGCCATGCTGGTGCTAACCGGCTTCTACCGCTGGATCACCCAGGGCGCCGGCGCGATCGCCATCCCTCCCGGCGAGGCTTTGATCGCCACCGCACCGCTCACGTTGTTCCTCGTCATGAAGGCCTTCGCGTCCGGGTGTGCTGCGATGACGGGCGTCGAGGCCATCGCCGATGGCGTCGCGGTCTTTCGTGAGCCCACAGCCAAGAACGCGCGACTCACGATCACGTGGATGGCCGGCATCCTGCTCTTCATGTTCATGGGGCTTTCGGTTCTCTCGATTGTCGCAGGAGTCCAGCCCACCGAGGAGACGGTGATCAGCCAGCTGGCGAGGACCTTCTTCGGCAACGGCGTCGCGTACTGGCTGATCACCGCGTTCACCACAGCGATTCTGGTGGTTGCGGCGAACACGGCCTACGCGGACTTCCCTCGGCTGGCTTCGTTCTTGGCGGCTGACGACTTCCTTCCTCACCAGATGCGCGACCTAGGGCACCGCGCGGTGTTCAGCAACGGCATTCTGCTGCTCACCTTTGCGGCCGCTGCGCTCATTGCGATCTTCGGCGGAGAAACGAGCCGCCTGATTCCTCTGTACGCGCTAGGGGTGTTCACCTCGTTCACGCTGTCCCAATCGGGCATGGTGCTCCACCACATGAAGGAGCGGGAACCACGGTGGCGGGTCTCCGCGGTCATCAACGGGTTCGGCGCGTCGGTGACTGCGGTCGTGCTTGTGGTCGTGACCGTGTCGAAGTTCGCCGACGGCGCCTGGATCGTGGTGTTGCTGATTCCCGCAATCATCGCGTATTTCCTGTGGGTGCGACGCCGCTACGACTACGTGCGCGAGGAGCTGCGCCTGCGACCTGACGACCTGACGGATCTCAACTGGCAGTCTCATAACCGCATGCACAACCACGTGATCGTGCTCGTCAAGGATATCGACCGGCGTATCATCCGCGCGATTCAGTACGCGAGGAGTCTGCGGGCTGACAAGCTAGAGGCGCTCTATGTGGATATCGCCGGCGATTCGGTGGCGATGCGCGAGAAGTGGGGGCAGGCCGACTTCGGCGTGAAGCTCACCATCGTCGAGTCACCCTACCGCGAGATTGTGAACCCGATACTCGAGTACGTGCGCTCCGTGCCTCGTCCAACATCGGACCATGTCGTGACGGTCATCATGCCGGAGTACGCTCCCGAGAAGATCGCAGACACCATGTTGCACGATCAAACGTCGCTCTTCCTCAAGACGTCGCTGTTCAGCACGCCGGGCGTGATCGTCACTGACGTACCGTATCGGAGCGGCGACGCAGTAAAAGGTGGTGCCCCTCCGAGCAAGCTAGGCGGTCTCAGCTGATTCCGAACGCCTCCTGAATCGCGCTCTCCTCCAACGAGCCCTCCACGAGCAACAGCAGCTGGTCACCCGCTACCAGCACGGTGTTGCCTCGCGCGGCTTGGACGTAGCCCTCTTTGGCGAGAATCGCCATCACCGTGACGTTTGCGGGCAAGGGTATGTCGGCCAGCTTGCGGTTCAGCGAGGTCGCATCAGCAGGCAACGTGAGCTCCTCGACCGAGACTCCGTCTGACTGCAACTTCAGCAGGGTCGCGAGGTCTCCCAGGCCCATCTGCTTCTCGATCAGACCCCGCATGATAGCCGAGGAGGAGACCGCCACGTCCACGCCCCACTCGCGGTCGAACAGCCACTCGTTTTGGGGATGGTTGACGCGCGCGAAGACCGACCCGACGCGGAAGCTCTTGGCGAGCATCGCCACGACCAAGTTGTCCTCGTCATCACCGGTTACTGCGACAACCAGGTCACTACCTTCGATACCGGCTGTCTCAAGAACCTCGATCTCGCAGGCATCACCGCACAGCGCCGTGGCGTCTGGAACCATCGATCGGACCCGTTCGATCTGATCCCGCCGCTGGTCGATGATAGTGACGGTGTGCTCCGCCGCCAGCGAGCCCGCCAAGTACGTTCCGGCCTTCCCTGCTCCGACGACGATGATCTTCATTTCGCATCACCCGCACTCAGGCCAAGCGACTCTCTGAGCTCGCTGACCGCCTGGCGCGTGGCGCTGATGTAGAGCCGGTCCGCATCGGCGATGATGCACTCGGGGGTAGGCAGACACGCGACTCCGTCTCTGACCAGGGCGGTCACGCGGAATCGCTCCGGATCCTCGAACGCACCCACCGTCGTCCCGGCGAGTCTTGCAGACGCGTGGGCCTGGACGATGATTACCTCTCCACCCCCGAAGATGCGCTCTGTGGGTACATCGGGCTCGAGGATCATCGTCAGCAACTTGCGTCCCGCCCAACGCACGCTCGAGATCGTGGGAATGCCGAAGTGCTCGTAGAGATTCGCCCTGCGCGGGTCGAAGATGCGAGCCACAACCGTTTCCACGTTGAATCGTTCCCGCGCGACGCGGGCAGCGACGATGTTGCTGTTGTCGCCTGCGGTAACGGCAGCAAACGCCCCTGCGCGCTCTAGGCCCGCTTTCACGAGCGTGCCGCGATCGAATACTTCGCCGGTGAGCTTGCGGCCGCGGATCTCCTCGCCGTACTCGGTAAAGACCGCAGGGTTGCGGTCGATGACCGCGACGGTGTGGCCTTCAGACTCAAGCATGTGGGCGAGGTAGCGCCCCACTCGGCCATACCCCCCGATGACGACGTGCATGAGCTCCTCCAAGTGAGCGGTCAGGCGCAGCTGCGCTCTGCCATGCTAGTACCTCATCGACGGGCGCGCCACTCGCCAGATCCAGTGGCCCCGGACTTCC
>JBBREQ010000028.1:0-26459 GCA_038202795.1 Coriobacteriia bacterium | reverse complement strand
GGGGGGGGGGTCCCCCCTCCGTCCGGGGGGGGGGGGGGCCCTGTGTCTGCGTTGGCTGTTTTTTTTTAACTGCCGCCCCGGGGGGGGGGGTGTGGTGGCGGGCCCCCGCCCCCCCTCCGCTCATTGAGGGCCTTACAACGGCACAAGCGCTGCGTCGACCCCGATCGAGCCGCGGCGTCACCATCGGGACTCGCTAAGCCCTACAAACGAGAAGCCATGCACTACGAGGAGAGGATTGGTATGGATACGCAGTTGACTGAGATGTTTTGTAACCAGTGCGAACAGACGGCACATGGGACGGGGTGCGAGAAGGTGGGGGTGTGCGGGAAGAACCCGGACGTCGCCGCGGTTCAGGAGCTGCTTGTGCATGCGTGCCGAGCGCTTGCGGCGGTTGCCGTTGCGGCTCCGGCCGGCACCGACCTCGATGCCGAGGGTGCGTTCGTTGAGGACGCGTTGTTCACCACGCTCACCAACGTCGATTTCGACCCCGAGACGATCGCCGAGAAGGTCGACGTCGCCGTCCAGCTGCGTGATGCTCTCGCGGCGCGAACGAGTGTCTCGGCAAGCGAATTCGCTGTTCCTGCTGACCTGTCGGGCAAGATCACGCTCGCTGCGCAGATGGGCCGCCCGTGGGACACCACGCGCGATGTCGACGTTCAGTCGCTGCAGGAGACCACGCTGTACGGGCTGAAGGGTGTCGCGGCTTACGCCCATCATGCGCGCACTCTAGGCCAGACCGATCCCGAGATCGACGCCTATCTGTTCAAGGCGCTTGACGCGCTGAGTGACACCTCGCTCGACCTGGACGCCTGGGTCGGCCTCACGCTCGAATGCGGCAAGGTGAACCTGCGCACGATGGAGATTCTTGATGCCGCCAACACCGGCGCCTACGGCAACCCCGAGCCCACCAAAGTCACGCTGGGCCAGCGCTCGGGCAAGGCGATCCTTGTCTCGGGTCATGACCTGGCTGACCTCGCCGCCCTGCTTGAGCAGACCCAGGGAGCCGGTGTCGACGTGTACACGCACGGCGAGATGCTTCCGGCGCACGCGTACCCCGGGCTCAAGCGCTACGACAACTTGGTGGGCCACTTCGGCACCGCCTGGCAGAACCAGAAGAAGGAGTTCGCGGCCTTCCCTGGTGCCATCCTCATGACAACCAACTGCCTCATGCCCCCGCACGCCGAGTATGCCGACCGTGTCTTCACTGCCAACGTGGTGAACTTCCCGGGTCTGCCGCACGTGCACCGCGATGACTTCTCGGCGGTTATCGAGAAGGCCCAGTCGATGGAGGGATTCACCCAGCCGACTGAGGTCGGTGAGGTCATGGTGGGCTTTGGGCACAACACCATCCTCTCGGTGGCACCTACCGTCATCGAGGCCGTGAAGTCGGGCGCGATCCGCCATTTCTTCCTGGTGGGCGGCTGCGACGGCGCGAAGCCGGGCCGCAACTACTACACCGAGTTCGTCGAGCAGGCTCCAGCCGACACCATCATTCTTACGCTGGCCTGCGGCAAGTTCCGCTTCTTCGACAAGGACCTGGGCGAGATAGGCGGCCTGCCGCGACTCATGGATGTGGGTCAGTGCAATGACGCCTACAGCGCGATCAAGGTCGCTGTGGCGCTCGCTGACGCGTTCGAGTGCGGCGTCAACGACCTGCCGCTGTCGATGATCCTGTCCTGGTACGAGCAGAAGGCCGTTGCGATTCTGCTGACTCTGCTGCACCTGGGCATCACCGACATCCGGCTTGGCCCCACACTGCCGGCGTTCATCACCCCCAACGTGCTGGGCGTGCTTGTCGAGAACTTCCAGATCAAGCCGATCGCTGCGAGTCCTCGCGAGGACCTGAATGCGATTCTCGGAGAGGCGTCGTAGGAATGGAATCGCGCGTTGTGAAGATGCTAGGCCTCGTGGCCGGGGTGCTGTTCGCCGCAGTGATCGTGCTGTTCGCGTACGGCACCCCGCAGGCGCCGGAAGTCGTCGTACCACGGGCCTCTGTCTCCACCCTCGAGCCGGGTGCTGCCGCGCCCGGCTCGGAGGGCGAGGATGTCGTAGTTGAATCGGGGCTCCCACAGCAGCCCGAAGCATCTGGTGCCGATATGAGCGGCATGAGTGCGGCCGACCCTGGCGCCAAAGCACCGGAGGCTGATCCCGCGAGCCCACTGGCGATCGAGATCCCCGGCTGCGTGTGCCACAGTGACGATCCGGCAGAGGTCGAGCGCCACGCGGCGTACCGCATGAACCAGTGCGCCGGCTGCCACATGGGCAGCGCGCAGGGTGAGTAGGCGCCCGATGGCAGACGCGTGCAGAGAACCGACCGACGACAGCGGCGCATCGACTCACGAGCCGCTGACCGATGCCGCCTCGGATCCACCCGGATCCAGCCCGTGGTGGGTGCATCTGCTCGCCGGCATTGGTTACGCGCTCTTGGGCCTGTTCCTCATCGGGTCGCTCGCCTTCGCCTTCGGTTCGATGTGGTTTCCTTCCTCGGAAGACCGAGCTGCGTACGAGCAGCTGCGCTCAGCAGGGCAGGCTCCCGATTACGAACGACAGTTCCACATCCCCATCCCCGGATGTGTCTGTCATAGCGACAACCCTGCAACCGTGATTGCTCACTCCAACCGCCGCATCAATCAGTGCATGGGATGCCACGGTGGCGGATAGTCTCACTCAAGCCGACACTCTCACCCGCCTGCGTGCAGTATCATGTGCATGGCGGGCGAGGGGCGGTGACGCGTACGCGCATCGCGGTAGAGCGAGGGAGACACCGGCATGGCCGAGCTCATCGAATACGCACGTACGCTGGCCGAGGAGATCGGGCCGCGTCCGGCCACCACCGACTCAGAACACCGTGCTGCTGAGTGGCTTGAGAAGACCTTCTCGGCCAGGGGTCTCGAGACTGAGATGCAGGAGTTCGACGCCCCTCACACGTACTCATGGGCTTTCGTGATCTATCACGTGCTGACGATGGCAGCGGCGTTTCTTGCCGGGTTCAAGCCGTATCTCGCCTGGCCGGCCTTCGCTCTCGCGGCGATCGTCGCGTTTTTCGTATGGTCCGACCTGGGCACGCATTTCGGACTCACCCGTCTCATGCCCAAGGGCCCCAGCCAGAACGTCATCGCACGCCATGTGCCACGCGCGCGAAGGGGCGAGACACTTCGCAAGATAGTGATTGTGGCGCACTATGACTCGGCGCGCTCGTCGCTGGCGTTCGCTCCCAACATGGTGGGCAGCTTCGCCACGACATTCGGACTGCTCAAATGGGCGACATTTCTCACCCCGGTGCTGATTCTGGTCATGGCGGTGCCGTTCTCGGCGCTTGCAGTGCTCGATCCCTGGCTCTGGTACCTGACGATGCTGATAGCGGCGTATCTGCTCGTTCCCACGGTCATCAACATCCACCGCGAGCTGTTCATGCCCTTCGTTGCCGGTGCCAATGACAACGCTTCGGGCGTGGCTGCCCTGTTGGGTGTGATGGAGCAGATCGTCCCGGCGATCGACCCAGCGTCGCTCTCGACGGGCAGCTTCGGCGCAGTACGCCACTCGGCCGACGCAGCGTACGAGGCCGGTGTCGTGCCCGAGGGCGCCGAGCTGCGCTATGCGCCAGCGACCACAGAGCAGGAACCCGCCGCGATACCTGATGACTTTCCCTGGGTCGAGCCCATGACCGAGCGCCCCCGGGGCCAGGCGGTACTGGAGTTCGACACGATCGACTTCGCGGCCGTGGACGCTGCGTCGCCCCGCCCCTCTGCGCGCCCCAGCCCCGCTCAACGCCCCGTGGACGCCGCCTCGTATGAGCCGAAGCTCGAGCACGGGGTGCTGCCGCCTGAGATCGCTGGGCCGGCGCCGGGGGATGAGCCCGGGGGGCCGACTCACGAGAAGAAGAAGGGGTTCCTCGCAGGATTGGGCCGCAAGCGGGATCGCGGCCAAGGCGAGGTCAAGGAGTGGCTGGGTGTCGATGGTGAGTTCGACGCACGCAAGGCCGGCAAGGAGATCGGCTCCTGGGACAACTTCGACGAAGAAGAGAGTGAAGACGGCTTGGGCTGGAAGGGCGGATGGGCGGGCGATGATCCCATCGGCGATCCCGAGTTCGCTGCAAGTGAAGCCGCCCGAATTCGCCGTCGGGTGACGGAATCGGTTGACCGCGAGCTGAGCGAGAAGGAAGTCTGGTTCGTGGCTACGGGCGCCGAAGAAGTGGGGACGTATGGTATGCAGGCGCTCCTGCGCGACTACGGCGACGAGCTACGCGACGCCTTCATCATCAATATCGACGGCTGTGGTGCGGGTCAACTGTACTGGGCCAGCTCCGAGGGGATGGCTCGCCGCTACCGCGCGGATCGTCGCCTGGTGGGACTTGCCCGCCGCGTGTCGCGCGAGACGGACACGCTCATCAAGCCGCGTGAGTACAGGGGCCTCTCGACAGACGCGTCACCAGCACTGGCTCGCGGGTTCCACGCGATGAGCATCATGGCATTCGCTTCATCGGGCATGCCCGTCAACTGGCACTGGAACACCGACACGGTGGACAGCCTCGATGCGGAACTCATAGAGAAGACCGCGCGTTTCGTGACCGCGATGGTTCGCGAGGCGTAGCGTCCCGCCGGGGACGTCTGCTATCGGGCTAGAACGCTATAGGGTGCTCCACAGGCTCGACGTGGCGCACGGCAAACCGGTTCGCGTAGAAACTCATGACTGTGCCCAGTGTTATCAGCACGGTAGCCACCCAGAAGACCGGCAGCATGAACGCTGAGCGCTGCAGCGCGGCGATGACGATTCCAAAGACGATGAATCCCAGGTGGAGCAGGCCCGAGCCCAGCTTGGTGAGACGGCCCTCGGTCAGGTAGCTCGGTCCAGCAGCGCCCGCAGCGGTCAGGAGCACGACGGCGAGCTGTATGAGTGCCGCCAGGCCCAAGTACACGGTGACACCGGTCGCCAGCGATTCGCTGGCGAACCCCGCGACCAACCCGGCGGCCACCATCGCGGCAGAGACCGTCACCAGGACTCTGCGTGCGAACAGACGCTTGGGAACGCATAAGCCCATGACCACGACAAGCGCGACCAGTTGGGGCGCGGCGAGCAGGTTCATCAGTGCCACATAGCCGTTGTAGCCGGCCTGTTCCCAGTTGGGAACGGCAGACTGTGCCCACCAGACGTACAGCGTGCCGATGAACGACTGCACTCCCAGCGACGAGAGCAGCAGCACGGTGATGATGGTGAGGCCGAAGTCCCACCCACGCCTACGGACATCGGTGCTCTGCATCAAGCATCACCCTCCAACAGCGTGGACAGGGTCGTCCAGAGCGGGTTCTCGGCGGGGAGGAACGCGTAGCTGTGTGCGCCCGGGACAAGATAGGTGGTGATGTAGGTGAGGACGAGGATCAGAAACGACAGCACACCTAAAGCGGCCACCCATCTCCACATCCCCGCACGGCGCAGGTAGAGCCGCGCATGCAGCACGCCCGTGTACAGAAGCCACATCATGAGCGACATGTTGACCTTGCCGCTCCACCACCACGAGTCGCCTTGCCATGCCGAAAGCGCCCATGGAAAGCCGATCAGCATGCCGAAGGTGAGCGGCAGGTAGCCCAGCCTCGCCCAACGGTAGGCGGTTGTCTCGTACGCCGAATGGCGGCTGGAGATCATCTGCAAGGTGGCGACGAACGAGATCGCGAAACAGGCATAACTCAGGAAGAGCAGCGGCGGGTGGACCCACATGTACCACGCGTTGTAGTAGAACTGTCGCGCGCCCTCCATACCTTCAAACGCCCCCATCGCCGCCTGGAAACCACTGGTTGTCATCTGCAGGTAGTCCACATACTGGGCGAGGAACTGAGGTAAGGGCTGCGTAAACGGCCTGCCCAGGAGTGACGCCCCCGCAGCCAGGGCGGCCGTGATGATCATCACGCCCGGCAGTAGTGCACGCCGGTGGCGCACCATCGCAGTGCCCAGCAGCGCAGTCATGAAAGCCCAGACGAACAGCTTCTCGCTCTCGACCCAGAGGGGCACGGCGACACGTCCGGTCAGCATCCCGGTCGCAGGATCGTATACCTCGGTAAGGGCGTAGAGACGCCAGTGAAACCAGACGAGCACGGATTCGCCGAGCAGCAGAAGTGCGAGCATGCCCGCGAGGAACCAGCCACGCCAGCGCACGGCCTGAGGCAGAACTGCCGCCAGGAGTAGAACGGCCGCCGCAATGAAGAGGAGCACCTCGTACACTGAGCCGATCGCGCGCAGTGTCGTTGTGAGCTGCTCGATAGCCTGATACGTGGCGTACGGGTTCATCGGTAGGGTTCCTCCTGCCGATGAAGTATACGGATTGGGTGGCGCGCGCGCTTCGAACCATGGCGTGTTTGCTGCTTGGCTAGGGACGCAGGTACACTTTCAGTCCCTGAGGCTTGGTCCGTGCCGGAGGCCCGCTTTCGAGACGTAAGGAGTCGCGGAATCCCCGTGGCGCCCAATCAGCTCAAGAAGAAGCTCAATCGAGCGTTGTTGGTCTCGTGGCGCGAACAGCCCACGCGCCACGACGTTGCTGCGCTGCAGGCGAACATCCGTCGTGTGGGCCTTGTCGTGCGCGTGCGGTGGGCGCTTCTGTCTATCTTGATCATCTACTCGGTCATCGCCGGCGCGCTGTATGCCCAGGCTATGCCGATCACCGACCTGGTGCGGCTGATGATCGTTCCCGCGTTCACGCTGGGCTTCGTGGTCCTCTATAGCGCCTACTACGCGCGCAACTACCGTCGTCTGGGCAGCATCGCTGTGTGGAACAACCTGCAACTCGCGCTCGACGCTCTGGTGGTCACCGTACTCGTGCACTTCAGTGGCGGTGTCAATTCGTGGTTCTGGACGGTGTATGCGCTCATCATCTTCGAGGCGGCCTTTATCCTGCCGCGTTCGCGGGATGTCTGGTTCCATGCGCTGTTCTCGTTGGGGCTCTTGGGCGCCGTCGAGTTGGCCGAGATGGCCGGAGTGCTGTCCCATGCAGTGATTCCGTTTGCCGCCGGGAATGCCTACAAGGACTCGGTGTTCGTTCTCGTGCGCTACTTCTGGCAGGCTGCCGTACTGCTGGGGTCTGCGTGGGTCGCAATCATGCTCGTGGGCGAGTTCCGAAACGAACTTGACTCCCAGCAGGCGCACTCACTCGTCGACCAGGAATCCGGACTGTTCTCGCGCGACTACTTCATGCGCGCGCTGCGGATCGAGCTGAGGCGCGCGCAGCGCGACGGACGCGCTCTGCATGTCGTTCTCATCGATATCGACCGGTTCGGGGAATTCAACAAGCGGTTTGGCATCGATGCGGGGGATCGCCTGATACGCTCGTTCGCCCAGGCGCTTATCAGATTCGCCGGAACCGGCGAATCTGACCAAGCCACCACCAACGTGGCGGCCAGGCTGGGTGGCGAGGAGTTCGCGGTCCTTGTGACAGAGAGCGCCCCTACCGGATCGGTCCCATCGCGCGAGGAGGCGGTTCAGGCCGCACGGAGTCTCGCAGAGCAACTCGCCAGGATCAGCGTCAACGGCGCAGGCGCATCGGTCTCCGTGGGGGTCTCCTCAATGCCCGAGGATGGCGCGACATGCCATGAGCTCTTCGACGCCGCAGATACCGCGCTCTCCGCTGCGATAGCGGCGGGCGGGAATCGCGCACTCTCGGCGTCTGAATGTGCGGGCGCACCTCACAAGGACTACGACGAAGACGAGGTCTGAGGTGATGAGGCGTGCCGGCGTGTGGCTCGCATCGCTCGCTTTCGCTGTGTTGGCGGTGGCGCTGCCGCTGATCATCCTCGAGAGCCGGTCGATCACGCGGACGTTGGTGGGAGTCTATGCATCACCCCAATCTGCAGGGCTCTCCCGTTCGGGCATGCTCCAGGTTGCCGAGCAGGTCAGGGTGTTCGTTGTCCGAGGCGCCGGAGAGCTGCCGGCACAGGTCGACGGGCGTGAGGGGTTTGATGGCGCGTCCGTCTCGCACCTGGCGGATGTGAGGCAGGTGCTCCGGCGCGCACGCGTTGCGAGCGCTCTGGTTGCGGCAGCGCTTGCGCTGTGGGTGGGGTGGTCGGTCGCACGGAGACGCTTTGCGGACGTCGGGCTGGCCCTGAGAGCGGGCGCGCTCACCACGGTGATCGCAGTGGGGCTCGCAGTTCTCGGCGCGCTGTTGGATTTCGACACGTTCTTCTCGGCGTTTCACGGGTTGTTCTTCACGGCGGGGACGTGGACGTTTTCCTACGACTCTCTGCTGATTCAGCTGTTCCCGGAGCCGTTCTGGGCGACCCTCGGGGCGACGTGGGGAGTGCTCGTGGCGCTTCTGGCGGTTGGGTACTGGGTTGCAGGCACGATGCTCAGAGCGCACGCGTTTGCTCGGAGTGCGTGACATTCCGTCGCGCAGGTGTAGTATTTCCTACGAAGCGAGCACAAACGCTCGTCTGCGGGGGAGTCAACCGCAGCGGTCAACCGCTGGTGGCTCTCTTCGGGAGGGACGTAAACGAGGAGGTATTGCGCATGGCAGCCAAAGAGGGTTACTGCGTGAAGTGCAAGGCCAAGAGAGAAATGAAGGACCCCCAGGCGATCACGATGAAGAATGGTCGCCCCGCGACCCAGGGCATCTGCCCGGAGTGCGGCACCAAGATGTTCAAGATCGGCAAGTAACTGCTGGTCTCCAGTTGAATGTGAGACGCCGTCGGCATCACGCTGGCGGCGTCTTTGCGTGGGCGTTGACACTGGCCGCAGCGCAGGCGTAGCGTTTGCCGAGTGTCCTGACCAGCGTGACTGGTGCGGAGGAGATTCGACCATATGAACGTTATCGTCGTGGGCTGCGGCCGGGTTGGATCGCAGCTTGCCAATCTGCTTTCGATCGAAGGGCACAACATCACGGTGATCGACAAGGACCCGGATTCGTTTCGGCGGTTGGGGACCACATTCAACGGGGTGACCCTCATAGGTCTCGGTTTCGACGAGGACATCCTTGAAGAAGCGGGCATTCGCGAAGCGGACGCATTCGCCGCGGTGACGGATCTGGACAACACCAACCTCATGGCGGCCGAGGTGGCGCGCAAGATATTCGACGTCAAGCATGTCGTCGCGCGCCTCTACAATCCCCAGCGTGAGCGAACCTACCAGCAGCTGGATCTTGACTACGTGTGCGGAACGACACTGGTCGCCGAGAAGCTCCTGGACAAGGTCAAGGCGGGACACGGTCATCACGTGGATTCGTTCGGTGACGTCGAGATCGTGGTGTTCCGGCTGCGTGACAGCCTTGCAGGTTCGCGCGTGCGCGACATGTTCCTCGAAGGCCAGGTTCTGCCGGCGATCATCGGGCGCGGGAGCTCCACGTTCATTCCGACCCTCGATACCGAACTGCAGGTGGGGGATATCGTTCGTGTGGCGGTCAAGACCGAGGCTGTTCACCGCCTAACGCGTTTCATGGAGGAGTGAGCTGTGTATATCGTGATCAACGGGGGCGGCAAGGTCGCTTCCTATCTCGCCCGGACGCTTCTGGAGTCCGGCAATGATGTTGCGCTCATCGAGAAGCGGGCCGACGTGGTGGAGAAGCTCGCCCAGGAGCTTCCGGACAGGGCGCTGATCGTTCGCGGTGATGGCTGCGATGCGTCCTATCAGGAGGATGCGGGCACGGCGCGGGCCGACGTCTTCGTTGCGGCGACCGGTGACGATGATGACAACCTGGTTGCCTGCCAGCTCGCGAAGGTGGCATTCGGTGTTCCGCGTACCGTCTCCCGAGTCAACAATCCGAAGAACGAGCACATCTTCAACAAGCTCGGTATCGAGGCCATTTCCTCAACCACGATCATCAGCCGCATGATTGAGGAGGAAGCCACGATCGGTGATATCAGGACACTTGCGACGCTTCGCAAGGGCGACATGGCCATCGTCGAGATCGAGCTGCCCGAGGATAGGTGTGTAGTCTGCAACAAACCTGTCTCAGAGCTTGCCCTGCCACCGCAGTGTGTTCTGGTGGCGGTGATTCGTGACGACGAGAACATCGAGACCGTAAATGGCGAAACACTGCTAGGGCCGGGGGATACAGTCATAGCGTTCACCAACGTCGATTCCGAGCGGGCGCTCAAGAAGGTTCTGACAGGCGTCTAGCGATGCGCAAGGACGATGCCCGACAGACTCACGGCCACCCCAGCAGCGCGGCTTGGCAGTCCTCGGCGCGTTGGTCGCTGGAGTCGTGGTCTGCACGCTGACAGTTCCGGGTGCGGCATTGGCGGCTGAATCGCCCAACAATCCGTCGAGTGGGGAGCTGGTGGAGAAACCCGGCACATACGACGGGACAACGGTGTATTGGGTCTCATGGCCTCTGGCGTGTGGTGGGCCGAGGGACGGGCTTCTCGGAGGGAGCGGGCGGGGATGTCGTCTCATCGCTGACGGCATTCGGCGAGTTTGCCCCCCGCTTGTCGGCTGGGATACACTCCACACCGCGCGGGTGTAGTTCAATGGTAGAGCGTCAGCTTCCCAAGCTGAAAGTTGCCGGTTCGAGTCCGGTCACCCGCTCCACGCGACGCATGATCGACCGCCGGGGTGAGGGCGGTCGATTTTCTTTGGTCATGGGGCAGGAATCCCGCCGCAGATGGCGAACAAGTGTTCGTAGAAGCCCATTCTCCCGCTTCTCGCCGCATGATGCGGGGTGTTTCGCGTGTTCTCGAAGTCTCTGTTCGTTGCTGCGGGTGTTGCAGCGGTCGTGTTCTGCGTGCCCTCAGTGGCCCAAGCGGACCTGTACTCCGGCGGTGCCATGGTGAAGTTCGGCGCGGAGTACCGGGGTCCGGATGGCGGTGCGAGGACGCATCGCGGGGTCGATCTTGCGTGTGGCGCCGGGGAGGACATCACGGCCCCTGTCTCGGGCACGGTGTGTTTCGCCGGCCGTGTCCCGGGTTCGTCGGGCGGGACCGTCTTGGCGATGAGTATGGAGACGGATCGGGGGCGGATCACGCTGATGCCCCTCGAGCGGCTGAGCGTCGAGGAGGGCGCATCACTCAGTGTGGGAGACGTTGTCGGCAGTCTGGCGCAGTCCGGTGATCCATCGAGTGACTCGCCCCACCTTCACCTGAGTTTGAGAAGCGGTGACCTCTATCTCGACCCCAGCGTCTTGCTGGGCGCTTTGGTGAGCGCTCCTGCCGAGGAGCCCAAGCCGGTGATCGAGCCATCACCCGCTTGCGCCGTTGGCCCGGCGGTCGCGGATCCGGTGGTCGCGAATCCGGCGGCAATGGGCGAGGGTGTCGGACTGGCCTCTACGGCGCGGATCTCGGTGACGCAGCTCGCGGGGAGGCTGGGGCACGCAGCAGGTGTCACTGCGGGCGCGGAGCATCAAGCACCCGCCGTTGCGGGTGAAGCCGGCTCCATGGGCGCGGGGGTAGCGCTGGCACCCCTGGCATCCGGTGGCATTGAAGCCGCGTCGGCAGGACCGTTGGTGCTACCTGGTTCCGCCCAGCCGATCAGCAGCGCACAGTCGCCGTGGGCCGACTTGGCGCGTTCGGCGATCCAACAGGCCTCCGCAATCGGCGCCCCCGCGTATGGGGCGCTATTCGCCGCCGTTGCCTGCGCGGCCCTCATTCTGAGTCTTCGCTCCTTCGAGCGTCGCATGATTTGCCGTGAGCCCGTGTCAGACCGGTTGGGTAGAACATTGCAGCAGCTGCGGACCGGTGATACACTACGCGGGCTCACATCCTGCTCCGGAGAAACTGCCTTCACAGTTCCGGGGCCGTCTAGCCCAGGGGAGGTGACAAAGTGAAGGCTTACGAACTACTGCTACTACTCAACCCCTCCCTCGACGAGGAGTCTCGTGCTGCCCTCTTGGACAAGGTCCAGGGGCTGATCACTGCAGACGGGGGCGTGGTGGACAATCTCGATTCATGGGGCAAGCGCAAGCTCGCCTTTGAGATCGACAAACTCACTGAGGGCGATTACGCGCTCATCGATTTCCACACGACGCCGGGTGCCATCGCAGAGCTGGACCGCGTGCTGCACATCACCGATCCGGTGCTCCGCTACATGCTCCTGCACCGCGAGGACCGGGAGTAATCCAGACCTCGCAGAGCATCAGTGGATCGAGGATCGAATGTCCAGATCCGTGATCGTACGAAGGTGGTTTTGAGATGAGCATCAATCGAGTTGTCATAACCGGTAATCTCACGCGTGACCCTGAGCTGACCGCGACCGCAAGCGGTATGGCCATCCTCAAGATGGGCATCGCCGTCAACGACCGTCGCAAGAACCAGCAGAGTGGCGAGTGGGAAGACGTCCCCAACTTCTTCGACGTTGTCGTGTTCGGTCAGCGCGGAGAGTCGATCTCGCGGTTCCTCTCCAAAGGTTCCAAGGTTGCCATCGAGGGCAAGCTCCGTTGGCATTCGTGGGAGACCCCCGAGGGTGACAAGCGCAGCAAGATCGAGATCATCGCCGATGACATCGAGTTCATGTCGTCCCGAGACAGCGGAAATCAAGGTGGCGGCGGCTACGACACCCCTGCTGCTCCGGCCAAGAAGTCCGAGAAGTCCGAGACGTCCGATACGTTCGAGGACGACATTCCGTTCTAAGCGAAACACCGGCGCTCATGCGAGTGCCCCGTTTCAATCCCGCGAACCGATTCGCGGAAGGAGGGTCAGAAGAACATGTCCGATTTTGGTCGCAAGCCCAGGCGTAAGTACTGCCAGTTCTGTAAGGACCATGCGGAGTACATCGACTACAAAGACACGCAGTTGTTGCGCAAGTTCATGACCGACCGTGGCAAGATCAAGCCGCGCCGAGTATCAGGTACCTGCGCCCAGCACCAGCATCGTCTCGCAACGGCCGTCAAACGGGCCCGCGAGATGGCATTGGTGCCGTACACCGTCCCGGTCGTCAGCGGTCGCGTGGGCGGCAAGGGCCGCTAGGCCCGCGCGTCACTGGAGGGAATACCATGAAGGTCATTTTGTTGCAGGAGCTCAAAGGTCGTGGAGGCGAGGGCGATGTCATCGACGTCGCGCAGGGTTTCGCCGTCAACTACCTGCTGCCCCGTAAGATCGCCATCCCGGCGACTTCGGGCAACGTCAAACAGCTCGAGCACCGTATGCACAACATCAAGAAGCGCGAAGATCTGAGGATCGGCGACGCGAGTTCGTTGGCCGAGTCTCTCATCGACAAGACCGTCAAAGTCCGCGCGAAGGCGGGCGAAGAGGGCCGTCTGTTCGGTTCGGTGACCACGATGATGATCGAGGAAGCCATATCCGAGCAACTCGGCATTGAGATCGATCGTCGCAAGATCGAGACTCACGGACACATCAAGACCGTTGGTCCTCATGTCATCAGCGTCGCGATCTATCGCGACGTGAAGGCTCAAATGACGGTCGAGGTCATCGCAGAGGGTGACGCCACTGTTCCCACGACTGCTGTTGTAGAGGTCGAGGGCGTCGACGCTGCCGGCGATTCATTCGTCGAGGTGGTCGAGGAGACCCCCGAGCAGGTCGAAGCCGGGACTGCGCTCGACGAGCCCGTCGCCGAGGCTTCTGAAAAGGTTGCCGAGGAAGCTGCAGAGTAGATAGTCCGCATACGTCAGAGACGGCGCCGTCCTTCGGGGCGGCGCTGTCTTTGCGTTTTCGGTCGGTGCGTACAGTAGAGCAGTCGTTCTGTGGATACTGTGGACAACTCCTGTACCCGCTGGCGGGAGGCGCGAACCGTCCACCTTGTGTTGTGGACACGCGGTTGTCGGCCCTCGCTGTGTCAGGACACAGCGCTATTATCGGCAGGGCGTCGCTCTCGGCGCACATCAGAGGGGACAGGCGCACGCATGGCGGATGTGATGGACATGGCGGTTCGGCAGCAGCGAAATGACAGGGTTCCGCCTCACAATATGGAGGCTGAGCAGGCGGTTCTTGGCGCGATGCTGCTCTCTGGCGATGCCGTCGAGGGTGCTTTGGGCATGCTGGCGGACACGGATTTCTATCGCCCGGCCCACGGGCGGATCTTCACGGCCATGAGTGATCTGTACGCGAGGTCTGTGCCTGTTGACCACCTGTCTGTCGCTGATCGGCTTGAGTCCACGGACATGCTCGAGACGGCTGGCGGCAAGCCTTACCTGCTAGATCTCTCAGGAGCAGTTCCCACAACCGCCAACTGGCAGCGGTATGCAGAAATCGTCAAGCGGCTGTCGATGCTGCGCCAGATAATCGGTGCCGCAACACAGATCGTGGCGATGGGATACGACGCCCCCGACGACCTCGACATGGTGGTCGAGGACGCTGAGCGGCTGATCTTCCAGGTCACCAACAAGCGGGTATCGAGCAACTTCCGTGAGATGAACGAGTTGCTCAAGGGCTCATTCCAGCAGCTCGAGGAGATGTTCGAGCGAGGTGAGCACGTCGTAGGCGTCCCCACGGGATTCAAAGACCTCGACAAGCTGCTGGCCGGCCTGCACTCTGGCGACTTGGTCATCTTGGCGGCGCGCCCCTCGGTGGGTAAGACGGCACTGGCGCTCAACATGGCGGTCAATGCGGCAAAAGAGGGCACCTCGGTAGCGGTATTCTCACTCGAGATGTCCGCCGAGCAGCTCGTGCAACGCGTGCTGTGTGCCGAGGCGCGCATCAACCTCCAGGACGTGCGCGCGGGCTATCTCAAGGAGACGGACTGGCATGCGATCCACACGTCCATGGGCAAGCTCGCCAAGCTCGATTTCTGGGTCGACGACACGCCCTCCATATCGATTCTCGAAGTCCGAGCAAAAGCCCGTCGTCAGCTGCGCAACAAGGAGAAGGGCCTGATCATTGTCGACTATCTGCAGCTCATGCAGCCGCAGAACCGACGCTCCGAAAACCGTCAGGTCGAGATATCCGAGATCTCGCGAGGGCTCAAGATTCTCGCCAAGGAGCTCAAGGTGCCGGTGGTCGCTCTCTCGCAGCTGTCGCGTGCTGTCGAGCAACGTGCGGGCAAACGTCCGCAGCTCTCAGACCTGAGGGAATCGGGCGCGATTGAGCAGGACGCGGATGTCGTCATGTTCTTGGATAGAAATACGATGCCGGGCTCAGAGGACGAAGATGGGCGGCCTCCGCGCGGGACTGCGGAACTAATCGTTGCCAAGCACCGCAACGGACCGTTGGATACGATTCCGTTGGTGTTCATGGACCGATTCACCAAGTTCGTCAACATGACAGGTAAGGGGTAGCTGGCGGGTCGGGAGGGCGGAATCTTGGGCACCCTACGCCATCGCCGTTCATCCATTGAGGAAAACCGTCAGACACTCAATAGATACCGTATATCGCCCCTCTCTTGACAGGGGGGATACGATACTCGGCGGTGCTTGGACGCAGTGGGCGTCTGAGGTGTGAGTCCTGAGGGGTACAACGTGTCATCGACGTATGACGTCATCATCGTGGGAGCGGGGCCTGCAGGGATCTTCGCGGCACTCGAGCTCACTCGCTTGGGTACGAAGTCCATCCTGATGGTGGAGAAGGGGCACTCGATAGCGAAGCGCCGGTGCCCTTCGCGCGAGACCTCATGCATCGGATGCAAGACCTGCGACATCATGACCGGTTGGGGCGGCGCGGGCGCCTTCTCGGATGGGAAGCTCACGCTCACGACCGAGGTGGGCGGCTGGTTGGGCGATTACGTGGCCCACAAGGACCTGGAAGAGCTCATCGAGTACTCGGACAAGCTGTGGCTGGAGTTCGGCGCGACCCACGAGGTCCACGGGGCTGATCCGCACACGGCGCTTGCGCTGGAGCGCGAGGCGACGATGGCGGGCATGAAGCTCGTACCCATGCCCATCCGCCATTTGGGCACGGACCGCTCACCGGAAGTGCTTGACGCGATGCGCGTCCACCTCGAAGGCCTGGGCGTCGACGTGCGCACTGAGCTCTCGGCGGTGAGGATCCTTGCGCAGGACGGCGTCGTGACAGGTGTCGAACTCAGCGACGGCACGGTGGCGGGCGCGGCCACGGTTATCGCCGCTCCGGGGCGCGAAGGTGCGAACTGGCTCGCCGAGCAGGCCAAGCAGCTGGGCATCCCGCTGTCCAGTAACGCCGTGGATATCGGCGTGCGTGTTGAGTGCCCGGCACCCATCATGGAGCGTCTTACCACGCCGCTCTACGAAGCCAAGCTCGTCTACCACACCAAGGCGTTCGGTGACACGGTCCGCACGTTTTGCATGAACCCCTACGGTGAGGTGACCACAGAGAGCTACGGCGACGTGGTAACCGTCAACGGGCACAGTTTCGCGGAGTCGCAGACGGCCAACACCAACTTCGCCGTGCTGGTGAGCCAGCGATTCACCGAGCCGTTCGACGACCCCATCATGTACGGTCGCTCCATCGCCCGGCTCGCCAATCTCTTGGGAGACGGCATTCTGGTGCAGCGCTACAGCGACCTGAAGGCCGGTCGCCGCTCTACGCCCGAGCGCATAGCTCAGTCGATCATCGAGCCCACGATGGGGCACGCCACTCCGGGCGACCTTTCTGCGGTACTGCCCTACCGGCACCTCACCGACATACTCGAGTTCATCGAGGCGATGGACACACTGGTGCCGGGGCTCGCAGGTCCCAACACGCTGTTCTATGGCGTCGAGGTCAAGTTCTACTCATCGCGGCTCGCTGTTGATGAGAACCTGCGGACACCTGTCGCCGGGCTCTACGCAATCGGTGATGGCGCCGGCATAACTCGAGGCTTGGTGCAGGCGGGCGCGAGTGGGGTGCTGGCAGCGCGAGCGATAGCGCGGGGGTAGAGCACCGCACAGGTGCTCTCTCGGCCCGCTCGTCGCGGAGCAGACTCCGCGCGCTAGCACTTCTCGGCGGTCTGCGGCATACTTCTGCCGCACGCAACACCTGATCTGAAGCGTGCGAGCGTGCCGCGCGGGAGCAGCGGCGTGCAGGGCCCGGGAGCGGCTAGAGTGTCCGCGGGGCCCAGCATTCATCGGGAGTAAACTTCTATGGCCGGAATCGTACTTGTCGGCGCCCAGTGGGGCGACGAGGGCAAGGGCAAGATCACCGACCTCATCGCCGACGACTTCGACTACGTCGTCCGCTACCAGGGCGGCAACAACGCCGGGCACACCGTGATCCACGGCGGGCGCACGCTCAAGCTGCACCTGATTCCCTCCGGGATCATGTATCCGCACATCACGCCGGTCATCGGCAACGGCTGCGTCATCGACCCGGCTGTGCTCATCGAGGAGATGGACCGGCTCGAAGCCGACGGCCTGTCCACGCACCGGCTGCTCATCAGCTGCAACGCTCACCTCATCATGCCGTACCACAAGGATCTTGACGGTGCGTCCGAACATCGGCTGGGCTCCAACGAGATTGGCACCACGCGCCGAGGCATCGGGCCTGCCTACATGGACAAGGCGAGCCGCCTGGGCATCCGCATCCAGGACCTCCAAGACGAGCACATCTTGAGTAAGAAGATAGAGGCCGCGCTTTCCGAGAAGAACGACATCCTGGACAAGATCTACGGGATGCCCACCTACACGGTCGAGCAGATCATGGAGGAGTTTCGCCCCTATGCCGAGCGCCTCAAGCCCCATATCGCCGAGACGAGCTCGATCCTCAACCGCGCGCTCGCATCCGACCAGTGGGTACTTCTCGAGGGTGCTCAGGGCACGCTGCTCGACCTCGACCACGGCACCTACCCGTTTGTGACCTCAAGCTCGCCGACCGCCGGTGGGGCGTGCGTGGGTTCGGGCGTGGGCCCTCGCCGCATCGATCGCGTGCTGGGCATCGCGAAGGCCTACATCACCCGCGTGGGCTCGGGGCCGTTTCCCACTGAGCTCGATGACGCCGACGGGCGCACACTCATCGAGGTCGGCAACGAGTACGGCACCACGACCGGCCGTGAGCGTCGCCCCGGCTGGTACGACGCGGTCATCGTGAAGTATGCCGTCGAGATCAACGGCCTGACCGATCTGATCATCACGAAGCTCGACGTGCTCTCCGCGTTCGACACGATCAAGATCTGCGTCGCCTACGAGTACGACGGGCACCGCTACAACTCGCTCCCCTGTCACCAGACGGCGTTTCATCACGCCAAGCCGATCTACGATGAGCTGCCCGGGTGGAAGGCCGACATCACCGCATGCCGGACCTTCGAGGAGCTGCCCAAAGAGGCACGCGACTACATCACCTACATCGAAGACCTCGCCGAGGTGCCGGTCGCGATGATCGCGGTGGGACCGTCGCGAGAGCAGACGATCATGCGTCGTTGGGAGTCGCGGCCGTAGGGCAGCTCGACGTAGGTGACATTCCCCGAAAGCGAACCACTCACAATGGGAAGACTCCCCGTATCGGCGATTCATCTCTACGAGGGGGGCGTGTGCTAGTTCTCGTCATCAATTCCGGCAGCAGCTCGGTCAAGTTCGAGCTCTTCGACCTGGATGGTCCCGAGCCTTCGCTGCTCGAGGGCGAGGTCGAGCGTATCGGTAGCCCCGAGGCGTCCCTCTGGGTTGAACGCGACGGTTGCCGCGACGAGCATCTCGCTTCGATCGCCGATCACACCGAGGCCCTGACTGCGGCGCTCGATGCGCTCGTCGCCGCCAACGTCGACCTTGGGCGCATCACAGCAGTAGGCCACCGGGTCGTGCACGGAGGAGACCGATTCACGGCGCCGGCGTTGCTCGATGATGGTGTTGTGGAGAGCATCAGCGCGCTCGCACTTCTCGCGCCGCTGCACACCCACGCGAACCTTGCGGGTATCGAGGCCGCGCGTCGTTGTCTGCCGCACGTGCCGCAGGTGGCCGTCTTCGACACGACGTTTCACCAGACGATGCCAGCGTGCGCCCGTGAGTACGCGCTGCCGCGCGAGATCACGCGGCGTCACGGAATCCACCGCTACGGCTTTCACGGCACCTCGCACGAGTATGTGGCAGGCCGAGCTGCAGCCGTGCTCGGTCGTCGGCTTGAGGAGCTCGACCTCATCACGCTGCACCTGGGCAACGGCGCGAGCGCAACGGCAATCCACGCGGGAGCGAGCATCGACACTTCGATGGGGATGACACCGCTCGAGGGACTGGTGATGGGCACGCGTTGCGGCGATGTCGACCCGGCTGTTCCCATGCTACTGGGCGAAATCACCGGCCGCAGCCGAGAAGACACGCACCGGCTGCTCAACCACGAAAGCGGTCTTAAGGGCCTCTGTGGCGAGAGCGACATGCGCTCCGTGCACGCTCTTGCCGAAGCTGGTGACGCTGACGCCGCCGCCGCTCTGGATCTGTACTGCTACCGCGCCAAGAAGTACGTGGGCGCGTACCATGCCGTGCTCGGACGGGTTGATGCGCTGGTCTTCACCGCCGGCGTTGGCGAGCATGATGCCGATGTCCGCGCGCGCATCTGCGAGGGACTTGAGGGTCTCGGCATCCAGATCGACCCTGCGCGTAACGCGAGCTCGAGCACTGAGGAGCGAGCGATCAGTCCCGAAGACGGTCGCGTCGCAGTGCTCGTTATCCCCACCGACGAGGAGCTCGAGATCGCACGTATCACCCGCGCCTGTCTCGAATCGACCACAGGAGAGACCCAGTCATGAGCGACGACACTGCTGGTGCCAAGGCCCCCGCCCATCCGCTTACTGCCGAGCAGGCCGCCACCATTGACGCGTACTGGCGGGCCGCCAACTACCTGGCGGTGGGCCAGATCTACCTGCTCGACAATCCGCTGATGACCACGCC
Source organism: Coriobacteriia bacterium (assembly GCA_038202795.1). Taxonomy (GTDB): domain Bacteria; phylum Actinomycetota; class Coriobacteriia; order Anaerosomatales; family PHET01; genus PHET01. The sequence goes on along the minus strand of JBBREQ010000028.1, from coordinate 6,835 downwards.
GCTTGTGCGCGAGCACGTGAAGCCGCGATTGCTGGGCCACTGGGGCACCACACCCGGCCTCAACTTCATCTACGCCCACCTCAACCGGGTCATCAAGGCACGCGACCTGGAGATGCTGCTGATCACAGGGCCCGGCCACGGCGGACCGGCGATCGTCGCCAACACGTGGCTCGAAGGTACCTACCCCGAGCGCTACCCGGAGATCTCTCAAGACGTCGACGGGATGCGACGCCTATTCAGACAGTTCTCCTTTCCGGGTGGCATCCCGAGCCACGTCGCACCGGAGATACCCGGTTCGATTCATGAGGGCGGAGAGCTCGGCTACTCGCTCTCGCATGCGTTTGGCGCTGCGTTCGACAACCCCGGCCTCACCGTTGCGTGCGTTGTGGGGGACGGCGAGGCTGAGACCGGTCCGCTTGCTGCTGCGTGGCACTCGAACAAGTTCCTGAACCCGGCCCGAGATGGCGTGGTGCTGCCGATTCTGCACCTCAATGGCTTCAAGATCGCGAATCCCACCGTGCTGGCCCGCATCCCGCGTGCGGACCTGGAGTGTCTGCTCACGGGTTACGGCTGGCGTCCTGTCTTCGTCGAAGGCGACGATCCGGCTGTCATGCACCAGTTGATGGCGGCCACACTCGATGCGGTTCTCGACGAGATCGCCGAGATTCGGGCTGACTGGCGCGACGAGCCCGGCGCCCTGGCACCACGCTGGCCGATGATCGTGCTCGCGACCCCCAAAGGATGGACCGGCCCCAGAGAAGTCGATGGCCACCAGGTGGAGGGCTCGTGGCGCTCACATCAGGTGCCACTTTCCAACCCCCACGACAATCCGGAGCACCTGCGCATTCTCGAGGAGTGGATGACTTCCTACCGGCCCGGGGAGCTCTTCACACAGAGCGGCTCCCCGGTCGCGGAGCTGTGCGAGTTCGCGCCCAAAGGCGCTCGACGCCTGGGCGACACCCCGCGGGCGAACGCCGGCATCATCCGTCGCGATCTGAAGATGCCCGACTTCACCAGCTACGCCGTCCCGGTGCCCGAACCCGGCCGCAGCCTCGGTGAGGCCACGCGGGTTCTGGGTACCTTCCTGCGCGACATCATGGCAGCCAACACCAGGAGTTTTCGCATATTCGGTCCCGACGAGACCGCGTCCAACCGTCTCGATGCCGTCTACGAGGTGAGCCAGAAGACCTGGCTTGCGGCGCGTCAACCCGTCGACGATGACGGCGGAGCCCTTTCTCCCGATGGTCGCGTGATGGAGATCCTCTCGGAGCACACGTGCCTCGGGTGGCTCGAGGGCTACGTGCTTACAGGGCGTCATGGGCTGTTCAACACGTATGAGGCCTTCGTCCACATCGTCGATTCGATGTTCAACCAGCACGCGAAGTGGCTCGATGTGAGCAAGAACGAGGTGGCGTGGCGCGCGCCGATCTCCTCGGCGAACTATCTGCTGAGCTCGCACGTGTGGCGCCAGGACCACAACGGCTTCTCGCACCAAGACCCCGGCTTCATCGACATGGTCGTCAACAAGCCTGGTGACGTAGTGCGGGTCTACCTTCCGCCGGACGCCAACACGCTTCTGTCAGTTGCCGACCACTGCCTGCGGTCCACCAACTACATCAATGTCATCGTCGCCGGCAAGCAGCCGGCGCTCCAGTTCCTCGACATGGATGCGGCGGTGAAGCACTGCACCGCAGGAATCGGGATATGGGCATGGGCGAGCACGGATGCCGGCGGTGAGCCCGACGTGGTGATGGCGTGCGCGGGCGATACTCCCACCCTCGAGACGCTGGCGGCCGTCGACTTACTGAGACAGCAAGCTCCCGAGTTGCGTGTCCGTGTCGTCAACGTCGTCGACCTCATGACTCTCCAGCCGGCCGAGGAGCACCCGCACGGCCTCACCGACGCCGAGTTCGATGCGATCTTCACCTCCGACAAGCCCGTGATCTTCGCGTACCACGGGTATCCGTGGCTCATTCACCGCCTCACCTACCGACGCACAAACCACAAGAACATCCACGTGCGCGGCTACAAAGAGCAGGGAACCACTACCACGCCGTTTGACATGGTGGTCCTCAACGACCTGGACCGGTTCCATCTGTTTGGCGACGTCTTCGCACGCGTTTCACAGCTCCGTGACCGCCGCGCGTACGTCGAACAGTACGTTCGCGATCGGATCATCGATCACAGCGAGTACATCGCTGAGCATGGCCAGGACATGCCCGAGATCCGCGAGTGGGTGTGGCCCTACAGCTAGCGCTAGGCGAGCGCCTGTCGCGCGATTTGGAGTGTACCTTCGCGGTCGTCGGGCGAGAGCGTGCCGGCCTCGAGCGCTGCGAGGATCGCGCGGGTGGCGATCCCGATCGCCGGTCCCTCATCGAGGCCCAGTGCAGCCATGAGTTCGTCGCCGCTGAGTGGCGACCGGGGGGCCTGCAAGGTGCCGCGGTCGCGGGAGGCAGCCACGGCCTGAGCCAGCTGCGCACGAACGCGTGCGGTCTCGTCTCGATGCGCGGTGGCCGAGAAGTCCGCGAGCGTGAGTTCGAGCGCGTCCTCGGCGGTGACCAGCGGAATGCCCGTTGCTGCGCCGCGCTCCCAGAAGTCGAGCTTGCGCACCGCTCTGTCGACGGCGCGCGGGTTGGTCAGGTGCAACTCACCCAGGCGCATGTGCTCGCCGACCAGGTGGGCTATCGCGCCGCGGTCGGCGTTGGAGAAGCGCAAGCGGCTGGCGATCTGCTCGGCGATCCGGGCGCTCTCCTTGGCGTGGCCCAGGAATCGGATGCGACCATCGGGGTCGACGGAGCGTGTGGGCGCCTTGCCGGTGTCGTGTAGGAGCGCCGACCAACGCAAGGCGCGCGTCGCGGGGGCCGCTGCGACGGTCTGGATGGTGTGGGCGAGCACGTCGAGGTCGTGGAAGCTGGGCTGGCTGACGCCATCGAGGGCGGCGACCTCAGGAAGCACCACGGCGAGTGCGCCGCTTTCGTGTAGGACCGTGAGGCCCGCAGCGACGTGCGGGCCCCTCAGCAGCTTGGTGAGTTCGTCGCGGATGCGCTCAACCGCGACCCCTGCGAGGCGCGGGGCGATAGGGGGCATCGCGGCTGCGGTTGACGGGTCGAGCACGAAGCCCAGCTGCGCGACGAAGCGAGCTGCGCGTAGCACGCGGACGGGGTCGTCGGCGAAGCGCTGGGCAGGATCGCCGGGTGCCCGCAACACGCCAGCAGCCAGGTCTTCTCGGCCGCCTGTGGGGTCGAGAAGGGCGCGGCTCACCACGTCGAGTCCCATCGCGTTGACGGTGAAGTCGCGCAGGGCGGCGTCGGCGGCGAAGCGCTGCGCAAGGCTGCCCTCGGCACATCTCAGGGTCGTGATCTCGAGCACGGTGCGGTCGTCGAGCGCGACGCCCACCGTGCCGAAGCGCTCACCCAGCGCGTAGATGCTGCGTACCCCCGGGACACACGCAAGTGCTGCACGCACCTGCTCGGGTGTCGCATCGGTCGCCAGATCGAGGTCGGGAGGGCTCGGCTCGCCGAGAAGTGCCCCGCGCACGGCCCCGCCCACGAGCACGCAGTCGTGGCCCGCAGCGGCAAGCGCGCGTGCGACGGTGAGGACTCCTGGCGGGAGCTCCATCAGGCCGGGTGGCAGTTCGCTGTGGGGTACGGGGTCCATGAGGGTATCGTACCCGCGCGGCTGGTAGAGGCGGTGAACCGACGGGCGGGTTGTGCCATGCTGGTACCTTGCCGCGATGGTCCCGGCACTGCGATGGGAGAGTCACGTGGAGCGACCCGGTGTGTACTCGGAGTCCGGTCGACTGAAAACGGTGCTCATGCATCGTCCCGGTAGGGCGATGGAGCGGCTGACCCCGTCGAACAGGGAGCACTTCCTCTACGACGACTTGGTATGGGTCGAACGGGCGCAGGCCGAGCACGACGCGTTCACCGATGCTCTGCGCGACCGCGGCGTCGAGGTGCTCTACGTCGAGAAGCTGCTTGCCGAGACGCTCGAGGCCTCCCAAGAAGCCCGCACGGCGGTTATCGGCGATGCGGTCTCGTCGTTCACGGTGGGAATCTCGCTGGTCGACGAGCTGCGGGCCTATCTGGCACAGCTTCCGGCGGAGCGCCTCGCTGAGATTCTCATCGGCGGTGCGCTGGTCTCTGAACTCGAGGGGCTGGACCTGGACGCGCTTTCGCGGCGGTCGCTGGGCGCGGTGCTTTCGGACCCGCACGAGTTCGTGCTGCCGCCGCTGCCCAACTCGGTGTTCACGCGCGACTCGAGCGCGTGGCTCTACGGCGGGGTGCTCCTGCCGCCGCTGTTTCGCTCGGCGCGCCGCATGGAAGTGATCAACCTCTCGGTGATCTACCGCCATCACCCGGATTTTGCGGGTGCGGAATTCGACTTCTGGTATCCGCCACAGGGCGATGCGACCCAGTTCGCCATCGAGGACTTCAGCCAGGGCGTGTCGCTTGAGGGCGGCGACGTGATGCCCATCGGCAACAGAACCGTGCTCATAGGGCTCGGGGAACGCTCGACCGGTCGGATGGTGGAGCACCTCGCCCGCTCGCTGTTCGAGGCCCAGGCGGCCGAGCGCATCATCGTGTGCCGGATGGTACAGGATCGCGCGTACATGCATCTGGACACGGTGTTCAACTTCGTCGACCGGGACGCGGTCACGCTGTTTCCGCCGGTCGTCGACGCGATGAGGGTCTACAGCATCCGTCCCGGCGGGGGCGACGTATTCTTCGACATCACCGAGGAGAAGGGTCTGATCCCGGCACTCGAGAACGCGCTGGACCTGCGTGAGTTGCGGGTGATCCCCACAGGCGGCGACAGCTTCCAGTCCGCCCGCGAGCAGTGGGACGACGCGAACAACGTTGTTGTGGTCGAGCCGGGAGTCGTCTTTGGCTACTCGAAGAACACGCAGACCAACCGCGCGCTGAGAAACGCCGGCATCGAGGTCATCGACATCGAGGGCTCCGAGCTGGGAAAGGGTCGCGGCGGCTGCCACTGCATGACCTGTCCCATCGTGCGCGACGCGGTGGGGTAAAGGGATCTCGCCGCTCTGCTGCGCTCGATATCACCGAAGAAACACCCCCGCTGAGCTGCTCGGTAAGGTTCTGGTAAGAACCTTGTGGCAGCATCGGTAGTGGCCTCTCGCCCTGGCGCACGAGGAACGGCTGCATCAGGAAGCTCGACCTTGACTCCGGGGGGGGGATGGCTGATACAGTGCCTGTCAATTGGTGGAGCTCGAACTGGGGGGTTTGCAAGCTATGAGGGGGATTCCGAGTTCTGTGCTGGGCCGCATCTGTGCGGCTGTGCTCTCGTTTGTGTTATGCGCCGGTCCCGTGCTTCAGGCAGGACCGGCGTTTGCGTCTGAGCCGCCGGTAGCCACAGCGGAGCAGCAGCAGCCCAGCGCGGCCGTCGAGACATCGCCCACGGAACTGCCGGCTGCCGCAGCTGAGCAGTCCAGCTCGGCGACCGTCGAGAGCTCACCTACGGTCGCGGAGTCAACGCCCTCAGGTGTGCAGGTCGTTGCACCTGCTACGCCAAGTGAGCCGCTCGCAGACACCGAGGCCACGCGCACGCTGGTACGCGAGCTCGTCGAGAAGCGCACGGAGGATTCGACGCACTGGCTGTACTCAGATGGTTCGGTTCGCGCTGAGATCTCGCAAGCGCCGGTACGTTTCGAGGACGAAGACGGCCAGTGGCGCGACATCAGTACGGATCTCGTCGTCGGGGAGAGCTTCGGCGCCGTCGAGAGCGCATCGACCGAGATGACGACGACCTTCGATGTCCAGAGCGGCGATGAGGCACCGGTTTCGCTCGCCACTGATGAGTATTCGGTTGGTATCGACTATCTGGGCGCCGCCGAGCGGGCCAGGGTGGTCTATGGGGATACCACCAGGTATCTCAACGTAGCCGCCGACACCGACTTGGAGTACCGCGCACTCGCCGAAGGCATCAAAGAGACGCTCGTGCTCAAGAGCGCGAACGCTCCGGCGACCCACTGATTTCGCATCGCGCTCGAAGGACTTGAGATTCGCAACGAGCTCACGGGCGGCTACGGGCTGTACCGACCGGGGAAGAGTACCCCTGAGCTCGACTTGGGTGCCTTGATCGTCTTCGACTCCAGTGAGGACGCCGCTGGCGATCCCAACTACTGCGCAGGGGCGACCATGTCCGTGGTCGCGGTGGATGCCAATCAGGCGGTTGTCACCTACTCGGTACCCAAGGCATGGCTCGAAGCACCGGGGCGGGTCTTTCCCGTGCAGGTTGACCCGACCATCACGAAGTCCACCGAGCTGGACACCTACGTCTCGAGCAAGTACCCCTCGACCACCTACAACACATCCGCCGAGCTCAGGTGCGGGTACTATGACTCGGCTACGGGTCACAATCGCGCCTATGTGCGGTTCGACACGAGCTCTATCCCCCAGAGCGCGTATGTTGCCGACACGAACTTTGCGATTCGGCAGTTCCACCAGTACTACACCAACTCGACGACCACGACGTATCTAGGTCGACTCATCAACACGTTCAGTGAAGGAACGACGTGGAATAGCCAGTCGAGCGCGGTAGGAAATCCGCAGGCCAAAGCCGACATGAGGCGCGGCAAGGACGTCACCGGGCGGGACGTTGCGGTCAACTGGGACGTCGACGACATCGTCCAGACCTGGGTGGAGACCCCTGCTTCAAACAAGGGATTCTTCCTCTACCAGTCCGAGACAAGCTCACAGAACACCACGCACTGGCGTAAGTTCCGTTCCAAAGAGTACTCAGTGGCTGCCCAGCGTCCGAGTCTGGAGGTCTGGTATCTGGAGCCCTCGGGAACTGGTACCGGTTCCAATGG
>JBBREQ010000027.1:0-26508 GCA_038202795.1 Coriobacteriia bacterium | reverse complement strand
ATCGCCTTTGCCGGTGTGCTTCTGCTTGGCTCGGCGCTGCCGGTTCTTGGCGTGAGCGAGAAGCCGAGAACCCGTCAGAACCCCTTGTCTCTCTACGCGAACTCCGTCCGAGGCTTTCGATCATGGAATCGACTGGTCCGGCTGGCCGTGCCCGAAGCCTTCATCTCGTTTGGAGCCGGGCTGATCATCCCGTTTGTGCCGCTGTTCCTCAGGGCGCACCTCGGCGCCACCGTCGCTCAGATCGGATTCATCCAGGGCGCCTCGGGCCTCCTCATGGCGATCGCCACGCTCTCCACGCCGCTGCTCGCCAGGCGGTTCGGCCTGGTGGGGACGGTGGTGATCACGGAGTTGGCCTCACTGCCATTCCTGCTCGCGATTCCGCTTCTCGGGAGCCTACCCGCGGTTGCCGTGGCCATGTGGGCTCGCGGTGCGCTCATGAACATGTCGTGGCCCGTGTACAACCAGCTCGCCGTCGAGGGCGTGCCTAGTCGCGACAAGCCGCTGGTCGTGGGCTGGATGAGCGTTGCGTGGAGCCTCGCGTGGCTCGGCGGTAGCACGATTGGTGGACGGCTCGCCACGAGCTCGTATACGACCGGCTACTTCATCACGGCTGGGCTCTACGGCCTGGGTGCGGTCATTTCATGGCTGCTCTTGCGCGGAATCACACTGAGCGTGGAACCATCGGCGGTCAGCCTGGCCGCCGAGGTCGCCGAGCCGCGCGCATAGCCAAGCTCCGGCGGGTGGCTTCGCGCCGCTGTTAGGTGCACCATTCGGAAGACACGCGCGGTGATGTCGCGCGTCCAAACGATCGAGGAGGGGTAGGTTCCGTGAGCGACTCGGTTCTCGTGCTGCATACTGGCGGGACGATTGGCATGGTGGACTCCCCAGATGGAGGTGCGCCATCGGCGGAGGCGTTAGCCCCGTACCTCGACGAGATCGTGGCGGGCGCCAAGGGCGAACTGCCCCCGATAACCTACGCCCAGCTCGACCCGCTGATCGACTCCTCGAACGCGACTCCGGATACATGGCGCGCCATCGCGAGCGCCCTGTTCGATCGCCGAGCAGATCACTCGGGCTTCGTCGTCTTGCATGGGACCGATACGATGGCGTACACGTCATCGGCGCTGTCGTTCCTGCTCCCGGGGTTTGGCAAGCCGCTGATTGTGACCGGTTCGCAGATCCCCATCGCCCGAGCGAGAAGCGACGGACGGCAGAACCTGATCAGCGCGCTGCAGGTCGCCGCACGCCCCGACGTGCCAGAGGTCGGGCTGCTCTTTGGGGAGCTGCTGCTCAGAGGTAACCGCGCCACGAAGGTCGATGCATCGGGGCTGCACGCATTCGACTCGCCAGGGTGCGCACCTCTCGCTCGCATCGGGGTTGATATCGCGGTGAACCAGGCACTCGTCCGCGTGCCCGAGGGCGAGCCAAAGCTCACCGCCTGCCAGCTGGCTCAAGTTGCGGCGGTGCGCTTGTTCCCGGGCTTCTCGGCATCCATTCTTGCAAATATGTGCCGAGCGCCTCTGCAGGGGCTGGTCATCGAGGCGTATGGCGCTGGCAACGGGCCCTCGGATGATAAGGAGTTCCTCGCCGAGATCGAGGCCGCCGTGTCGCAGGGCATCGTGGTCGTTGTTGTGACTCAGTGCGTCCGCGGGTCGGTGCAGCCGGGCGCGTACGCCACGGGCTCGGCGCTGATGAAGGCCGGAGCCGTGCCCGGATTCGACATGACGACGGAGGCGGCTCTCACCAAGCTCTCAGTACTGCTCGGGCAGGGGCTCGACGCCCGGCTCGTCGCGGAGTTGATGCAGCGCGATATCGCCGGGGAACTGACGCACTCGGGAGCGTCCGCCTGAGCGGTGCTGGTTTGAAGGCGTGAGGCGTGCCGCCTGTGAGTTCACACGGTAGACGCCTGCCGCTGTCACCGCTACCGTCCCTGGGGGCCCTGACGGCCTGACGGCCTGACGGCCTCGGCCATGATCCTGTGCACCCTGCAGAATTCGGGCGGTAGCGGTGTCTACGTCAAGTACGCCAAGCGAGCAGAAGACCAGTCTCACCACCCTTGCGGCGCCGCTCGTGGCGCTATCGCTTATGGGCCGATGGGGCAAGCGGGCCCGACTCCAGAATCAGCACCTCATGTGGGCGGAGATGGACGTGCGGGAGAAGCTGAGCTTGCCCGCCGTCATGGGTGGAGAGGAGCGTCTTGCCGAGTCCCTCGATGCTCGCATCAGCTCGAAACGTGATCGGGCGCGACGTGAAGTTCAAGAACACCGCCAGCCTGTCGTCGCCCGATTCCCTCACGTACGCGTAGACCCCACGCGGCGTGTATTCCAAGGCGCGATAGGATCCTGAGTTCAGGGCGGGCCGATTCCCCCGCAGCCGGATGAGCTTCCGATACCAGTTGAGCAGTGAACTCGAATCGCCGTGCTGTGCCTGCACATTCCTGTGCGCGTGCGAGGAATCCACAGGGAGCCATGGCTCGCCTGAGGTGAACCCCGCGTTCTTCTCGGCAGTCCACTGCATGGGGGTCCGGGCTCCGTCTCGGCCTTGTGAGAGAGGCCAGTACTTGGTGCCGATGGGGTCTTTCATCACCCGCCGAGGAACCTTGCTCATGGGCATCCCGATCTCCTCACCAGCGTAGATGATGGGCGTGCCGCGCAGGGTGAGCAGCATCGCGGCGGCCACCTTCGCCCGGGCCTCTGCGAACTTCCCGCCCCCCAGACGTGTGAACGTCCGAGAAAGGTCGTGGTTGTTGAGGTAGTAGCAGGGCCAGCCGTCTGCGGGGAGGTGTGCTTCGAGCCATCCCACCGATTCGCAGAAGCGCTCGGCGCTCCACTTCACCAAGGCGAAGTCGAGGTAGAACGAGAGTTGGAGGCCCTCGCCGCGGTCACACAGGTAGGCCACCGTATCATCGCGGTCCTCGCTGCAGACTTCGCCCATCAACACGCGACCGGGGTAGGTGTCACTCAGGCGGCGCAGATCTCGGGCCGCCTCGAGGCTCTCGGGGCGCGAGCGGTCGTAGATGTGGTGCTGCCAGAAGTAGGGGCGCCAGCCCAGCTTGCGCGGGTTCTCCCGCAGCAGCTCGTCCTCGTAGAGGAAGTTGATGAGATCGAGGCGAAACCCGTCCACGCCCCTTTCGAGCCAGAACCTGAGCACGTCCAGCATCTCTTCTCTCACCGCGGGGTTGCGCCAGTTGAGGTCGGGCTGGAAGTCCAGGAACGCGTGGTAGTAGTACTGGCCGGTGGTCGAGTCGTAGTGCCACGGGCTGCCCTCGGCCACCGAGACCCAGCGGTTGGGGGGCTTGCCGGGCGCACGCCCGTCGCGCCAGATATACCAGTCGCGTTTCGGGTTGTCGCGAGACGAGCGCGACTCGAGGAACCAGGGGTGCTCGTCGGAGGTGTGGTTGAGCACCAGGTCCGTCATGAGCTTGAGGCCGCGGTCGTGGCAGGCCTCCAGCAGCGTGTCGAAGTCGGCCATCGTCCCGAACCGAGGGTTGATTGAGTTGTAGTCGCTGACGTCGTAGCCGAAATCGGCCAGCGGGGAGGGGTGTATCGGCGTCAGCCACAGGACGTTCACGCCAAGCGATGCGTCCGTGCCGTCGTTGAGATAGTCGAGCCTCTCGAGGACACCGCGCAGGTCACCGATGCCGTCGCCATTCGAGTCCGAGAAGCTGGTCACGGGAATCTGGTAGATGACGCCTGTCTTCCACCATGGATTCGACATCAGCCGAGCACCCCTGCCCTCGATACACCGCGCGCAATCAGAAGCATAGTCCACACAGTAACGGCTCGGGAGCGGTATATACCCAGTGATGTCCGCCGTTCGCCCACCGAGGAGAACCCATGGCAGCCACGATTCCCTACGAGGTGCTTAAACAGGATGGCCCGTTCGAGCTCCGTCGCTACGAGGGCTATCTCACCGCGAGCGTACACGTGAGCGCGTCGACCTATGGGCAAGCGGCCAACGCGGGCTTCAATCCGCTCGCGGACTACATATTCGGCAACAATCACGCTTCGGACCGCATCTCCATGACCGCCCCGGTCAGCGCCGGGCGCGTCTGCTGCCAGAAGATCGCGATGACTGCTCCGGTGACGGCAACTCAATCGGAGAGCGATTACCTCGTCAGCTTCACCATGCCGCCAGGCTATTCTATGGAGAACTTGCCGCGTCCCAACAACCCGGCTGTGATACTCGAATCGGTGGATCCTCATCTGGTAGCGGCAGTTCGGTTCGGCGGCTACTTTCGTGAGAAGAACGCAGCTCGAGCCCAGAAGGAGCTTGAGGGGTGGATGGCTGATCAGACCCTCACTGCGATGGGCGAACCCGTTTCGGCGCAGTATGACGCGCCTTGGAAGCCGGGTTTCGCGCGACGCAACGAGATCATGATTCCCGTCGAGGACGTATCGTCGAGTCAGGGCTGAGGACGGGTCTCGGTGGGCTCCGCGGCCCTTGTCGGCCGCTTGCACGGCATTTGCTCCCGACAAGTCCGCATCAGCGAGTACCTTAGGAGGCGAAGACGTGGCTACCATCTACCTGGCAGGCGGCTGTTTCTGGGGTGTCGAGAAGTACATGGATTCCGTGAACGGTGTGATCAATGCGGAGTCAGGCTACGCCAATGGTGAGACCGACGCGCCGACGTACGGCGACGTCTCCACGGGCCGCTCCGGCCATACAGAGACCGTGCGCGTCGACTACGACCCGACCGTGGCCCCACTGCCGTTCCTTCTCGACCTGTTCTACAAGGCCATCGACCCGACGTCGCTCAACCGGCAAGGCAACGATGTGGGCACGCAGTACCGAAGCGGCATCTACTACACCGACCCCGCCGACCGCGCGGTCATCGAGCGCTCGCTCGAACAGCTCCAGAAGCGCTACGACAAGCCCGTCGCCATCGAGACAGCGCCCCTGACCAGCTATACCCCCGCCGAGGAGTACCACCAGGATTATCTCGACAAGAATCCCCGTGGGTACTGCCACATCGGCCCAGGTCTTTTCGACGAGGCAGCCGCTGCGGTGCCAGATCCGTCTCAAGTGCCCAGTACTCCAGACACCGAGACGGACATCGCTGGCCACGAGTGAACTCAAACTAGCCTGCTAAAACCCCTTCTCGCATCGCAGCGATGGTCCATTAGTTGCGTAGAGGAAGGCAGTTAAGCCTTTCTAAGCTGGGCGAGTGATGCGAAGCAGTATTCCGACAATCTCGAGGATGCGTGGCCTGGGCAGAGTGCTGATGGTGGCAGCGGGCCTGGTCTTCGTCGCACTTCTGGCGACTCCTGCTCTGGCGGCATCGCCGCACGCTTCGGGAGTCGAGGGTTCAAGTTGTGTTACTTGCCATTCACCTCATCGCGCAGTGGGTGCTCTGCTTCTCAAGATCCCGGAGAGCGACGCCGGCCTCAGCGGCGTGTGCCTGAGCTGCCATGCCGGCGGCGACAGCAGCACGTCGAACGTAGTGACCGGGACGGTCGACTCGTTTCGCATGCCAAGCGGTCACTCGCTTGAGACTGAAACAGCGGGTTCCGCGCAGATCAGCGGCTGCGAGACTTGCCACTACACCCACGGGTCTTCGACCGATTCCCGACGGATTCCGGCTCGGGTCATCAACGGGGTCGAGGTCTCCTCGGCGGGTAAGGATCTGTGTCTTGCGTGTCACGACTCGGCTGATTCCTGGTATGGACCGGGCTACCCCTCGACAGCCCAGCCCACGCGTGACGCAGCCGGATACCCGGTTCTGGGCACCTGGCCCGGCCCGGGCACCTACGCTTCGAGCTCCAACGCACACCGCCTCATTCCCGAGTCGACTCGGACCGTGGGCGTGAGCGAACCGATTCTTCGCGCCGCTGGCGACTGCCTGTACTGTCACGGCGCGCATGGCGGGGCCAACGACTACGACGGTCTCGTGAGCACGTACACCGTCCCCACGGTGGAGACTCTGGCCTCAGACAAGACGAATGGCTCGTACGCAGCACTGTGCTTCGATTGCCACGGAGGCCAGCGGCCCGAGGGCTTCGAGTCCACACCTGTCGACGTCAAGCAGTTCGCGACCGCGTCGGGCGGGTCGGGCGGGCACAGCATCGTTTCGAGTGATGCGGCGTTGCCCGCAGGCTCACCGCTGCCGTGTTTCGAGTGCCACAACGCCCACGGCTCCGCGCGCGGCAACCTCTCACAGATCTCAGATGAGCGGGGCGGGTCGCTTGGTACGACGAATTCGGCTGGGGTTCGCGCCTTCTGTTTCACCTGCCACGCAACGAGTGACACCGCCGCCGGATGGGACAGCGACACCGGTACCTACCAGCAGGTCTCCTCGGCCGATGAGATCGTGGGCGTTCCTCGCGACGGTGGCGTGCTGATCCTTCCGGTTGGCGACGGTCACGCCGAGGGCGACCCGGCGTCATGCTACGACTGTCACGGGAACGACTACAGCTCGGGTGGCACCAACGTGCACAACCCCGGCGACGGCACCGCCAGCCTGTTGGCGAGCTTCACGTCGGGCATGCTGAGCCTCGCTGCTTCGGATACCGTGGCGGCCACGGCGACAGTCGATTCGTCCGCGACCGCGTTGGTGGCGACCCAGACCGCCGAGTCCACCGAGACCGCGTTGGTGGTGGCCCAGACCGCCGAGGTCGCCGGCGCACCCACCGCGCTCGAGTCGTGGGCCTCGACCGATCTGGTCGCGCCGCTGAGCGTATCCGACGCTCAGGCCGCCTATGTCGCATCGGCGACCATCACGCTGAGCGCAGTGGATAACACGGGCGGGGTGGGCATCGCCGAGACGTACTACGTGCTTGATGGTGGGGAAATCGCGACCGGCACGGTCGTGAACACCTCGGTAGAAGGCGACCATACACTGACGTTCTGGTCGGTCGACTTCGCGGGCAATGCCGAGACGCCCACCAGTGTGGCCTTCACGATCTCGAGCGAGCAGGCGCTGGCTCCAACACGTCAGGTCCGGGTGACTGCCGCGCGACTTGGCAGATGGATCGAGCTTCGCAGGTCATAGTCACGCGGCGCGCTACGCGATCGAGTGCCTTGTGCGAGTTCAGTCCTCGGGCTGGCCGTCCAAGTCGGGGCATTCCCATCGACGGCTGTCGAGTTCAGTACAGAGTAACCGTCTGCTCAAGTACTGCGCCGTGAGGACGATAAACGATGTGTAGGTTCCTTTATGGCCGCTGCATCCGCGACGGCTGGTTCAACAGGCGGTGATGATGAGGACACGGGCAAGACTGCTGCTAGGCGTATTGGCTGTTGCATGGCTGGCATCAGTGGCCATGTACGCTGGCGCGTCGCAGTCCCCCAGCGTTCAGGTGTCGGCACAAGTGGTGCCCGCGCTGCGACTCGAGGTGATGCCCGACGCTGCGCCCCAGGGCGGCTCGGTAAGCGCGGCCGCGATCGACTTCGGAACCATCGGGCTCGGCGAGGCCAAGTCGGCGAGCCAGCGCCTCAAGGTCACCTGTAACGCCGCAGGGGGTTACACGGTCAGTGCGTCCGAGAACAGCGCCCTCACCTCGGGCTCAGACACGATACCCGACGTGGTCGGCGACAACGGATCGATCACCGTGTCCGCCGCCGGACCTTGGACGAGCGCCGATGTCTACGGGTTCGGGTACACGATGAGCAACGTGGACGGGTCGGCCGCTGAGTTCACAAGCGGGTACCGGCAGTTCGCCAACCTCGGCGGCGGCAAGGCTCCGCAGCCCATCATGTCGGCGACAACGACGAGTAACGGCGATGTCACGCGTGTCACCTACAAACTCAATGTGATTGGATCTCAGGCCCCAGGCGCGTACGGGAACACCATCACCTACATCGCAACGGCCAACTACTAGAGGTCAGACGACGGCATGCCGGTGCGGCACTCCGGCAACGATCGGCGAAGGGGGAAGCGGGGTGTGGTTTCGGTTGAGCATCTGTAGCGGGTTGTGCGCAGCCATACTGCTGTGCGCCCCCACCGCTGCTCCTGCGGCCGACCTAGCGCAGGCGACGGCCCGCCAAAACGTGGCGCCCGAGTATGCGCTCACCGTCTCGCCGGTCCGAATCGAGCTCGCGGCCTCTCCGGGTGAGCAGGCCAGCACCTTCGTCAGTGTAAGGAACTCCGGAGCACTGCCGGTCACACTACAGGGCGCCGCCGCCGATTTTCTCGCCCAAGGAGAAGTGGGCGAACCGAGATTCGTGCCTGCGGGTCAGTCCGAATGGTCGATGAGCCGTTGGGTGTCGTCGGAACCTGCGAGATTCACTCTGAAGCCCGGTGAGGGGCGCAGGGTGGAAGTCAAGATCGCAGTGCCACGAGACGCCGAGCCCGGCGGACACTACTCGGCCGAGCTGTTCTCGACCGCGCCGTCGGACACGGGCCAGACCGCCGTGGTGGCCCAAGTCGGAACCCTGCTTCTACTCACTGTGGACGGTGATGTCATCCACGGAGGCACTGCCGCGATGACAGGCCCTCGCGTGGTCCAGAAGGGCCCGCTGCCTCTGGGAGTCCGGTTCCAAAACGTAGGCACTATCCACGTCGAGCCAAAGGGCGAGGTCATGATCACCCGGCTGTGGGGCGCGCCGGTTGAGGCGGTGGGCATCGAGGCACAGAACGTATTGCCGGCGAGCGCTCGCCTGTTGCGGGCTACGTGGGCCGGGCCGGGTATCGGGGCCTATCTGGTTCGTGCCGAGATGACGTTCGGCTCACCTGCGCGCCGCATCGTGAGCCCGGAGCGGCTCGTGATCGTGTTTCCTTGGGGCCAAGTTCTGATGGGTATCGTGCTGCTTGCGCTGGCCATCGGTTTGGCTCGGCCCCTTTCCGCGGCGCGAGAGCCAGGGTGCCGATGATGCGGCGATTCGCACACATAGCAGTCCTCCTGATAGTAGTTGCGGCGTGCGTGCCCGCCGCTGCGATGGCTGGAGAGGCTTCGGTGGCCCGCGGTGTCGCGGTCAGCGCAGTCGTTCCTTCGCTGGACATCCTGGGCCCCTATGTCGTCAGGGGGCCATTCCGGCCACCGCTCACTGACCCCATGCCCGCCGCCTCGCCCGCGCCGAGAAGGACCCCCGGCACACCGGCATGGGGAAGCGCGCGCATACGGTTCGCGGTCACCCGGCCTGCTTCGGCGGCCGTCCTCGTCACGGACTGGACCGGTAGGCTCGTGCACCTCAGCTCGATCCCCGCTACACTCACCGGCTCTCGGACCGTCTACTGGAACGGGCGCGATCTTTACGGCCAGCTGGTGGTACCGTCCTGGTATTCCGTGACCGGGGTCGCACGCAACGGGATCCAGACGGCGAGAGGGTCGACATCCATCGCAGTCGACCACGGGTTGGGACTGAGCATGTCGGCGCCCAAGGTCGAACCTCGGAAGAGGCGCCTGCTCTGGGGGACGATGTCTCGGGCGGCGTATGTATCGGTGCGGGTGATCGCTCCCTCAGGCAAGACAGTCCGCACCAGCACGCCAACCTTCTTCCCCGCAGGGACATGGAGCTGGACGTGGGACATGAGGGACGATGCGGGAGCGCCCGTACCCACCGGCAGATACACCTCGGTCGTGGTGGCGCGTGACTCGGGTGAGCGTGTGGTCACCGTGGCAGCACCCTACCTCTACACGCCGGTCTACGTGGCAGTGGGCACTCCTAAGGCCCCCAAAACGATGAAGGCCGGCAGCGCGAAGCCGGTCTACGGATATCTCAAGCTGCGCCACACAAAGGGAACCTATCCGGTGCGGATATATCGGTACCGCTACGTCAAGGGCAAGTGGAAGAGCTACAGCTACGTGAAAGCCAAAGCGAGCAACTACTCTACCTACACCAAGTACACCGCGCGCATGAAGCTGCCGTACCGGGGTAAGTGGCGCCTGCGCGCGTATCACCGTGGCGACGCCAGGCACCCGGGCACCTGGTCGAGCACGTACGACTCTGTGACCGTGAAATAGCCGCGCCACGCGACGGGTGCACGTGCCACCGGGTGGACAACGTGCCAGAATGGGCGTCCGCACGCGCACCGGAGAGGCCACGGACATGCCCGACACGCACGCCAAAGACCCACTCCACGGTGTGACGCTTGAGACCATGCTGCGCAAGCTGGTTCACAAGTACGACTGGCCGGGCCTTGCCAAGCGGATCGACCTCAACTGCTTCAAGAGCGATCCGAGCATCAGCTCGTCGCTGAAGTTCCTGCGCAAGACGCCGTGGGCGCGAAAGCAGGTCGAGGAGTTGTACGTCAACTCCAAGTTCTGGACGCGCGACTGACCACTCGCCGAGAGGTGCTTCGGGCCAGCCGCCTTCGTTGCAGGTGCTATCACTCGCCGCGGGCGGAACGAACCGGAGGCGCCGGCGGTTCTGCCTTGGCAGCGCGCTTCGCGATCCGCGAACGCCAGACCGCCAGCCGCTCGGGGGGCACGCCGATCCGGTAGCCGGCGATGACGGCAGCGTTGGTGAGGGTTGTTCGCACCAGCCCGTGCCGGTGCCACGCGCGGGCCGAGCTGCGGGCCGTTGCTGGCACGGTCTCGAGACTCCCGAGCCGCCGACAGCGCTGTGAGAACTCGTGGTCCTCCATCACGGGCAGCGGCGGAAAGCCTCCCAGGTCAGCGAAGTCTCGTGCCCGGACGAACAGCGCTTGGTCGCCGTACGGGAGCTGGAAGATCCGGTGCCGCCACACTCCGCCCAGGCTGATGAGCCGGTCCACGGCCCTTGCAGGGTCACCCGCAGCGAATCGGAATGACCCCAGCACGGTGTCCACATGAGCCATTGCTTCTCGGATGTGCTCGAACGAGGCAGCGGGAAGTACCGTATCGGCGTGCAGGAACAGCAGGATGTCGCCAACCGCCGAGCCTGCGCCCGCGTTCATCTGCAGCGAACGTCCCTGCTCGCAGTGCACCACCCGGGCACCCGCGTCCGTCGCGACGTTCGAGGTCCCATCAGCGCTGCCGCCGTCGGCAACGATCACCTCATGCGCGCCTGCTTCCGACGCACTGGCAATCGCCTGTGCTACTGTGGCCGCCTCGTTCAGCGCGGGGATCACCACGCTCAGCCGGGGATTGAGCCGGACCCGCTTCTCCTGGGCAAGGATGGCCTCCCAGACTGTGAGGTCCTCGGGGCGATCGATGTCGTGGAGTGGCTCGAGCAGGCTCACCGTGAGGCCGGCTTCAACCGCGGCAGCACAGGTGGCCTCGAGCACCTCGGACGTTCCCCAGGGTATGTGTGGCCCGAGAAGCGCCGAAACCGAGCGAGACCCCGAGCCTCTTGCCAGCGCCACCAGGTAGTACCCGCCGTCCACCGCCGGCCCTAACACGACGTCGACGTGCGCCAGTGCGTCGAGCGCCGCCCGCACGTGTACGCCCCCGACATCGGGGGCGTCGGAACCCACCAGCACGACCTGCTCGGCGCCCTGTGCGAATGCGCGGCGTGCCGCGGCCGCCAGACGGGTGCCCAAGTCGCCCTCGCCTTGGTCGCGCACAGGGACGTCTCGGCCAAGCCAGCGTTTCACGTCGCTCGCCGAGGCGCCCGTAGCGCACACTTCGAGCGCGGTATTTCCGGACAGCGC
The DNA here is from genome assembly GCA_038202795.1 of Coriobacteriia bacterium. Lineage (GTDB taxonomy): Bacteria > Actinomycetota > Coriobacteriia > Anaerosomatales > PHET01 > PHET01. The sequence goes on along the minus strand of JBBREQ010000027.1, from coordinate 14,999 downwards.
TGCAGCCTGCATACGGCGGACGCAGTGGCGCGCGAGCTCGGTGTGAAGCGCTGAGGCGCCCCCAGCGCCGAGCACGGGAATCAGGCGCGTTTTGGTATGCCCTGGTTGCGGGTAGCGAGTCATGACGATCAGGCGTGCGTGAGGTGTGTGACCCGACCGGATCACAGCAGACTGCCCTGTCAACCCGAGCCCCCCATCGCGGTGCACGCGAAGCAGTGCTCGGCGAAGCGGACGGGACGGCGTGCAAGCAGTGAAGCATCGAACCGCGATACGTGCGTGGGGAGTCCTTCAGACAGCCCGATTCCGCGACCCAGGTTGAAGTCGCAGTCCCAGAGCGTGCCATCCCAGGCGATCTCAAGACAGGTACGGCACGCCAGGCGGGGGAGCGTCTCGGGATTGAAAGCGTCACGCAGCTGACGCGTGTAGGAGTAGAGTCGCCCGCTCTGGTCGAGGCGCTCACGAAAGCGCCCAACGGCCACGTTGGTAATCACCAACACGTCGTTGAAGGCGACGCCCAGGCCGTCGGTGAGCCGGGTGCGAAACCGTTCCTGAACGACACACTGCGGTTCCGGTAGCGTGTCATCAGGCGGGTTCACAGCGATCTCGAGCCGCAGCCCGGGCTCGCGACCGTAGCCCACGCTACCGAGCAGGCGCAGGGCCGCGAGACTGCGGTCGAACACGTCTCCCCGTAGTGGGGCAATCTCGCCGGGCGTGGTACCCGAGAACGAGGCGAGCAGGGAGACCTTGAGATCGGCGAGCAGACGTACGAGCCCTGTCGCCTCGGGTGCGAGCAGCGCCGTCAGGTTCGTGCGCATCCGCACCGGATGCCCGGCGTCACACAGCAGACTCAGCAAGTACCGGATGTCCGGGTTGAGCTCGGGCGCTCCCCCTGTGATGTCAATGAGCCGCGGGCGCACCTCGCCGGCCACCGCTGCGACCGCCTCCATGACGTCACGCGACATGACCTCGGTGCGGAGCGGAGAGCTCGATTGGTGACAGTGGGTACAGGCCTGATCGCAGCGCAGCCCGACGTTGAGCATGAGCGTGTCGATACGCTCTGCGAACAACGCCGAGGAGTCTGCATCCTGAACGGTTCGGGCAAACGTGCCCATCTCACTCCCGTCGACTGCGAGCCGGTGCCGGCGGCAGAAACGAGAGTGCGGTTCTGCCCTACTGCCAGTCTAACCGCCCGGAGCGCCCTTTTGGTGGGCCGTGAGTTCGACGGGCCTTGCAGCGGAGCTTAGAGCGCAGGTTTCGTGTGGCACTCCGCGCAGTAGTGGGCGGCATGACAGTCCATGCACTGAGCGGCACCGCCGCTCGTGACGACGAAGGAGTGATACTTCGCCCACCGGCCGCGTCGAGGATCATGTTTGTTGTGATGGCAGGTGCTGCAAGGCTCGGGCTCGGCTTCGTGGCACTTCACGCAGGTCGCCCCGTCCTTCTTGCTCAGTGCCGGATGACCCTCCTTCGAGCTCTTCCATCCCTCAGGATGAGGCATCACAAGCCCGTGGCAGTCCGCGCACAGCTGACCAAGGTGGCACATCTCGCACTGCCCTTGGTCCGTGAGAGCGACCCCCCCGTGCTTCTTGCTCCACTCTTTCGGACGTTTGTGCGAGATCGGGATGAGCTCGAAGTCCGGCGGGTGGCACGCATCGCATTGGCGAGATGCGGTCGGTTGAGCCTTCTTACTGTGGCACTCGAAGCACAACTGCATCCTCTTGAGCCCCTGCTCGCCTGCACGGCCCGGGTGACCGGTGTCAAGGTGGCATGAGAGACACGAATCGTTCCGCTTGGCGTGATTCTCGTGCTTGATGACCACCGATCCCCCTGAGGTGGGCTGGCGCGCGGGGTCGTGGCACTGCTCACACGAGTTGTCGACGATGGAGAGGTCCGTGGTGGGACTGACCACCGCGGACCTGGTGACGATATGCCACACGTCACGGCTCAACCGTTTGGTCCGGCTCTCGATTCTCGCCGGCAAAGCGGTTCTCCGCTCGTGGCACTTATAGCAGCCCACTTTTGAGTGGGCCCCCTGATGCCAACTGACCACCGAGGGCGCGATGATGTGGCAGCTGCCACACGCGCGGGAGAGCAGCGCGATGTCTCCGGCGGCTAACACCAAAGAGGTGCTTACGAGGATGAAGAGGGTCACGACCGCTGCGCTGATGATGATGCGGCGTCTACGTCGGGCTCGCTGGGTAGTGGGTGGGGCCGCCTCGCTCAACGGGACTCCTGACTGGGCTGACCGTGGATAGGACTGCGAAACCGCTCATAAAAACAACACATCTACGCGAAAGATTGAGCGGGCGAGTCCTCTTGTGCCATCGTAGCGACTCATATATCTTAACGTCAACGTTCATGCGAGTTAATCTGACTGAGCGTGCTTCAGCAGAGGGGCACGTCGAGGTTCTCCTAGGTCACGTTCTCAGAGGCGGTGGTGTTGTCATTAGCGCGTCGAATTCCCATAGCGTGATCGGCGCATGGCTTCGTGCTCGCCGTCTCGTGGTGCTGGTGGCCGTCGCGGTGGCTCTTCTGTCGTCTGTTGCAGTGGCTTCTCCCGCCTTCGCGGGCAAGCCGGCGACCGGCGATCTCCTGTTCTCCCCGTGTAACGCCTGTCACCCGGTCGTGGCCGGCAAGGCGCTCCCTAACGGGTTCGAGGGGCACAAAATCAAGCTCCAGGGGCACGACGTCTTGGGCCAAGGCAAGCTGGCCTGTCTCGTCTGCCATGTGGGCCCGGGCATGGATCCGAGCCAGCTCAAGCTGATTGACGGCAGCACGATTGACATCAAAGGTGACGTCGCGCTGGTCTGCTTCCGGTGCCACTCCGCGAAGTACAGGGAATGGGAGGCCGGCATTCACGGCAAGGCCACGGACAAGTGCACATCTGCGGGTTGCCACGACCCCCATACGCCGCAGTACGTATTCGGCCAGTTTCTGCTTCCCTTCGTGGGCTCCGGATTCACGGCCCAGGTGAGGTCTGAGACGGCGACGTTGCAGCCCCTTGCGGCCCCCCCGCTCCCTCATCCCACCCAGACGCCGCAGTGGCTGTGGGCTCTCACGGGACTGGCTTTTGTCGGCGTGGGTGGTCTGACCGCTTCACTGATCCGAGGAAGGGCCAAGTGATGAGTACCGAAAGCGATCCTCGGCCTCTGGCCGAGCAGCCGGAGGCTGACATGCAAGAGGGGGCCGCGCTGAGCAGGCGTAGTTTCCTGCGCGGTATTGGCGCTACTGCCGGCGTTGTAGCCGCCGGGATGTTGCCGGCAGCGCTCACCATGCTGCCTCAGACGGCCCTGGGCAGCGAGGGTGCCGAGGGTGGGGAGATCGAAGACCCACTGGCCCATCTCAAGGGCGATCAGACAATGAACTACCCGGGAGAGCCCGTCTACTACGCGGAGCAGCCTGCGGGTGCCGAGCGGTGGGGGATGGTCATCGACATCAAGGCCTGCATCGGCTGTCGCCGCTGTGTCTACGCATGCGTCAAAGAGAACAACATCGGCCGTACCTCCGGATTCACCTACATCCAAGTCCTCGAGATGGAAAAGGGCTTCGTCGAACTGGAGAGTTCGGTCGTCGACTATGACGACGCGGGAGATCCGAGCCGCTACTACATGCCTGTCCAGTGTATGCAGTGCGCGAACCCCTCCTGCGTCCGTGCCTGTCCGATCAAGGCCACGTGGCAAGAGCCGGACGGCATCGTCGTTGTCGACTACACGAAGTGCATCAGTTGCAAGAGCTGCGTCGTCGCGTGCCCGTACGATGCCAGGCATGTCAACTGGGTGGAACCACAGGTGCCCGAGAAGGACGTCAACCCGAAGGTCCCGCTCGAGGACAAGGCAGGCGTCGTCGAGAAGTGCACCTTCTGCATCCAGCGGGTGCGTCAAGGACTGACTACGAAGTGCACTGAAGCATGCCCGGTCGGGGCCCGGAAGTTCGGGGACCTCAACGACCCCGAGAGCGAGGTGTCGGTTCTGCTCGAGACAAGGCGGGTGTTCCGGTTGAAAGAAGAACTCGGCAACGAGCCGATGATCTGGTACGTGGGGTGATCGTGAGTGACTGAACCCACTTCCCCACGTCCCGGCGTGTTGCGCTTCATAGGGGTTGACTTCGACTTCGGAGCGCTCAAGAACGCCAGCCCCAGCTACTGGCGGTTTGTTGCCTTGCTCGGAATCCTTGCCTCACTCTTCCTCGTGGCCGTGGGGGTCTTGATCAAAGACGGCGGCCTGGTGATGGGGATGCGCGACGACTACCCATGGGGTCTGTGGTTCATCCTCTACATGTACTACGTGGGGCTCTCCGCAGGTGGCTTGGCTGTCTACGCCAGCGTCCACCTCTTTGGTGCCGAGCAGTTCCGTCCGCTGTCGCGGTTCGCCGTCCTGATGGCCGGTGTTCTGGTCATGTGTGCGCTCATAGGCCTTCTGAGCGATCACGTCGAGTTTCTGTGGCGATTGAGATGGTTCATGATCACCCCGAATCCGACATCTGCGTTCATCTTCACCGGTAGTGCAGCCGCCATCTACATGGTCATCTGCTTTGTCGACCTGTGGGTGATGATCACCGGCAAGGGCGGCCACAAGCTTGCGTTCCGCATGACGCTCATCGCGCTGCCGTTCGCTATCTACCTGCACACTACGACGGCGTTCGTACTGGCCATGAACAAGTCCCGCGAGCTGTGGCATACCGCGATGATGGTGCCCATCTTCCTGACTTCGGCTACCGCTTCGGGTATCGCGCTGCTCCTCATCTTCGCCTACATACTCCAGAAGTTCGGCGGGTACAAGTTCAAGTCCAGCATGTTCAGGAGCCTCTCCACTCTGCTAGCCACCGTGATGATCATCGACCTGTTCTTGCTGGTGGTCGAAATCCTCTTCATCTACTGGCCAACGTCCGCGATGCCCGGTCACGTTATGCGCATGGACGAGTTCGTCAAGGTCGGCGGCATGTATGCAAGGGTCTTCTTGCCGGTGCTGATCTTGGGATTCACTGCGTTCACGCTGCTCGCGCGACGCTCGACCAGGCACCTTCCGGCGGTCCAGCTGACGGCCGCGGGGCTCTACGTCGCAGCCGTGTTCCTCAAACGCTATTCCCTTGACGTCATGGGCTTCTCGCAGACGACGCTGTTCCAGGGGACGAGCTTCTACGTCCCCAGCCTCGTCGAGGTGCTCATGGCTGTAGGCATCTTCGCGTTCGGCCTATTGATCGTGACTCTTGCCGTGAAAGTGCTGCCCATGGAGGAACCCGAGGCAGGTCATGCCGAGCAGGAGGTGGCGCCCACCGCCGTCACTGCTGGATCGGAAGCGGCTCTCGAGGGTGGGGTGGCCTGATCATGGCGGACGGTCGTCTCAAGGGACTCATCGCCCACTTGGCGCACCCCTCGCGCCTCATGTGGACGCTGCTCGGGGCACTAGGTGTCTTCGTGGTATTGGCGATTGCGATACCCATGCTATTGATGTCGCGCCCGGCCTACTTCGCCGAACGCCTCGGGTATTCAGAGAATTACGAGGCACTGCAGACCTCGACCCACGCGGGAATAGCGTGCGTCCAGTGCCACGGCCGCAGCGGCCAGGCAGTTGCGGAGGCAGCGGCCGCGACGGGCGACTTCTACCGCTCTCTGTTCCCTGGCTACGAGCAGCCCCTGTTCGTCGAGTTGGAGAAGCCCGCCAGGGACGCGTGTCTCGCATGCCACGAGACCGACTGGACCTACAATGCCGAGCGGATAACCCGTATCCCGCACCCGGCCCACCTTGCTGTGCGAACCGAGAAGCGCGACTGCGTTGGTTGCCACAAGTGGACGGCGCACCTGGAGAAGGAGATCGAGAATCACGAGACCATGCCGTTCAGCGGGGTGTGTACCTCGTATGGCTGTCACGTGGGCTGGAAGCAGCAGGGCACCTGCTCGAACTGCCACCACAGCCTCGAGGCGAAGCCCGGCGACTTCAAACAGGCCCACCCGGACATTGTCTTCGCAAGCGGTGACGGAGGCTGCCTCGAATCGTGTCATGAGCCCAAACAGTGCCAGCAGTGCCATACGACGGGAGTTTCTCCTGACTTCGGGCCAACCAATACGGACGCCGAACTCAAGGAGATCGAGACCCTGCACGTCAGGGCAAGCTGGATCGGGCAACATGGCACCAAGGCGCTCGAGGACCAGTCCAAGTGCCTACGTTGCCACATATCGACGGGGAAGTGCGACAGCTGTCACGAGCAGCGGCCCGACTCTCACGGCGCTGGAGACACCTGGATAGGACAGCATAAGACGGCGAACGCCGAGCCGCCACGTTGCCTCACGTGTCACGAGCAACTCTGGTGCGACGATTGTCACGAGCAGTTCGAGGAGATGCGCTAGTTGAAACCGAGCGACGAGCTGCCCGAGGTCACCGAGGGCGGCGAGATCAGCGAAAAGCCAAAGAAGAGGTGGCGCAAGGCCTACCTCTGGTACTTGGTCGCTCTCGTTGTCTTCGTGGCGGCGGCCCTGCCCGTGTTCTCGACGTTGCAGCCAGGCTACTATGATCGCTACCCGGACCTACGCGCACCCATGGCCGAGTGGAAGACCTCGACGCACGGGCTGATGAGTTGTGCCAGTTGCCACATAGAGCCGGGAATCACAGGGTTTGTTCAGTTCGCCGCGCAATCGATTCCCGCTTTCTACTCGCAACTGGTGGGCGGCCCCTCGACCTCGAACCTGCTCGGGGCCCCTTCGTCTGCGGCCTGCCAGAAGTGCCACACGGCGTATCGCTCCGTGTCACCTGACGGTGACCTGCGCATCCCGCACGCCTGGCACGTACAGAAGATCTTCGTCGACTGCGCGGCGTGCCACAGGAATCTCGTTCATCATAAGAACCCCCTGGGCATCAATCGTCCGTCGATGACGAAGTGCTATGAGCAGTGTCACGATGGCGTCAAAGCCACCCAAGAGTGTAAGGACTGCCACCTCCGCAAGGACGTACCTGCCTCCCACAAGGCGGCAAACTGGGCCAAGGCCCACCGGGACGAGAGCAAGAAGAGCGACTGCGGCGAGTGCCACGGATGGACGCCTGACTACTGCAGCGAGTGCCACAAGGACCGCCCGAGTTCTCACAGCGGCAATTGGAAGCAGCTGCACTCCGAGAAGGCTGCGGTGAGTAGCAGCGGCTGCTACTTCTGTCACAAGGCGGAGTTCTGCAACGAGTGCCACTACGGCCTGACGCAACCGGCCAAGAGCAACTGAAGGAGGGACGTTGACCGAAGAGACACCAAGCACGGAACCACGGCGCGGCATAGCCGAGCGCACACGTGAACTCGTGCAGAATATTCGCGGCCGCAGCTTGCTCGTGCGGCTTGCGATCGCGGTTGTGGCGATCACCGTCTTCGTCCTCATCCCAGCCTACATTGCCACGAGACCTGCGTTCATGGAGCGCTATCCGAGCACTGAGGTCCAGTACGAGTCATGGACGACGTCGGTGCACGCCCAGGTGAACTGCCAGAGTTGTCATATCCCGCCGAACACGGCGGCGCAGGCTGGCTACAGCCTGCGCATGGTGGGGCAGTTCTATCTGCAGGCGCTCCCGATCTCGCAGAACCCCGACCTGCTCAAGACACCGGGTGACCCGGCGTGTTCCAGCTGCCACATCGACTTGCGCGCCGTTTCTCCCTCGGGTGACCTCAACATCCCTCACAAGGCCCACGTCGACGAGCTCAAGATCGCATGCATCGAATGCCATGAGTTCCTTGTGCACGAGACCAACCCGCAAGGCGAGCACACGCCCACCATGGAGCGCTGCCTCAAGTGCCACGATGGCAAGACAGCAAAGGATGAGTGCGAGGCCTGCCACAATGAAAAGGGCGCGCCGCTGAGCCACAAGGCCACCGACTGGAAGATCATCCATCCGGACAAGCAACAAGAGGAGGACTGCGAGAGCTGCCACAAGTGGACTGAGAACTGGTGCGCACAGTGTCACTCCACGCGTCCGCGCTCCCACGCCGTCGATTGGCGGGCGACCCACCGCGACGCGGTCAAGCAACACCGTAGCTGTGAGGCGTGCCACGAGGGTTCCTTCTGCGAGAAGTGCCATGGGTTGGTTCCGCAGCTCAACTTCGATTCCGCGCTTAAGCTAGTGCCGTAGGCAAGCGCGATGGACGAGCCCATGACCTCTCCTGACGACGAACCATCCACGACGAGCGAGCCCGCTCCTACCGTTGAGTCGGACGATGCCCCTGAGCGGACCCCGCGCAATCGGCTGGTCCACTGGCTGTGGATCGCTGCGGGCGTGATCGTGTTGGTGGTCGCGATCATCCCTTTGGCGTTCGCGTTCACACCACAGGCGAACGGGTGGTGGGGCTACACGCGGCCGTTCTACCAGAGCTGGGGCAAGGACAGGCACCGCGCGACGGCCTCGACGTGTCTTCACTGCCATCTCGAACCCGGAGCACGGGGTATCGTGACCTACCCCCTCACGTTCTGGGGCGGGCTGCTGAGCAACGTCTCGGGCGGGGCGCTCGGGCTGCCGCCTACGGCGTTTCCCAGCGACCGGGTGTGCATGCGTTCCGGGTGCCACACGACCAACCGACTCACGTCGCCCTCGGGCGACCTGCTCGTCAGTCACGTCCTGCACGCCAAAGAGGGTGCCCGTTGCATCACGTGCCATCCGGGAGCCGGACACAACGGGGCGGGTGGGCGCAAGATGCGGCCCACGATGGAGATGTGCAAAGAGTGTCACGCGGACAAGATGTCTGATTGCTCGTATTGCCACGTGGGCCGCTCGCTTCAGGGCACGCAGACCGCTCCCTAGGCAGCGCGAGTCCCAACGGGGCACTCGCGAATCGGTCCCGGCTTATGCCTCGGGTCTCACCGCGACCAGCTCGATCTCGACGCGCGCGCCCAGCGGCAAACCCGCGACGGCGACGGTCGAGCGTGCCGGGAACGGCTCGCTGAAGCGTCCGCCGTAGACCGCATTCATCTCAGGAAAGTCATCCATTGTCGTGAGGAAGACGTTGCACTTCACGACGTCGTCCATCGACAGCGCGGCGTCGGCGAGCACGACCTCGAGGTTGTCGAAGACGCGCGCGGTCTGCTCGGTGACGCCGCCCTCGACGAGCTTTCCCGTCGCCGGGTCGATGGGGGTTTGGCCTGAAAGGTAGAGCAGGTCGCCCGCCCACACGCCGTGCGAGTAGGGGCCGATGGCCGCAGGACCGCCGGAAGAGGTGTGTGCGTTTCGGGTCATGGTGGATCCTCTCGGTAAGCGCGTGTCGCGCAGGGTGTATCCGCGGTCTTGGGGTTGTTACCCAACCGGTGCGAGCTTCGCCGAGAAGTGCCGGAGGAACGCCGGCTGCTCGACGATGCGGTAGGCGGGAAGGCTATCGCGCTGCTCGTGAGCCTTGATGACGACCTCGATGACGTAATCCATGTGGCTTTGGGTGTAGACGCGCCGAGGAATCGCGAGGCGCACCAGCTCGCGCGGTCCGGCCAGCTCCTCGCCGGTCTCGGGGTCCGTGCGGCCGAACATGAGCGTCCCGATCTCGCAGGCGCGCACGCCGCCCAGCAGGTAGAGCGCGATGGCGACCGAGATGCCCGGGAGCTGCGTCGGCTCGAGGTGCGAGGCGAAGCGCTTGGCGTCGAGGTAGATGGCGTGACCGCCGGCCGGCCAGAGCAGCGGCACGCCCGCGTCGCGCAGGTGAGCACCGATGTAGCGCGTCGAGGCGATGCGGTAGTTGAGGTAGTCCTCGTCGACCGCCTCCTGCATGCCAATGGCGAGCGCCTCGAGGTCGCGCCCGGACAGACCGCCGTAGGTGGGGAAGCCCTCGGTGAGGATCAGCAGGCTTTGGGCCTCGGTGCGCAGGTCGGGATCGCGTGTGGCCAGGAAGCCGCCCATGTTCACGATCGCGTCCTTCTTGGCGCTCATCGTGCAGCCGTGGGCCAGGTCGCACATCTCGCGGACGATCTCGCGCACGCTCTTCTCGGCGTAGGCGGGTTCGCGGGTCTTGATGAAGTAGGCGTTCTCGGCCAGTCGGCAGGCGTCGAGGTAGAGCGGCGTGTCGTATTCACGGCAGATCTCGGCGACGGCGTGCATGTTGGCGAGTGAGACCGGCTGGCCGCCCCCAGAGTTGTTCGTGACGGTGATCATGACGAGCGGGATGCGCTCGGGGCCGTACTCGGCGAAGGCGGCGCGCAGCCGGTCGAGGTCCATGTCGCCTTTGAACGGGAAGTCGGAGTTCATGTCGGCCAGCTCCGGCGACGGCAGATCCAGAGCAATCGCCCCGCGGTACTCCACGTTGGCGCGCGTGGTGTCGAAATGGCTGTTGTTGGGGACCACATCGCCCTCGTTGCACATCACCGAGAAGAGGATGCGCTCGGCGGCGCGGCCCTGGTGTGTGGGGATGATGTACTCGAAGCCGGTGATGTCGTGGACCGAGTCGTAGAAGTGGAAGTACGAAGGGCTTCCGGCGTAGGACTCGTCGCCACGCATGACGCCGCCCCACTGGTTGGCACTCATGGCGCCGGTGCCGGAGTCCGTGAGCAGGTCGATGATCACGTCTTCGGAGCGCAGCGCGAAGATGTTGTAGCCGGCGGCCCGGATCATCTCCTCTCGCTGCGTCGGTGTGGTCATCTTGATCTGCTCGACCACTTTGATGCGAAACGGTTCGATGATCGTCTTGAAGGTCATGGCGCCTCCCGGTGCCACTGTGCGCGGCTCGCTCTTGGTAGCTCGCGCGTGCCGAGAGGCAGTATATCGTCACTTCCTCAAAGCGTAAGGTGGCCCCGCGGGGCGGTGAACCCCCGGGACCGTGGTCGGCTCCTGGCGAGAGGTGCCGACAAGGGCGAGCGTACCACACAGAAGGGGAGGCACCCGCCCCGCGAGCCACCCCTAGGACGCGGGTTCCGGATGCGCCGCCTTTCGGGCTCCAGCTCGCCTGTTGGCGGCTCGGCGCGCTTTCGCTGCCGTCTCGAGCAGCATTCCGCCGGGACCGCGGTCCACAAACGTAACCAGCGGTACCTCCGAGGCGGTCCATTCGTATTTGTACGGCTCGTCGCCCCAACAGAAGTCGAAGATGCCCAACTGCTGTTCGTGGCAATCGCGCAGGAGATGGTAGGCGAGTACGCGACCGGGTGAGCAGCGTTCGAACTCGGCCTCGAATGCGCTTGCGAGCAGGTACATGCGACCGCGGTACACGGCCATCATGGCCTCCGCGACAAGGATGTCGCCGGCGAGCAGACGACCGATTCGTATCGCGGGATCCTGCAACGCGCACGCCATACAGAACTCGGGGTGCCCCGGTTTGAATAGCTCGGTCGTGGCTCCGGGCCGGTTGTATCGTGCCTTCTTCAGTTCGATCAGACGCTCGACCGTTCCAGGAAGCTCCGGGTCGTCGGGCTCAAGCCAGCGAAACTCCACCCGACCACGCTCTTCGAGCCGGCGGATGCAGCGCTGAGTGTTCTGCCGCCGGGCCTTGGGGAGGCGAGCCATGAACTCATCCATGTCTCCGTCAACGACCACGTAGGGAGCGGTGCTTCGCGAGAACTCGCGGAGCACTGAGTTCAACCCGTGAAACGCTGTGGCGTCCTCGCGCACGTTGGTGAGGTAGGTCAACGCACCGCGGGCATGGGGGCGCAGGCGGCGTAGCGACTCAGATACGAACTCCCGGGCAGTCGCCCCGTCAGATGCTGGATCGCACACGATGTCCCCGTAGTCCACCAGGTCGGGACCGCCCATCCACGTGAGCAGCCTCGCGGGCCCCTGCTTCACGCGGCAGGCGGGGAAGATCGCGGTGGTTTCGCCAGCCTCGGTACGCTCGACGATAAGTGGAGTGGAACCATCGCGCTGTCCGATCGTGTCGTACCACCGACGGACATAGTCATAGCGTTGGAACACGTGTTGGGCGCCGCGAGGCTCCAGCGCCTCCCAAGCCCCACGAACGCGCTCCAGACCTTGTTCCCCCGTATGGACTGCGTACTCCATACGCCCATTGTCCACCTAACGAGGCGCATAAGGAACGGGGCGGCAGGTCGAACTCGCTGGCTACGCGCGTGCGATACGCCGTGGGCTACGGCACCTCGTGCTCTTCACGAGCGTGCCGTCTCCTTTCGTTCCTAGCCCGCGTCGTCGAGCGGCTCCAGGAACTGGCTGTTGTAGAGCGTGGCGTAGAACCCGCCGCGCGCCATGAGCTCGACGTGGGTGCCTTGCTCCACGATCGCACCCCCGTCCATGACCAGGATCAGCCCCGCGTCGCGGATGGTCGAGAGCCGATGCGCGATCACGAAGCTCGTTCGCCCCTGCATCAGCCGCTTCATCGCTGCCTGGATGAGCGACTCGGTGCGCGTATCGACTGAGCTGGTCGCCTCGTCGAGAATCAGGATCGGTGGGTCGGCGACAAAGGCCCGCGCGATGGTCAGCAGCTGCTTCTGGCCTGCCGAGATGTTCGAGCTGTCGTCGTTGAGCTCGGTTTCGTAGCCCTCCGGCAGCGTACGCACGAAGTGGTCGACGTGCGCTGCGCGTGCTGCTGCGAGGAGTTGGTCCTCGGTCGCGTCTTCTCGGCCATAGGCGAGGTTGTCTCGGATCGAGCCTTTGAACAACCACGTATCCTGCAGCACCATGCCAAAGAGGCGCCGCAGGTCGTCGCGCGTCATGTCGCGCGTGTCGACGTCGTCCACTAGGATTGCGCCGCCATCCAGCTCGTAGAAGCGCATCAGCAGGTTCACGAGCGTCGTCTTGCCCGCCCCCGTGGGCCCCACGATCGCGACCGTCTGGCCAGGGAGCGCCTCCAGGTCCAAACCCTCGATCAGCGTCGTTTCGGGCGAGTAGCTGAACGTCGCATTGCGGAAGCGAACGTGCCCGGTAGGCGCCTCTAGGCGCGTAGGTGCGGTCGTCTCGGCGATCTCCTCTGGCGCATCGAGGAGTTCGAAGACGCGTTCAGCGGATGCGGCGGCTGACTGCAGGACGTTGGCGATGCTGGCGGTCTGCACGATGGGCTGGGTGAACTGGCGCGAGTACTGGATGAACGCCTGTACGTCGCCCAGCGAGATCGTACCGTTGGCGACCTGGACGCCGCCGATGACCGCGATACCTACGTAGTTCAGGTTGTTGAGGAAGCTCAGCGAAGGTTGGATCGTTCCCGAGATGAACTGGGCCCGGAAGCTTGCGTCGTAGAGCCCCTCGTTTTGGCGGTCAAAGACCTCGATCGCCTCTTCCTGTCGACCGAATACTTTCACGACGCTGTGACCGGTGAACATCTCCTCGACATGGCCGTTGAGGGCTCCGGTCCGCTCCCACTGCGCCGTGAACTGCTTCTGCGACTTCTTGGCGATGAACATCGTGACAACGACCGACGCGGGGATGACGAGCAGCGAAATCGTCGCGAGAAGCGGGCTGATCGCGAACATCATTCCCAGCACGCCGATGATCGTGAGTACCGCGGTGATGATCTGCGTCGCGCTCTGCGACAGCGTGTTCGAGATGTTGTCGATGTCGTTGGTCACCCGAGAAAGCGTGTCGCCGCGTGCGTTATCGTCGAAGTACTTGAGCGGCAGCCGTGCAAGCTTCACGTCGACTTCTTGGCGCAGGTGATAGACGGTCTCCTGGGCGACGCCCGCCATGATGAAACCCTGCAGCCATGCGAAGAGTGCAGAGAGTAGGTAGACAGCGCCGAGCAGAGCAAGGAGTTGTGCGATCGCTGCGAAGTCGACGCCGGTGCCCGGCGTGAGCGTCATGCTGGAGACCATCTGCGCGAGCTGGTCCTGACCGCTGGCCCTGAGGCCGGCGACGGCCTGAGCCTGGGTCGTGCCGGCGGGCAGCTGCTTGCTGATGACCCCTTCGAACAGTAGGTTGGTCGCCTCACCCAGGATGAGAGGGCCGATGACGCTGAAAGCCACGCTTATCACGGTCAGCGCGATGACGAGAACGATCTTCAGGGAGTGCGGTCTCAGGTAGCCACCAAGACGCTTGAGCGAACCTTTGAGGTCCTTACTCTTCGCGCCGCTGCCCATGAGACCGTGACCGCCGGGTCCAAACCCGCCGCCGGGGCCGGGGCCTCTGCCGGCCGGCCGCGCCGTACTGGGGCTGGCAGGAGCGGGTGCGCTCTGCGCGTGCGTGGTGCGCTCGCTCATGCGACCTCCTCCTCGGTCAGCTGGCTTCGGACTATCTCGTCGTAGGTCTCGCAGGTCGCCATGAGCTCCTCATGCGTGCCCGAGCCCACGATGACTCCTTCGTCGAGCACGATGATCTGGTCGGCCCGCATGATCGTGCTGACTCGCTGTGCCACGATGATGACGGTGGCTTCGCCGGTGTCGCGGGCGAGTGCTGCTCGCAACGCCGCGTCAGTCGCGAAGTCGAGCGCCGAGAAGCTGTCATCGAAGATGTAGACGCTCGGTCGTGCGACGAGCGCGCGCGCGATGGCGAGTCGCTGACGCTGGCCGCCGGAGACGTTGGCGCCTCCCTGAGTGATCGGCGCGTCGAGACCCTCCGCCATCGCCGAGACGAACGACTTTCCCTGAGCGACTTCGAGCGCATGCCAGAGCTCCTCGTTGGTCGCGGCCTCGTTGCCGTAGCGCAGGTTGCTCGACACGGTGCCGCTGAACAGGAAGGCCTTCTGCGGGATGAATCCGACGCGGTGCCAGAGAACCTCTTGGTCCATCTCGCGCACGTCGACGCCATCGACGAGGATCCTTCCGCCGGTCACGTCGTAGAGACGGGGGACGAGGTTGATGAGTGTGGACTTTCCGCTTCCGGTGCTGCCCACGATCGCCGTCGTCTGTCCGGGATGTGCGGTGAACGAGATGCTGCACAGCACGGCATCTTGGGCGCCCGGGTAACGGAACTCCACGTCTTGGAACTCCACGATACCGGTAGCGCCCAGAGGGGCGATAGGCGCGATGGGGTTTGCGATCTCAGGCTCCGTGTCGAGAACCTCGTTGATTCGCTCAGCGGAGGCGGCCGCGCGCGGCACCATCACGAACATGATGGTCGCCATGAGCACGGCCATGAGGATCTGCACGATATAGGTGAGAAAGGCGGTGAGGTCGCCGATGGGCA
>JBBREQ010000026.1:0-27324 GCA_038202795.1 Coriobacteriia bacterium | reverse complement strand
CCCGAAGCGGTCGCGATGCGTATCGACGAACGCGCTCACCTCGGACGGGGCTGGTCGAGTTCGCGGGCGAAAAACACGCTCGCGGCTTTCAGTATCTCGTTTGACCTTCTCAGGTCGCGGTTCTCGCGCCGCAGAGCAGAAAGCTCCTCGCGCTCGGCGGTCGTCAGCCGATCGTTGCGGGTGCCGTCGTTAGCCTCGTCCTGGCGTACCCAGAGCCGCAGGGTCTCGGGGTGGATGCCCAGATCGCGTGCGACCTCAGAGATCGAACGCTCGGATTCTCGGGCAACTCGGACGGAGCGCTCTCGGAACTCGGGGGAGTACTTTGAACGTCGTGCCATGGGTCTGACTCCTTTCTCCAGGACCAAGTAATCCTGGAAACGGAGCCTCCGTCAAACCCGGGGCGTTTCACAATCAGGATTCGAATTCCCTTGGGGGCACCAGATTTCAGCAGGTCAGAGGCCTGAGTTGCCCGATTTCGAGCGTGAAATCGGGCAACAAATGTCTTCCGGCCGAGCGTCGACGTGGAGGAAAGGCGCAGCGCAGAGGGCGTGCAGGTGCCTTAGTGCGGCCCAATAGCAGTCCCTTTTGCCCAGAATCGGCGTTCGGCGGGGTTGTTGCCCGATTTGTTGCCCGAACGAGCTGGCATAAAAACAACTACAGTTGTCGATAACTGTGGTAACTTATATGCCATGAGAACGCCCTCGGACATGGAGCTCGCGCGCGCGACGGCCGCATTCGAGAGTGCCGGCGGAGTGCTCGGCACCTCCGAAGCTCTTTCCTCGGGTATCGAGGAGCGCACGCTGTACTGGATGCGTGATACCGGTCTTGTCGAACCGCTCTCGCGAGGTGTCTACCATCTTGCCGCGTCGCCGCTGCCTGCGTACCCCAGCGTGGCTGCGGTCCTGAGGCGTGTCCCCCGCGCCGTCCTCTGTCTGGTGAGCGCGCTCGAGTTCCACGGAATCGGCACGCAGATCCCGGCGGCGGTCCAGATCGCGCTGCCGAGGGGAGTCAAGGCGCCGCGGATCGCCTACCCGCGCATCGAGCGGTTCTCGATGAGCGCAGAGGCCATCGTGGCTGGCGTCGAAGAGCACGACATGGACGGGACACCCATCCGCGTGTTCGATCTCGCCAAGACTGTCGCCGACTGCTTCAAGTACCGCAACCGCATCGGGCAGGATGTGGCCATCGAAGCGCTGCAAGAGACGATTCGCTCTCGCCGGGCAACGCCGGCGCAGGTGATGCGCTACGCCAAGGTCGACCGGGTGGAGCACGTCATGCGCCCCTACGTCCAGGCACTGATGTGAGCGTCGAGACCTCGATTGAGACACGCCGCCGACCGAGCAGCGGACTGGTATGGAGCGGTTCTGGGGGCAGTCGCGGCGGAACCGCTTGCAGTAGGTGTTGCCTGGAAGTAGAATGTTGTGCATGATGCGCAACACAACTACATCAGACAACACCACACTCTCCCGGGCTCTGACTGAGATTCGTTCACGATTACCAGAGACGTGGCGCGTCGACGTGGTCGAGGGCCCTGCCTTCATCCCAGGACCGGACGCGGTGGTGCGCGTCGTGGGGCCGAACGGGCAGACATCGATTCTGACCATCGATGTGAAGAGTCGGCTCGACCCCAAAGACGTCGGCCCCATCGTGTCTCGCTTCGAGATGCGGCGCTGGCAGGGCGCCGAGACGACCCCGGTCATCGTCGCGCGCTACCTCAGCGAGCGCACGCGCGAGATTTTGCGTGCATCCGGAGCCGGCTACATCGACCTGACCGGCAACCTCTATTTGCGGCTCGACACGCCGGCGGTGGCCATCGAGCGGGTCGGCGCCAGCAAGGATCCCGAGCCGACGCAGCGCCCGGCGCGCTCCCTCAAGGGCGCCAAGGCCGGTCGGCTGGTGCGAACGCTCATGGACTTCCTCCCACCCCTCGGCGTACGAGGGATCGCGAAGATCGCGCAAATCGACGCGGGCTACGTCTCGCGCCTGCTCGCGCTGCTCGAGCAGGAGGACTACATCGGTCGCGAGCCCCGTGGTCCGGTCACGCGCGTCGACTGGCCCAACCTTCTTCGCGCCTGGGCAAAGGAATACTCGCTGACCTCCTCCAACGTCGCCACGTCCTACCTCCAGCCGCGGGGTCTGCCGGCATTGCTCGAAGCCTTGCGCACACAGTCCGCATCCGATGGTCTCAAGTACGCGATCTCAGGCTCGCTCGCCGCGGCTCGGCGAGCACCGATCGCTCCAGCTCGCCTCGGCGTCGTCTACGTCGAGCGCTTGGATGAGGCCGCGGGTGAGCTCGGGCTTGTCCCAACAGAGACGGGAGCCAATGTGCTCCTGGTCGAACCGTTCGATCGCGTGGTGTTCGAGCGCACAGTTCTCGACGAGGGCCTCAGGTACGTGTCTCCTTCACAGGCCGCCGCCGACCTCCTGACTTCCTCAGGACGTGGCCCGGAGGAAGCTGAGGCGCTCATCGAGTGGATGCTCGCCAATGAGGAGGTATGGCGTGTATAGCGAAGAGTACATCGTCGCGCGCACGACGCTGCTGGATGCGCTGGAAGCGCTCGAGGGGCATCGCGACGCGCTCGTGCTCGTCGGGGCGCAGGCGATCTATCTGCACACGGGTGCAGCCCGGTTCGCGGTGGCCGAGTTCACGACCGATGGCGACGTGGCCATCGATCCGCGCAACCTGGCCGACGATCCTGAGATCGCCTCGGTCATGCGCGCGGCCAAGTTCTTCCTCGATGAACGCGACGGTCGGCAGCTCGTTGGCGTGTGGGCAGCCTCGCGCGTGATCGGCGGCGTGCCGGCAAAGGTGACGATCGACCTGCTCGTGCCCGATGCGCTCGGAGGAGCGGGACGTCGCGCCGCACGTGTGCCGAGGCATGAGAAGGGCTCGATGCTCAAAGTCCATGGCTTGGAGGCCGCGCTGGTGGACAACAGCGTGATGAGCATCGTGGCGCTGGAGGCGACAGACACGCGCAGTTTCCCCATGAAGGTGGCTGGCCCGACCGCGCTGTTGATCTCAAAGACAATCAAGCTTTCCGAACGAGTCACGGCCGGCGCACTCGAACGAGGCTGGGCTGACAGGGTCAAACCCAAGGACGCGCTGGACGTGCTTCGTCTGCTCCAAGCGATTCCGAGCGCTCGACTGACTGACGACTTCGTGAGGCTCTTGGGAGACGAGGTCGCTGGTGCCGTCGCTCGAGAGGCGCTCGGGCAACTGCCTAGTCTGTTCGGCGCCACCGATTCTCCGGGCAGCCAGCTCGCTGCAGAAGCTGCGGCGCCCGAGCCATCAGAGACTATCGTCGCGTCGTGCTCGGCACTATGCCAAGAACTACTCGATGCACTCCGCGGACGAGGAATCGACGCCTGAGATGAATGCCTCCGATTTGTAGCCCGATTTGTTGCCCAAATACATGGTGACTGTTGGTACTCGTTGGGACCTATTGGGACTCGCCGCAGCTCCGCCGTACCAACGAGTGGGTATTGTCTCCACACAACCGTCTCCTGAGTGCGGAGGTAGCAAGGTGAAGAAGCTGCAACCGTTCAGCTCGCTCTTGGCACTGCTACTGGGAACGACACTAGTGGCGGGGTGTTCCAGCCCGCCCGGATCGACCACCCCAGCGAGGCCGCTCGCAGAGGCTCCGGTGCAGACTGCCACGCAGACGCCCGGCGCTTCAACGCAGGACTCCTCCCGTGCGTGGCTGGACGCTGAGCTCACGGACGTTTCCTCAGGCAAAAAGTTCCGGCTCTCGGACTTCAAGGGCAGACCCGTTCTTCTTCATGCATTCGCCGTGTGGTGAAGCGTCTGCAAGGGCCAGCAGGAGATCATGAACGTTCTCCAGCTGGACGAGGGCCGCGGGCCGGTCCTGGTAGCAATAGACACAGACGCTAATGAAGACGCCGGTCTTGTGAAGAGCGCCGTGGCCGATCGTGGCAACAAGGGGTACTTCGTGATTGCACCGAAAGGCATGACCGAGCAGCTCGTCGCGGAGTTCGGCCCATCCATCGTCACCCCGCCGACCGCGCCGATCGTGATCATCGACTCCGAACAGTCCACGCCCAAGCTTCTGCCACGCGGCACCAAGTCCCTGAAGGACCTCGAGCGCGCTGTCGAGTCAGCGCGCTAGCGTGGGTACGCTTAGATTCGTCGGCGAGAGTTACATCCTGGGGCTTCTCACCCCGCTCACGGCTTTGTGCGTGATTCCGTTGTACCCGGCCTTCCTAGTTCGAATGGCCAGATACGCAGGCAAGAACCGAGAGGACCGTGCCACGCTCGCATGGATCGGTGTGTCCGTTTCGGCTGGGGTCATCTCGTTCATGGCGGTGTTGGGTCTCGTGTTCACGACCTTCCTACAGTCGTCGCTGCAGACCGTCGTCGGCGTGATATCGCCCGTTGCGTTCACGGTGCTCGCAGTCATCGGTGTTCTCCTGATGTCCGGCGTGCACCTGTATCAGAAGGTGCGCCTACCCGAGGCCAAGAACCCACTCGTAGGTTCGTTCGTGTACGGCTTCTTCTTCGGTGCGATCGTCATCCCGTGCAACCCGCTGTTCATCGCGGCTTTCTTCACCCGGGTGGCGACCGTGGGGGAGGCGCTCGCGAACTTCGCGAACTTCATCGCGTTCGGAGTGGGCATCGCGACACCGCTGCTCGTGCTCGCTCTCGTGTCGCGCGCCTCGAGTCGTTGGCTGATCAACGCGCTCGTTCGTTGGTCAAGACCAATCGAGATTGTCGCCGGGGCAATCATGACCGGCGTTGCGTTGTACTACCTGTTCTTCATCTTCCGAGTCCAAGAGGCCCTAGTGGCCGGAGCCTAGTTCGGAGAACCTGAGCAACCCCCGTCAAGCACGGCGCGAGTACTTGAAGCGCTCCGAACCGCCGACAAGTTCTTCGAGTACGCCGCCTTGGTTGAATTCGCGCGGTCGTGACTCTGAGGCGCCCCCGGGGCTGAGGATCGATGCTCGGCAGCCGCCGCCTGTTCGTGGCGGAGTGAACCCGGGCGGAGTGAACCCGCGCCGCGCACGCTTGACTAGTGAGTATACACACTATATACTTCGGATACGAATCAACCTGCGGCAACCGGCCGTGCAAACGTCGATGCCGAGAAGGAGTGCGCCCCGTGCAGTCAGCCGCGCCATCGGACCTCGGATTCCTCTCGAACAGGCTTGCCCGGTTGCTACGGATGCACCTGTCTCGTGAGGTGGCACCGCTCGGCCTCACCGCGACCCAGGTCGCGGTGGTCCTGACGCTCGGTGGACCAGATCGGCGGACTATGAGCGACCTCGCCGGTCGTATCGGCATCGACCGGCCGACCATGACCGGAGTCGTCGAGCGCCTGACTCGTGACGGCTGGCTGGACTCCGCGCCCAATCCTGCCGACGGTCGTTCCCGGTTGGTAGGGCTGACGGCACGCGGACTGGCGTCGTTGCCGGCGCTCGCCGACGCGTCGGCCCGCACCACCCAAAGCGCGTCTGTCGGTCTGACCGATCAGGAGCGCACAACGCTCGTCTCCTTATTGGACAGAGCTGCCGAGAACCTCGAGCACGATCTTGCCGACAGATCGGCTGACCGCGCTGAAGGACCACGATGACATTCGACGTCTCCAAGCTTGAGAGCGCTGTCGCCGCGCGCCGTTCGACGCGGCGCTACAGCGACGGGGTCGTGAGCGCGGATCGGATCGAGATGGTGAGGGAGCTGGTGGCAGACATGCCGCGGTTGCGCCCGGACATCGACGTCCGCGCATTCGTGGTCGAAGACGGCGCTGCGCTGCGGTCCGTTATGTCCGGACTCATCGGCTCGTACGGCAAGCCGTCCGCCCCGCACTTTGTCCTGGTGACGTCAGCTGAGGTCGATGGCTGCTACGAGAACGTCGGCTTCGCGGTGGAGCACGCGGTCCTCGGCATGACTGTAATGGGGCTCGCGACATGCTGGATCGGCGGGCAGGCCACGCGAGATGTCTTCGAGGCCGCAGTGCCCGACATTCCCGCCGACCACGTGCCAGTCGTGGTCATCGCGTTCGGTGAATCGCCGTCGGCGTTGCGTAAACAGGGTCAGGTCCCGTCGCGCAAGTCCATGGACGTGATCGCACCCGACGGCATCGGACTTTTTGGCGACCTGCTCGAGGCGGCGCGACTGGCGCCATCAGCCGGCAACACCCAGCCGTCGCGGTTCTTCGTCGACGACGACCGCATCGACGCGTTCGCCGAGTTCAAGACCCCGTTCATCTACCGGGCGCGTGCGGACCACCTGCAGCTGATGAACCGCGTGGACGTCGGCATCGCACTCGCGCATATCTCGATCGCGGCGCGAGCCGCCGGGCGGGATGCGACGATCGATCTCACGCCACGTGGGCACGAGAGCTTCACCTACATCGCCAGTGTCGTCGTGGGCAGCGACTAGACCGGTCACCATCCGGATGCCGAGGCAGCGCTGCCAGCAGTCATGGTGGCTGCCAACGCGGTCTGGGCTGAGGGGGCGTCGTGCCTCACCCGGATGAGGTCGAGGCACTGGGTAGCCTGCTCGCGGCTCTGCGAACGAGACGAGAAGGTCACCTCCAAGAGAGCAGGTTCAAGATGAAGGCGGTTCTGGTCACTGGTTCCACCGGCAACGTCGGTGTCGAGGTTGTCAGCCAGCTCCTGTCGCGCAGCGCCACCGTGAAGGGCACCGTGCTGGCGGGACGCCACGAGGTGCTCGCCGCGGGCGCGACCCCGATCGAGTTCGACTTCGAGGACGCGGCGACGTTCGGCCCCGCGCTCGACGGTGTCGACCGCGTGTTTCTGATGCGTCCGCCGCACATGTCGGATGCGAAGGCATTCGCGCCGTTCATCGATGCGATGGTGAAGGCGGGGATCGCGCAGGTGGTGTTCCTCTCGGTCCAGGGTGCGGGCCAGAACCCCTTCGTCCCGCATCATGGCATCGAGGTGCTGCTCAAAAAGAGCGGGCTTGCCTGGACGTTCCTGCGGCCGTCGTTCTTCATGCAGAATCTGTCGACGACCCACCGCGCCGAGATCCGCGAGCGCGACGAGATCTTCGTGCCCGCCGGCAACGGCCGCACCAACTTCATCGACGTCGCCGACATCGGTGAGGCCGCCGCCGTCTGCCTCACGACCACTGGACATGAGAAGAAGGCGTACGAAATCACGGGCACTGAGGCCCTGAACTACGATCAGGTCGCCAAGATCCTGTCGCGGGTCTGTGATCGCTCTATAACGTACTCGCGGCCGACCGCGAAGGAGTTCAAGACTCGCATGAAGGGCGAGGGCTACGATCCCGAGTTCGTGGACGTGATGGGCTCGATTTATGCCATCGCGAAGTTCGGGATGGCGGCGGGCACGACCGATACGTTTGAGAAGCTCGTGGGCCGAAAGCCGCATACGCTCGCCGACTGGGCGGCACGCAACGCGTCGTGCTGGGCGCCTGCGACGGTCGCCGGCTAGGGGTCTGGAAGGTCAGGCATGGCGTTCAAACGACGCTCGTGGTGTTCAGTTGTCATATCGACGCTGAAACCATGAGAAGGAAGGGCCAGAGCACGTGAACCGCGGATCCAACTACGAGGGGAGCCAACGATGCTTGTGACAGTCTTCGGTGCGAGCGGCCAGACAGGCCGTCTGGTCGTGCGCGTGTTGCTGGACAAGGGCCACTCGGTCCGCGCCTTCGTGCGCGACCCGAGTAGGCTCGCAATAACGGACCCGATGCTTGAAGTGGCCGTCGGTGACGCCAAGGATCCGGTTGCCGTCGATGCGGCCGTTGTCGGCGTCGACGCGGTCATTTCGGCGCTTGGTTCGACGCGCAACGAGAAGGCTCCGGTTTTCTCGGCCGCGATCAAGGTCATCATCTCGGCGATGGAGTCGCACGGTTGCAGACCGCTCTCACTGATCTCGGCGCAGGGAGTGGGGTCCGAGCCTGACGACGGGCTCGCACTGCCGCTGCGCATCATGCGTGCGCTCCTCGGCGAGCCTATCCGAGACATGCGTCGGATGGAGGACGAGGTCAAGGCATGCGATCTGGAGTGGACCATCATCCGGCCCGGGGGCCTGAGCGACGAACCGCTCGGGCGCTACGAGGTCGTCGAAGGCAACGCGATCAAGGGGGGCGGTCGCACGCGGCGTGCGGACCTCGCAGATGCGCTCGTGCTGGCCGTCACCGAGAACCGCTGGCCGCGCAAGGCCGTCTCGATCGCGAGCCGGTAGCTGGCGACCTGACGAAAGATCATCTTCCTTCGCGATTGAGCACGCCGGCTGTCATCTTGTTGGCGAGACATGGTGCCAATACTCACGGTGAGTGGCACTATCTCCATGAGGTGACCAACACTGGGCGTTCAGTCGTATCTGGAAGAACACCACGTTTCTCGCTGGAGGAGCTCCGCAGCGATGCCGTCCAGTCCACGACGCTCGTGCTCCTTGGCGCGTGATTCCGAACGTCGAAGTGGAGACCGATCTGTGATTCCTCGGGCCCAGACAACGGCGTGGCGCGCCGCATTTTGGTTCAGGCCCATATACTGAGTGGCACGGCTCTCTGAGGGCGGAGGGTCGTCTCGGCACCTCTGGAATACGGAGTACACATGGTGGTGCAATCACAGGACGATCAAGGCGCGGTATCCGGGGTTGTGGCTTCAGCGGTGGCTCAAGGGCTCAGCGCGCTGGATGAGGGGCAGGCGAAAGCGCTGCTCGCCAGCTATGGAATCACCGTTCCGGAGGGCGGTCTCGCGCGCGACGAGGATGAGGCCGTGGCCATTGCTTCCCGGCTCGACGGACCGGTGGCCATCAAGGCGCTCGGAGCGCACATCACTCACAAGACCGAGCGCGGACTGGTCGCTCTGAATCTTCTGGGCGACGAGGCCGTGCGGGACGCTGCTCGCTCGCTCCTGGATCTCACCAAAGGTCAGGACGCATCGCTCCTCGTCGAGCGGATGGTGCGGGGAGCACGCGAGTTCATGATCGGTATGAAGCGCGATCCGCTCTTTGGCCCGGTCGTCGTCTTTGGCATCGGAGGGATCTTCGCCGAGGCCCACAAGGACATCGCGCTTGGCGTGACGCCTTTGCAGGATCGGGACATCGAGGACATGTTTTCACACATCAGGGCGAGCGCGTTGCTGGGCGAGTTCCGCGGCCTGCCGGCTGTGGACCGTGCGGCGCTCGCAGGTGCTATCCGCGCACTCGCGCGTATCGCCGAGGATCATCCTGCTGTGATGGAGATCGACGTGAACCCCCTCATCGTGGAGGGCTCGACGCCGGTAGCGGCCGATGCGCTCGTGATCCTCGATCCTGCCGCCGGGCGAGGCACGGCCGCGCTCGTCCCGCGTGCCGCCTCGTCTCCCGACCTGACCCCGCTCTTCGCGCCGCGCGCGGTCGCGGTCATCGGCGCGTCCGACGATCCTGGCAAGTGGGGCGGATCGCTGCTCAAGAACCTTATCGAAGGTGGCTTCGCCGGTCCCATCTACCCCGTGAATGGCCGAGGCGGCACCGCGCGTGGCCTGCCCGCTTTCCGCAGCATCATGGAACTGCCGGAAGCCCCGGACCTGGCGCTGGTGGCGCTGGGAGCCGCCCACGTGAACGGCGTGATCGAGCAGTGCGGTGAGCGCGGCATCCCCGCAGCGCTTGTGGTGGCTGCGGGCTTCTCGGAGGCGGGAGAGGAGGGGGCCACCGCTGAGGCGCAGCTGGTCGAGACCGCCGCGGCCGCGGGCGTAACGCTCATCGGCCCCAACTGCATGGGTCTGGTCTCGACGCACAGCCGCCTTCACGCGGTTGGATTCCTTGAGCTGCGACCGCAACCCGGCGGGCTGAGCATCATCTCGCAGTCAGGCAACATCGGAGTACAGCTGGTCACTCGCGCTGAGCGGCGCGGAGTTGGTATCGACAAGTACGTCTCGGTAGGCAACCAGGCGAGCACCAGCGCTCTCGACGTGTTGGATGCGCTCGGCGACGACGAGCAGACGTCTGCCGCCCTCGTCTACCTCGAAGGTATCGGCGACGGCCGTCGCTTCCTCGACGTCATGTGCCGCATCACGCCCAAGAAGCCCGTGGTGGTGCTGCCTGGCGGCATGACGGAGTACGGTCGCCAGGCAGCCGCATCGCACACCGGGGCGATGGCTGGCTCGGTCGATGTCTTCCTGGCGGCCGCGCGACAGACGGGCTGCTTGGTACGCACGGGTCCCGACGAGAGCCTGGACCTGGCATTGTGCCTCAGCGCGCTCCCGCTGCCAGCGGGTCGCCGCGTGGCCGTCATGACCCTGGGCGGAGGCTGGGGCGTGCTGGCGGCAGATGAGCTTGCCCGCAACGACCTCAATCTGGCCTCACTGGAGCCGCACGTCCTGGCGGCGCTCGATGAACTCCTGCCCGGCTACTGGTGCCGCAGCAACCCGGTCGACCTGGTTGCGGCTATCGGCTCCGACCTCGCGAACAGCGCGCTGACGGTGCTAGCCCAGAGTGATGAGGTGGATGCTGTCGTCGTACTGGGCATCCTCCGCAGTCCGTCGACCGGCTGGACGTCAGACGACGTCCAGGCTGCCGGCGCACCGGGCGGACCCGGCCGCGGTGCTTTCAGCCCCGCCGAGATCGCGTTCCTCGAGCGAGTGACCACGCTGATGGAGGATACGGGCAAGCCGATCATCAACGTACCTCTGCGGCCGATTGAGGCCGCGACCTTCCCTGGCGGCGGCAGATACGATCCGGTCATGCTCTACTCGCCGGTCGCAGCGGTTCGCGCCCTCGCTGCCATGGCCTGGTACGGGGAGTTTCGTCAACGGTGCTAGCGAGGGATTTCATGCGCCAGAGCGAGCTATGCGCGTGCCTTGTGTGCCCAAAGCGGAATAGGACCGGCTGCGATAGACGGGCGCTAATCAGCTGCTGAGCGGCACTTTGAGTACTGTGAGCCCCTTGACGGTCGGATGCTATGTAACGCCGAGCGCACCGGCAAAGCCGTCTGTTGCGGCGCGCTGCTGGCCAGGGAGTACCCAACCGTGGACCTTGTAGCACCGGTGACCCGGTTCTCGGCCGCCATCGATCAGATCCATATCCATGCGCCTGGCGAGGTCCACTTCGGCGGGGCGATAGTCCGCTCCGCTGAGGCAAACCTCGTCGGCAAGTTCGCGCATGTCGTCGTGATCGACGGTGGCACGCCGGGACGCAAGGGCGACTTGATCTCGGTTGTCGTCAGCGACTCCCCGATGCATGCTGACGGTGTTACTTCCCCTGTGACCCGAGGCGATCTCACGGTCCGCACACGCTCGTAGGCAACCCCCTGCGGCCGGACGGCAGGCTATCGCGCGTCCGGCCGCAGGATGACTTCCCAATCCACCGAAGACTCGAAGGAGTGAGTTCTGATGATGTTCCTATGGCTCCCGCTACTGCTGCTCTGCCCGCTTGCGATGGTTCTCATGATGCGCATGGATGGGCATGGCATGAACCACTCGACCCAGGGCCAGTCGCACGGAGTGACCCAACCCGACCCGGCTGGCATAGCCCGCCAGCGCCTCGCGAGGGGCGAGATCACCTCAGCCGAGTATGAGGAGATCCGTCGGCTGGTAGGGTAGTCATCGAATATGTCGATACAACAGGTGTATTCGTCGGATCGGAAGGAGGCCGCAAATGCTTGGAACTCCCGGCACCCGGCTTGAGGATTCGACGCGGGTCCAGCGCCTCCTGGCCATCATAGCCGTCGTCGCACTGCTCGCTTTGATCGCGCTTCTGGATCGGACGACCGGCTTGTTTCACCTGACGATGCTCTACGTGGTGCCCATCGTCGTCGCCACGTCTGCCTTCGGTCTCGTTGGCGGTATGCTCACCGCAGCCGTCGCACTGATTGAAGTGGTGACGACACACTCGCTTCAGCATTCCTCCACGCTGGTGGCCGACATCTCGACCGACTTCGTCATGTTCTTGTTTGTCGCAATCGTCATCGACCGTCTCCGCGCCCAACTCATGACAATCAGGGCACTAGAAGCGCGCCGAGACTATGAGCTGGGCGTCGCGAGAGATGTTCAAAGCCGCATGCTGGCTCAGATGCCCGCCGATGATCGTTTCGAGGTGGCCGGTGCCCTCCATTTCGCTCGCGAAGTGGGAGGCGACTACTACAGGTTCGACGAACTGAGAGGCGACCTCTTCTTGTGCGCCGGTGATATCTCCGGCAAAGGCATGTCCGCCGCGCTGTTCGCAATGCTCCTTGACGAGGCGATCAGGGACGGACTGAGGACATATGACGGCCTCTCCTCCTTTGTCGAGGAACTGAACCGACGCATGTACGACAGTATGCCATCGGAGATGTTCGTCACGATGTTCATCGCCGCGTTCGACGATGACGCAATCTCGTTCGTCAACTGCGGCCACGTTCGTCCGCTGCTCTTTGAGGCAAGGACCAGACGGATTACGGAGCTCTCGGCGGCAGGCACGATGCCGCTCGGCGTAAGTGACACGATTCCTGTTCAGCAGGCGGTCTTGCGAATCGCCCCGGGCGACACGCTGCTCATCTGCTCGGACGGCGTCACCGAGAGCCCGTCCGTGTCACGTGAGCCCGAATCGCTCGTGGCCGCGTTCGAGCAGAGCGCGGAATCTGGACCGCAGGCGGTCGTGGACAGGGTGACGACGCTCGCGAGGTCGGAAGGACAGACTGATGACGTGACGGTCCTGTGTGTACGGCGACGGTGACGCACAGGGAGAGCATGTCGCTCGCTCGAAGCATCTCGATCACGCGCCGCGGCCGGAGGCCCGCAACCTTCGAAGGTAGGGGGCGGTGAATGGGTACCAACCCATACATGACGAACAAAGGAGTCCATCCCGAGGACTGTCGCCGCCGCCGGCCTCACGGGTCTCGGGATGATGGGTGAGGTTGCCTGCGTTGATTGCCATGGCCAGGACGGCCGTGGTGGTCGAGCCGGGATGATGTTCGGAACCGTGGACATCCCCGACATACGGTACTCGGCGCTCTCGACGCCACGCACGGAGGATGGGACCACGGTCCCCGGTTGGAGCGATGCTGACATCGCTCGGGCGATTCGGGACGGGGTCGAGCCAAACGGGCAGCCCCTGAAGGTGCCCATGCCGCGTTGGACGATGAGCGACGCTGAACTACAAGATACAATCGCCTACCTGAAGGAGCTGAGTTCACCATGATGGGTGGATACGGACGCGGATACGGATACGACGGCGGGTATGGCAACATGATGGGCGGAAGTTGGTTCGGCGGCGCGATGATGCTCCTTTTCGGTGCACTCATCCTCGTCGGAATCGTTCTCCTCGTGATCTGGGCAGTGCGCTCCATGTCCGGCTCCAAGCATCACCAGCCCGTGGCCGGCCAGCCGATGATGCCGCCGTCAGACGATGCCTGCAACATCGCGAAGGTTCGTTATGCCAAAGGCGAGATCACCAAGGAGCAGTACGAGGAGCTCTGCAAGACACTCGGTGTGTGACGCGTTTTGATCTCGATGTCCGGTAGGGATGCCCCACCCAATCAGAGGCATTCGAAGGGAGTCTCGTCTTGAACGAGCACTCGGCGCATGCAGCCGGGAACGAGGCGAACTCGGCTGGTCGCCATACCGGTCATTCGGTGGCTGACTTCCGGCGGCGTTTCTGGATCAGCCTCGTTCTGACCGTACCGGTCATTCTGCTCTCTCGCGGTTTGCCGTTCCTGCCTTCCGCACGCTTGGTATCGGTCCCGGGAGCCGACTGGATCTTGCTCGTACTGTCCACGGTGCTCTACATCTATGGCGGAATGCCCTTCCTCAAGGGCCTCGTGCGTGAGTTGCGCGAGCGCAGGCCGGGAATGATGACGCTGGTCGCTGTGGCCATCAGCGTGGCCTACTTCTACAGTTCCGCGACGGTCTTCGGGCTCGAAGGCATGCCCTTCTTCTGGGAGCTCGCAACCCTTATCGACATCATGCTTCTCGGCCATTGGATCGAGATGCGTTCGGTGGGCGAGGCATCAAAGGCGCTCGAATCGCTCGCCAAGCTCATGCCCTCCGAAGCCCACCGGAGGCTTCCCGACGGAAGTACCGAGGATGTGGCGCTCGAAGCTCTTCAGTCGGGTGACACCGTGGTGATCAAGCCCGGTGAGAAGGTGCCCGCGGACGGTGACGTGATGGAGGGTGCCTCTTCGGTCGACGAGTCGATGCTCACCGGCGAGTCGGTGCCGGTGTCGAAGTCCGCCGGAGACGAGGTCATCGGAGGCGCGGTCAACGGCGAGGGCGCTTTGGTGGTGGAGGTCAGGCGCACGGGCGCCGAGTCGTTCCTCGCCCAGGTCGTCGACCTTGTGCGTGAGGCTCAGGAATCCAAGTCAAAGACACAAGACCTCGCCGACCGGGCGGCGATGTGGCTCACGCTGGTTGCGCTTGGCGGCGGTGCGCTCACGTTCGCGGTCTGGACGGCGCTTGGCGAACCACTGTCGTTTGCGATGGAGCGCGCCGTGACGGTCATGGTCATCGCCTGCCCGCACGCACTGGGGTTGGCGATTCCCCTCGTGGTCGCGGTGTCCACGGCGCTCGGTGCGACCAGCGGTCTGCTGGTCCGCGATCGTATGGCGTTCGAGAATGCCCGCCTTCTCCAGGCCGTCATCTTCGACAAGACCGGCACGCTCACGCTCGGCCACTTCGGCGTAGCCGAGGTGGCGCTGTTTGGTGACCTGAGCCGAGATCAGCTGCTTTCGCTCGCCGGCTCGGTAGAGGAGCTCTCCGAGCATCCCATCGCAAGGGCTATCGCAGCCGCCACACCATCCAAGACAGAGGTTGCGGATTTCCGGGCCATCCCCGGCAAGGGCGCCCGCGGCGTCATCGATGGTCGTGAGATCGCCGTCGTCAGCCCTGGCTACCTCGCAGAGAATGCGATCGCTGTTCCTGAGGGCAGCGAGGCTCTGTCCGCAGGCGGCCGGACCGTGGTCTACGTGTTGCGCGAGGGCGCGGCGCTCGGCGCGATCGCGCTGGCAGACGTCGTCCGCCCCGAGTCGATTCGCGCCGTCCGACGGCTGAAGGAGATGGGCATCGAGCCGATCATGCTCACCGGAGATAGCCAAATAGTCGCCGAGCGTGTCGCGGGTGAGCTCGGCATCGAGCGGTTCTTCGCCGAGGTCCTCCCCGCCGAGAAGGCTGCGACCGTTCAGCGCGTGCGGGCGGAAGGCAATGTCGTTGCTATGGTGGGCGATGGTGTCAACGACGCACCGGCGCTGGCGTCTGCCGATGTCGGCATCGCGATAGGAGCGGGCACCGATGTCGCCGTCGCCACCGCCGACGTCGTCCTCGTGCGCAGCAATCCGGAAGACGTGGCAGCCATCGTCGGCCTTGCCCGTGCCACTTACGGGAAGATGGTTCAGAACCTCGTCTGGGCGACGGGCTACAACGTGATTGCCATTCCGCTCGCGGCGGGCGTCCTAGCCGGCTTCGGCATCCTGCTGAGCCCCGCTGTCGGAGGAGTGCTGATGTCGGCGTCGACGGTCATCGTGGCAATCAACGCGAGGATGCTTCGGGTCAAGGCGTAGGCTCGACGACTGACCCGTCGCCTGCGGCCTGTGGAGCTCGGGACTGACCGGCGCATGGCCGCCCGGCGCCAAGCGTCCACACCGACTCACCGCAGACGCACGGCTTTGCCTCTGCTGATCACTCGGTCGGGCTGCATTCAGTTTGGCAGTTCGGTGTGCGGGGGTACGAACACCATAGCGTTAAGAATCGACCGACGCGCGCAGATTGAAGGTGGCCCTCATGCTATGGACTATCGCAGCGATCCTCTTTGTGTTGTGGCTTCTCGGTTTTGGCTTCCAGATCGGCGGTAGCCTCATCCATCTGTTGCTGGTGATCGCGCTCATCGTAATCGTGTTCAACTTCATCGGCGGTCGTCGCGGGGCTGCCTGACCGGCTCTTCGCCTCGTCCTGGTTTCCGATGCTTGATCTCATCGCGTAGGTCCAGTTTGGCGGTTCAAAGCGCAGCACCCGGGCCTGTATGATCCTTCTGGGTCGTTCGAGCGACCGAATTCCACGACCGCCGTGCTGGCAGCACCACCCACCCGGCACTCCTGTCGTGCACCTCAACGCTACGCTTGATTCGCCTGTGCGAGTAGAATCAGCATAATGCTGCGATTCGCCGCATAGGTTAGGGCGGTCAAACTGCATTTCGTGGGAGGTTGTTCTGTGTCAAAGAGGCGCGCGTCATCCGGCAGGACCGCGTTCGATAAGGATCGTCTACAAACTGGCCCCGACGCCGAAGAGCGCGGACCGGCTCCGGACGCCTGTCGCATGGTCGCGATCGGAGCATCCGCGGGCGGTCTGGACGCGTTCACGCGACTTCTGCGAGCGCTGCCGGCCCATATCGGCATGGCGCTCGTGCTGACGCAGCATCTGGATCCGACTCAGCCAAGCCATCTGGCCGAGCTGCTGTCGCACGCGAGCAACATGCCTGTCAGCGAAGTCGTCGACGGAGCCCACCTCGAGACTGACCATGTGTACGTCATACCGGCTAACGCAGCATTGACGGTCTCCGGCGGCTTTCTGCGGCTCGGCTCGTTGAATCCGACGGGGACAGATGGTCTTCCCATCGACCGTTTCTTCGAGTCCGTCGTCCGCGAATGCGGGGGAAGTTCGGTCGGCGTGATTCTGTCCGGGACCGGAACGGATGGGGCGCGGGGTCTCGTCGCCATTAGGCAGGCGGGCGGGATGGCATTCGTCCAGGACCCGGAGACCGCCCAGTACGACGGCATGCCCAGAGCAGCGATTGATGCCGGTGCGACCGATGCGGCGCTGAGCCCAGAAGAGCTCGCGGAGGTTCTGACGCGTGTCGGAGCGCACGACTACCCAAGGCATGGCGAGGCTGGGGCCTTGATGTCCGCGCCGCCGGACGAGCAGAGTCTGCTCGGCATCATCGACTACGTACGAACGGCCACGGGATTGGATCTGTCGGGCTACCGTCGGTCGACCCTGATTCGGCGGATAACACGGCGGATGTTGCTGACCGGCGTCGGACTGATGAGCGAGTACCTCGAGCTCTTGGCCGAAGACCCGTTGGAAGTCAAAGCGTTCTATCGCGATGTACTTGTGAACGTGACCGAGTTCTTCCGGGATGGCGCACCACTCGAGTCGCTCAAGGATAGGGTCTTTCCCGAGATTGTTCGATCGCTGCCGCCAGGGGAGGGACTGAGAGTCTGGGTGCCCGGGTGCTCCCGCGGACAGGAGGCATACAGCATTGCGATGCTGATTGCCGAATTCTTCGAGCCGCCGATTCGCGAGAGAGCCCAGGTGTTTGCGACCGACGTCAATGCCACGGACATCGAGGTTGCCCGCCTCGGTGTCTACTCGGAATCGATCGAAAGCGAGGTCTCGGCGGAGCGACTGGCGCGATTCTTCAATCGAATGCCCGGCGGGTATCGCGTGGGCCAGGCCATCCGCGACATGTGTGTGTTCGCCGTCCACGATGTCGTCCAGGACCCACCGTTCTCCAAGATCGACCTTGTGAGCTTCCGCAATGTTCTCATCTACATGGAGCGTCCGCTGCAAGAGAGGGTGTTCCAAGTCCTCCACTACGCAATCAGGCCAGGTGGCTTCTTGCTCCTTGGTACGGCGGAGTCCGAGGCGACCGACTCGCCGTTGTTCTCGCTCGTAGACAAGAGGTCACGCATCTACACTCGCAAGCCTGGCCCGGCTCGGCTCCTCCCACTGCGTTCACGCCGCACGGGGCCGGAACCTGCCACGGCGTTCGAAGCCGACGCCGATGCCGGACTGGCCGAGACGGCGTCGAGCTCGGAGCTGGAGGAACTGCGAACCATTAACGAGGAGTTCCAGACGGCGCAAGAGGAGCTGCAGTCGACGAACGAGGAGCTGACGACGCTCAACGATGAGCTGCGTGCCCGAAACGTGGAACTTGTCGCATTGACGGATGACATGAGCAACGTCTTGGAGGGCGCGGAGATCCCGATGCTCATCCTCGACAGCGAGCTTCGGATCAGGCGCTTCACTCCCCAGTCTGAAGCCGTGGTCAGCATTCTGCCAACGGATGTCGGCAGGCCGATCACGGACTTTCGGCTCAAGGTCGGCGCCCCCGATCTGGTGGGGTCAGTGCAAGAGGTCTTGCATCAGGGCAAGCCTTCTCAGACGGAAGTGCGAGACGAAACGGGCCGTTGGTACTCCATGCGAATCCGCCCGTTCCGCACCGGCGCGGGTGAGTTCGACGGCGCCGTCATCGCATTCTTCGATGTCGATGCCCTCAAGGAATTGGCCGAGTCTGCGAAGCGCAGCTCGGAGACTGCACAGGTCGCACGCGCACATGCAGAGGCGGTCGTCCAAACAGTTCGGGACGCTCTCCTGACACTTGGGGCCGACCTTTGCGTGCGAACGGCCAACCGAGCGTTCTACCGCATGTTCGCCACGACTCCCGAGGAGACGATCGGCGTGCCCGTCGCGGAGCTCGGGAACGGCCAGTGGAACATCCCCGATCTGGTGTCCAATCTGCGACGCATCGTCCACGAGGGCGGCGAGTTCTCCGATATGGAGGTCGACCACGAGTTCGAGAACGTCGGCCGCAAGGCGATGATCGTTGACGCGACGATAGTCAAAGAAGAGTCACACGAATTGGCGATCTTGGTCACGATGCACGACGTAACCGACTTGAGACGGGAGCAACGACTGGGCGATGCGCTCCTCAAGATCAGTTTGGCGGTGAGCTCGACTCTCGAACTCGATGCAGTGCTGAGCAAGATCATTCGAGAGTCCACCAAGGCGCTTCGGGCCCAATCCGGCGCGATACTCCTCAATAGGGACGCGCAGTGGTCGATTGAGCGAGCCTACGGGCTCACCAGAAAGCATCTCAAAGGGCAGCCGCTGGAGCTCGGGTCGGTCGCGGTCAGCCTAGCGGCCATCGAGTCGCGCGTGCCGTTGGTCGTCCCCGACGTCACAAAGGACGATCGATTCTCCGCGGGGTTGGAGGCCGGCTGGAAGTCGCATTCCGTTCTCGTCGCTCCGATGTTGGTGGGTGGCATGGTTGTCGGGTCTATCGGGTTCCACTACCGCAGCACGGATCGCGCGTTCGGCGATGCCGAGGTGGGTTTTGCGGCCAGGCTTGCCACCCTTCTCGCCTTGGCTTTCGAGAACGCTCGGCGGCATGATTCCGAGCGACGAATCGCGAAAACGCTCCAGGAGGCTCTGCTCACGACGCCTCGGCGAATCCCCGGAGTGGACTTCGGATATCTGTATCGCTCCGCAACCGAGGCCGCATCGGTTGGAGGCGATTTCTACGACCTGATCGAGCTGGACGCCAATCGCGCTGGATTCCTCATCGGAGACGTGTCTGGCAAGGGTATCGAGGCGGCCACGCTGACGGCGCTCGTGAAGAACACAGTCCAGGCGCTGGCGTACGATTCCGACTCGCCGGCCCAGGTGATTGCGACCGCGAACGACATCATCTTGAAGTCGACGCCGGATTCCATCTTCGTCACCATGTTCTTCTGCATCTTAGACCTCACCACTGGCCATCTTGTCTACTGCCGAGCAGGCCACCCGCACCCGATACTTAGGCATCGAGGCGGCAAGATGGAGTTGCTGGAAGTCGGGTCTGCGATGGCCGGCGTGTTGAGCGACATGGAGTACACCGATGGTCACGCGCAGCTCGGCGTGGGTGACCTTCTCGTGCTCTACACCGACGGCGTTACGGAGGCTCGGCGAGATCACGAGATGCTCGGAGAGGAGCGCTTGATCGAAATGGTGCGGACCTCGGGATCGTCTTTGACGCGCGACGTCCCCCAAGGGCTGTTCGACCAGGTCCTCGAGTTTACTGGCGGCACGCTGTCTGACGACGTGGCGATCGTGTCGATCTCGCGGTCTGCTCGGATCAAGGACGAATAGCGATGTGTATTCTTCGGGGTCGCGCACATCGCTCGGGCTACGTGATGAGGAAGCTCAAATGACGATGAAGGTCGCGATCGTCGAGTACCATGGCGTTCCACTGGTGCGGGTGGCCGGGGAGATCGACGGGTCCTCGGTCATCGAGTTTCGCAGGACCGTCATGGGTGCGGGGGCGCAGAGGGGCAACGCTGTCGTGATCGAGCTCAGCGAGGTGCGATACCTAGAGAGCGCTGCGATCGGCGTGCTGATCGAAGCCCACGGGGTCTCGAAGGCTCGGGGTGTTCGAATGGTCGTTGTATGTCCGGCGATTGAGATTGCGCGGATTCTGCGTCTTTCCGGCCTGCACCACATCGTGCCTGTGTTTGAAGACGTGGACTCGGCCGTGGAGATACTGTCGAATGGGCAGACCGGCGGGGAACCGTCGCGAGACTGACCCGCTTGATGTTCCCGCAGCGCATTCAGCCCGTCCAAGTCTGCGCGAAGTGAGCCGAACCACCCTCGTGCGAGCACGGCGCGACTATCTGGACACGCTTCGGACTGCCGACAGACTCTTCGACTACGCCGTCCGAGGCTTCGGCACCCTGAGGGGTATGTTCCCTGAGACTCCAAACGTAAGGAGGCGACGATGAGAGCCGTCATAGTCCCAGGCCCCCACTTACCCAGCCACGAACTGCGCGATCCCCGCGGGGCCGCACCACGCGATCTCCGTCCGCTGTACCTGGCCGATCTCGGATTGCCCGCCGCGGTGTGGCGCCACATGGCGTCGAAAGCGCCACGCTCT
Source organism: Coriobacteriia bacterium (assembly GCA_038202795.1). Classification (GTDB taxonomy): domain Bacteria; phylum Actinomycetota; class Coriobacteriia; order Anaerosomatales; family PHET01; genus PHET01. Next base: position 6,741 of record JBBREQ010000026.1, on the reverse strand, counting down.
TTGGGCCCGGCCGCATCATGGAGATCGTATGACGCTCTCGACTGACGCCATGAAGCGCGCCGCGGCCGAGTCGGCCATCGACTACGTGACCTCAGATTGTGCGATTGGGGTGGGGACCGGGTCGACCGTGGCCTACTTCGTAGCGGCGCTTGGTCGTCGCCATGAACGGCCCGTGGCCGCCGTCGCAACCTCAGAGGGAACAGCGATGCTGCTCGAACGTGCGGGCATACGAGTCGTGACGCTTAGCGAACTCGACGCCCTTGCTGTCTACGTCGACGGTGCGGATGAGATCGACCCGGATGGACGCATGATCAAAGGGGCGGGAGGCGCTCACACCGTCGAGAAGATCGTCGCGTCAGCAGCGCGGATGTTCGTTTGTATCGCCGACGAGTCCAAGTCAGTCGAGACGCTAGGAGTTCGTGCACCACTCCCACTCGAAGTCGTTCCGGTCGCTGCGAGGGTTGTTGCGAAGCGAATCGCGGAGATGGGTGGTTTGGCAGTGCTACGACAAGGAGTTGTCACGGACTCAGGCAACCCTCTACTTGATGTCACCGGTCTTGACTTCGGTGATCCCGTTGCGCTGGAACTTGCGCTTGATGCGATTCCGGGAGTGATCGAATGTGGCCTGTTCGCCCGTCGTCGTGCCGACGTCGCATTGATCGGAATGCGGGATGGGACAACACGAACTGTCAAGTTCCGTGCAGCGAGTAGGAGCAGTGGATGATTCGCGCCGTCATCTTCGACCTCGATGGAACGCTCGTTCGCAGTGAGCACCTCAAGGCGCTGAGCTACGCGAGGGCCGCAGACGAGCTCGAGGTGGGCGTGGATCACGAGGAACTCACGCTCAGTGCCTTCAGCGAGGTTGTCGGACAGTCGAGACGAGCCGTCGCACTCCACATCATGGACGCCCTTGGACTGGGGGAGGCCTCGGCAGGGAGAATGGCCGAGTTCGGTGTGGCGGAGCCCTGGCAGGCTTTTGTTCAAATTCGACTGGCACTGTATTCAGCGATGACGGCGGATCAGAATCTGCTCCGCGAGAACCGCTTGCTGCATAACGTCTCGCTGGTCACCCTCGCCAGGGACCTCGGCTGTCGGGTGGGTCTTGCCACGGCGTCATCGTGCGAGACAGCCATGCGTGTGCTTGAGGCCATCGAACTCGGAGACGCCTTCGACTTCATCGCAACCGCTGACGACGTCGAGCGCGGCAAGCCCGACCCGGAGATATACCTGCTGGTCGCTTGCGAGTTGGGCGTTGAACCAAGGGATTGCCTTGTGATTGAGGACTCTCCATCGGGCGTTCGGGCCGCTCTGGCCGCTGGAATGTCGTGCATCGCAGTCAGCACCGCGCTCACGAGAGGGCGCTTACACTCAGAAAAGCTGCTCTCCGAGCGCTGGATCGTCGACGATCCAGCGACGCTACAAGATGTGGTCCGTGCGGCGTTCGATGCGCACCGCAGCGAGGACGAGTAGCAGCACAAGGCAGAGAGCCCGGCGTAGGCAATCACATAGTTTCGACCCTCTCTATTGGGTGTAGGTCGTCCGGATTCTCGAAATGTCGGATCAAGTCAAGCCCTCTGGCTCCAGCAAAAGACCAGTTGTCGCCACCGCGCTATCAAGTAGGAGCGCGAGGAGGGAGACCGTAACCGCTCCCTCGAAGATGTACCCGGTGTTACCGGTATTGATGCCAGTGAAGATCGGCAAGCCAAGCCCGCCGGCTCCTACTGCCGCGGCAACCGTGGCGGTGCCGACGTTGATGACGACCGAGGTGCGAATCCCGCCGAGGATGACGGCGCTCGCAAGAGGCAGCTCAACGGCGAACAGGATGCGCCAGTGCCCAAGGCCCATGCCGCGCGCAGCGTCGATGATCGCAGGCGACACCGACTCCAGCCCCGCGACAGTGCTGCTCACGACAGGTAGCAGCCCGTAGAGGAAGAGCGCCAGGACAGCCGAGGCTGGAGACAGTCCGAGCAACGGGAACATGAGCGCCAAGACCGCAATCGGCGGAAACACTTGACCAAAATCCACCCCCACCGAGACGATATCGCGGAAGTCCCGACCGCCATCACGCGTGACCCAGATCCCGAGTGGCAGCCCCACCGCGATCGTGAGTGCGCTCGAAACCAGTACGATGGCGAGATGCTGGAGTGTCAGGTCGAGCAAGGGGGTATCGAAGACCGGATTCGGAATCGGGCCGAACGCGCGCAGCAACCGAGAGTCGATCGCGGCCTGATTGCGCAGGGCAGCGAAGAATGCCACTGCAGCCGTGAGCACGCCGGCTGTTGAGAGCCACAGGCGACGCGATCGCGAAGTCGATGAGCTCGCGGTTGCCACCTACCCCTCCGGGCTGTTCGTCGAAGCATCGTTGCCCGACTCGAGGGTGACCGCCGATGCCGCCATATGAGCGTCGCCACCTTTCATCGCGCGTTCGACGTCGGAAAGCGACACAACGCCGAGCAATCGGCCTGCGTCGTCGACCACCGGCACGTTGTGGTAGCCGAGCTCGAGCATCCGGGACAACGCCTCTTTAAGCGAGGCGTCCGGGCCGACCGCAGTCTCGCGCCAGTTGATGCGGGTGGCAGCGTCTGCAAGCGGCGTCCCTCGCTCTAAAACGCGCTGATCGAGCCAGCCTTCGAGGGTTCCGTCGGTCGCTGTGAGATAGACGAAACGAGCGGAGTCTGCGGCGGCCTTCACAAGTGCAGACTCATTGTCGTGGGCGCTCGGCACTTCGGTGCGCATCACGCTATCGACCTGAACGCGGCTCAGACGCTTAAGCGCGGCGTCAGCACCCACGAAGTCGTGCACGAACTTGGTCGCCGGATGGTCGAGCAGCATCTCGGGCGAGTCGTACTGCTCGAGATGACCGAGACGCATGAGCGCGATCTTGTCCGCAAGGCGGATGGCCTCGTCCACATCGTGGGTCACGAAGATGACAGTCTTCTTCAGTTCGCGCTGGATCTTGGCGAACTCGACTTGGAGCCGGTCGCGGTTGAGCGGGTCGACCGCGCCAAACGGCTCGTCCATGAGTAGTACGGGCGGGTCGGCCGCAAGCGCACGTGCCACGCCGATGCGCTGCGCCTCGCCGCCAGAGAGCTGACGTGGGTACTTGCCGGCATAGACGCTCGGATCGAGCCCGACGAGTTCGAGCAGCTCGATTGCGCGGGCATTGATGCGGTCGCGCTTCCAGCCCAGCAGTCTCGGGACGGTCGCGATGTTCTCGGCGACCGTCAGGTGAGGAAAGAGGCCGACCGACTGGATCGCGTAGCCTATGTGGCGTCGCAGCTCTTCTGGCTTGAGCGTCCTGGTGTCAGTGCCGTCGAGTAGGACGCGGCCGCTGGTGGGTTCAATAAGACGGTTGATCATGCGCAGCGTAGTGGTCTTGCCGCAGCCCGATGGCCCGATGAGCACTGCGACGTCGCCGTCGGCCACTTCGAAGCTCAGGTCGTCGACTGCGACGAGGCCGCTATAGCGCTTTGTGATGTGCTCGAGGGTGATCATGCCAGTGTCAGTCCTGTCCTTCGCGGATGAGGATTCCGGGCGAGACGATGGCGCGCTGCAGGAAGCGCATTCCTTGGTCGGCGATGATCGACAGTACGACCATCGGCAAGGCACCGAGGAGTACCAGGTCGACGGCGATCGAACCCCAGCCCAGGAACACCAGCGTGCCGAGCGTCTGTGCGCCAATGATCGCCATGACTGCGGTGATGCCGATGACCATGATGAGGCTCGCGCGGATGCCCTCGAGAACAAGCGGCAGTGCGAGCGGCAGCTCGACGAGCAAAAGCAGTTCACCGCGCCTCATGCCCATACCGCGCCCGGCGTCGATGACTGCCTGATCGACGCCGCTGACTCCGAGGTAGGTATTGCGCACGATTGGCAGGAGCGCGTAGAGCGTGAGCGCGATGAGCGCTGGCAGCGTGCCGAGCGTCGGCAGGCCGAGTAGACCGAGCGGTACGATCAACAGGCCGTAAAGTGCGAGCGAGGGCACCGTCTGGATGATGCCCGCGACCGGGATTACCGTCGCCCGAACCGCAGTGACCCGGGATGCTGCGATTCCGAGAGGGATACCGATCACCAACGCGATCGCCGTAGCACCGAGCGAGAGGACGATGTGGTTGGAGGTCAGTGTCCAGATTGTGTCGGACTGCGCTTGGTACTCGTACACGAGCGAGAGCTGCTGAAGCCCGCCGAGGAACCACGCAGCGACCCCGGCGCCGCCTGCGACCGCAAGGGCCATCGCGCGGCCTCCATTGATCGTCGAGGTCTGATTGCCCTGGAACAAGACGACTGATATCCCGAGGAAGATGAGCCAAGCGCCCATTGCAATCGATACCCGGGCAGACGAGCCGTTCGTCGGCATCAACCGTGTCGCGGCGGCCCCGGCAGCGAACAGCCATGCCGCAAACCCTCCTACGCCGCATACCAGCAGCGAGTTGCCCCGCAGGCCTCTGGGGAGGAGCGCAGCGGCGAACGAGGCGGCCAGCGCCGCCAGCAACAACCAGCCCCAAACGCCCGCGACGCTCCAAGTGCGGTAGGAAACGCCCTCGACGATACGGTTCGCACGGAACTCCACGAACGGGAGCACGAAACCGCTCGCCAGGGCGACTGCCGCGCCGCTGAGTGCGACGCGATCGACCGCCCTGACGAGCGGATCGCTCTCCCTATGGATGTCAGTTGCGATATTCGGTGGTTTCACGACTACTTGATGATGCCCTGAGCCGTCAGCCACGTTGCCGCGACGTCCTTGGGAGCCTTGCCGTCCACACCTACCTGCTTGTTCAGATCCTGAAGGGTCGCGAAGTCGAGCTTGGCGAAGACCGGGTCGAGAATCGTCGCGAGCTCGGGGTACTTCTCGGTGATCGCTTTGCGGACCGTCGGGGCCGGCTGATAGATTGGCTGCGCACCCTTGGGGTCGTCGAGAACGACAAGGTCTAGAGCGCTGATGGTGCCGTCGGTGCCGTACGCCATCGCGGCGTTGGCGCCCTGTGAGCCCTGTGCCGCGGCCTTCTCGGTCACGGCGGTGTCACCGGTGGCAAGCGCGATCTTCTGGGCAGGCTTGAGCTTGAACCCGTACGCCTTCTCGAACGCCGGGAACGCGACGGCACTCGTGAAGAACTCCTGCGAACCCACAATCTTGAACACGCCACCCTTGTTGACGTAGGCGGCTAGATCGGTGAGTGACTTGAGGTTGTTCGACACCGCGAGTGCCTTGGGTAGCGCAACCGCCCAGGTGTTATTGGCTGGCGCGGGGCTGAGCCAAACGATACCGATTGATGCATCCTCGGACTTCGCGGTCTCGTACGTGAGTGTCGCGCTTTGGAGTACCGAAGGATCGACCTCCACGTCACTGTGGAACGTAAGCGGGCCGTTCGCGGTGTACTCCGGATACAGATCGATCTGCCCGTCGACGAGCGCCTGGCGGACCACTTTGGTCGCTCCGGTGCGTGTCTTGTCTTCGACAGTGAAGCCATTCGCTTTGAGCGTCTGCAGGATGATCTGGCCCAGCAGAGCGCCCTCACCGTCGATCTTGGAGCCGACTCGAATCGGGCCTTTCTCGGTGGCGGCTGGTGCGGATGCCGGGCTAGGGTTCGACGAAGTGCCGCTGGTGCATGCCACCAGAAGCGTGAGAGATGCGAGCGCAGCGAACACCGCAGCCGCGCCCTTCCAGTTCTTGCGCATTGGTTCCTCCGATGCGTTTGGACGGCCCGCGGTGTTCGCCCCGGGGACGTCTTCGGTTTGTGGGGAGTCTACCCGTTCGTGCCCGGCTCTCTCGCACCCACGCGCGCTCGCTCGACGCAGTTCGCCCAAGCGGCTGACGAAAGCTTGAGGCCTCGTGCCCGATTCAGTCCCTCAATCGTCACAGGGTGGTCATTATTGAGCCTTCAGCGAAACGGGTATCTTCTGTGTTCCGTGTGCCCACAGATACGAGGAGGAGCCGTGAATCAGGACAAACCGCACAAGAAGATGATGATGATGAGTTGGGGCCGGTTTGCGGCCGCGATCGGGACATCGAGCGTAATCATGTTCTTTCTGATGTACCAGCTGATCTACTCGCTGGATCACGCGACGTTCAGCATGAGCCGGCTCGTCTCTACACTTGTGATGGCGTGCGTCATGACGGTTGTCATGCTCGGTTTCATGTGGTCGATGCTAGAGGGACAGCGGCTCAAGGTAGCTATTCTCGTCATGGCCGCTCTTGTCGGCGTAGCTCTGTTGTTTGTGAACAGAAGCCAGCTGCTCATCAACGATACATCCTTCATGCGGTCGATGATCCCGCACCACTCGATTGCGATCAACAACGCCCGAAAGGCGAGCATCAGCGACCCGCGTGTCCGGAAGTTGGCGGACGGGATCATTGAGTCCCAAGTGCGAGAGATCGCGCAGATGAAGCTATTGTTGGAGGACATCGAGCGCAATGGTGAGCGTGGTGGAGCTGAACTGCCGCCGATTCCGGCAGAGGTGACTCCGGGCATGCAACCAGCAATCGACAAGGCGGTCGAGTAGTACTTCGTCAGGAGCCTGGCCGACAGGTCCCAGTGGTACGGGCACCTCAGCGCCCGTACCACTCCTGATACCAGTCCTGCATCTGTTGGATTTCCCTGCTTTGCGACACGATGATCGACTGTGTGAGTTCGCGCATCTCCGGCCTGCTCGTAGCACCACCGTCCATCTGCGACATCATGATCGCCGTCTGGTGATGCGGGATCATCTGCTCGATGAACGCCTTGTCGAAGGGCTCCGCAT
>JBBREQ010000025.1:0-27489 GCA_038202795.1 Coriobacteriia bacterium | reverse complement strand
GATTCACACTCTCATGCCCTATCGGATTGCCCTGCCCGCAGATGCAGCGGTACGCGTCTTTGACGACCTGCTGCACTACGCGGTGCCGCTGTTCGTGTTCATCTCGGGAGCGCTGGTCTGGGCGCGGCCGTGGAGGGGCGGGCCGGGCGCATACCGGGAGTTCCTGCGTCGGAGGTTCTCGGTGATTGCGGTGCCTTACCTGGCATGGGCGGCTGTGTACTCGGCCATCTTCGTCGCGCAGGCGAGCGACCTTAGCGCGGCGGCACGTCAGCTACCGAGCCTCGTGCTCACGGGCCATGTCTGGTACCACCTGTACTTCGTGCCCATGCTGCTCACGTTCTACCTGCTCACGCCGGTCGCATCGCGGATCGCGCACCGCAGCCCGGAACTGCTGGTGCTGGGGGCTTACGCGTTGCGGCTGTTCGCCGGCGCAGCGATCGTCGCGCTCGCACTCGATGTGGGCGGGCAGCTGGCGTGGCAGTACGCAACGCACCTGGTGATCCATCTGCCGCACATGGCGCTGGGCGCGTGGTTCGCCCTTCGACTCGCTGTGCTCCCGGGCTGGTTCCGACGCACATGGTGGCTCCTGCTGGCTGCTGGGCTCGCAATCAACCTGGGCGTGAGCCTCGAGGTCTTCTCGGCGATGGGGCGGTTGCCTCGCAATGCGATTATCGCGGCGGGCACGGCGATGCTCGTGCTGGGCATCGTGCTCAAGGCGGTTGCGCTCGAGCCGCGCTACGATCGCTGGGCGGCTCAAATCACTCGGGCGGGCTCGCTGGCCTTCGGCGTCTACTTCGTCCACCCGCTGTTCCTCTTGGCAATCGACGGCGTGGTGACTGCGCTGCATGCCGAGAAGATCTGGCTCACCCAACCGTGGTTCGCGCTGGTGGTGTGGGCGCTCGTGACCTGGATAAGCTTTGCGGTCGCCGGGCTGCTTGCACAGCGACCAGCGACCGCCTGGCTTGTGGGAGTGCGCCCTACTCGCTGACCCCGGGGGGAGCTTGGAACCCCACGCGTCCACTTGGATCCATCTTTGGCTCCCTTCTCCGCGCCCGCTGTGGGGGCGGGCGCTTCGCCGAACGGCTACTGGTACCTGAGCGATTCGATCGGGTCGAGCTTGGCGGCGCGGCGTGCGGGATAGAAGCCGAACACCACGCCGATGACGGTGGAGACACCCGCTGCGAGAACGACCGAGATGGGTGAGACGGTGGTCGTGAGCGAAGAGAACGCGCTGATCGCCGAGGAGACCCCCCAGCCAAGAGCGATGCCCACCACACCGCCGATGAGCGTGAGCGCGACTGCCTCGAAGAGGAACTGCAAGGTCACGTCGCCCGCGGTGGCACCGACGGCTTTGCGAAGGCCGATCTCGCGAATCCGCTCTGTGACCGAGGTGAGCATCATGTTCATGATCCCGATGCCGCCAACCAGAAGCGAGATGCCGGCGATCGAGCCCAAGAGCAGCGTGAGCATGTTGGTAATCGTTGAGACGGTGTCGGCGAGGTCCTGCTGCGACTGCACCTGGAAGTCGGCGTCCGCCGTGTCACTGATGCGGTGGCGGCTGAGAAGCAGATCGGTGACGTCGGTCTCGACCTGCGTCATCGCCTCTTGTGTGGAGGCGGTCACATAGATCGTCGAGATGCCGGCGGACAGCCCCGCGAGGTTGCGGCGCATCGCCTGCAGCGGGATATAGGCGGCTTCATCGGCGTTCGTGAAACCCGAACCGCCCTTCGAGGTCGTGATCCCGATAACGGTGAACGGCTGCCCCGAGATGCGCATCCGTCTGCCCATCGCGTCTGCCTGCGTACCGAACAGCGTTTCGGCGGTGGTGGGACCCAGAATCGCGACGCGCGCGCCGGCCGAGTCCTGCTCGGACGTGAACCACGCGCCTGTCTTCGTCTCGATGTTGCGCACCGTCGTGTAGTCGGCGCTCGTGCCGGTGACGGCAACATTGGTATTGCTGGCGTCTGCGGAAACCTGGTATTGCCCCGAGATGACCGGCGCAACTGCAGCCACATCGCGGACATCGCGCAGTGCTGCCGCATCCTCGGTGGTCAGCGATTCGGTGTTGGCCCCCATGCCGCCGCCACCGATCCGCCGGCTCGACTCGCCGCCGGGTGAGACCATGAGCAGGTTCGAGCCGATCGACTGGATCGAGGACTCGATCGACGTCTTCGTGCCCTGGCCGATCGACACCATGACGATGACCGAGGAGATCCCAATCACTATGCCTAGCACGGTGAGAAACGAGCGGGCCTTGTGCGTGGTGAGCGACAGGAACGTCTCGGCGATGAGGTCTCGAAACATCATGAGGGGTCGCCGCCTTCGGGCTGCACCAGGGCTTGCGCGGCTGCCGCAGCAAGCTGCTCGTCGCTCGCGTAGGCGCTTGCGGCATCAGTGACCAGCCCGTCTCGGATGTGGATGGTCCGGTCTGCGTGCTCCGCCACCTCGGGCTCGTGGGTGATGAGCACTATGGTGCGGCCTTCGTCGCGCAGGCGTTCGAAGGTCCTAAGGATGAACGCACCCGTCTTGGTGTCCAGGTTGCCGGTCGGCTCATCGGCCAGGATAAGCGCGGGGTTGTTGACCAGCGAGCGAGCGATTGCGACGCGCTGCATCTGGCCACCGGACATCTGGTTTGGAGCCTTGCCCCACAGCGATTCCTCGAGGTCGGCAGCGCGCAGCGCGGCCTCCACCCGCTCCTGACGCTCGTGGACCGGCACCCGCGTGTAGATGAGCGGCAGCACGACGTTGCGCATGGCACTCGCCCTGGGCAGCAGGTTGAACGACTGGAAGACGAACCCGATCTCGCGAGCGCGCACCTCGGCCAGCTCGATCTCCTCGAGCTTGGAGACGTCCGCACCGCGGATGTGGTAGGTGCCGGCGGTAGGCGTATCGAGAAGCCCCATCAGGTTCATGAGCGTGGACTTGCCCGATCCGGACGGGCCCATGATCGCGAGGAACTCGCCTTCGGCCACGTCGAGTGAGACCCCGCGCAGCGCCGGTGTGTAGGTGTCCCCGTTCACGTAGGTCTTGACCATGTCGTGAACCTCGATGACGGAGGTCATCAGTCCTCGCTCCGTCCGCCGCCAGGCGGGCCACCCATGATTGAGCCGGGGCCTCGGAACCCACTGTCGGTGGAACTTGAGGTGCTCGTCGCACTGGCGGTCAGCACCTTCTCGCCCGCTTTGAGGCCGCCCGCTATCTCGGTGTAGGTGTCGTCGCTCACGCCCACCTTGACGGTGCGTTTCACGCTGCCGGTCGCACCGCGCAAGACCTGCACGTACTTGGTGGTGCCGTTGGACTTGATCGCCGAGTTGGGAATGGCCACGGCATCTTGGGCGGTGAGCGTGACGATGTCGGTGGTCGCAGTCATGTCCGGGCGGAGTCGCTCATCGCCCGTCTTGAGCGCTATCTCCACCTCGTAGTTGACGACGCCCGAGGAGCTCGTCCCGTTGGGAGAGATCGACTTGACCGTGCCGGCGAAGGCCTGGCCGGACAGCGCGTCGATGGTGACGGTTGCCTCCATCCCCACAGACAGGTCGGGCACATCAACCTCGCTCACACTCGCCGTTACTGCGAGGTTGGTGAGATCCGCGATCACTATCGAACTTCCCGAGGAGCCCGAGGAGGAGCTGGAAATCGCAGTCGTTGCACCGGCCGTCGTGCCGCCGCCGGACGAGCTCAATCCGCTCGAGCTGCCGCTGGAGGTCCCCGCGCTCACGTAGTGGCCCTTGGAGACCGGCAACGAGGTGATGGTGCCATCCATAGGCGCAGTGACCACGGTCTTGTCCACGTCGTCAGACGCGTCATTGTAGGTGCGTAGCGCAGCCGAGTAGTTCGCGTTGGCGACCTTGACGCCCACCTCCGCCGAGTCAACGCCGTCCGAGGCGGTCGCCACGCCCTTCTTGGCACTGGACAGCTGGCGCTTGGCAACCACGATCGCGTCTTTGGCTTCGGTGGACGTTGCAGGCTTGCTCCGCATGCGGTCGAGTGTCTGCTGCGCCTGAATCTGCTGGGTCTTGGCACTGTAGAGCTGCGACTTAGCCTGACCGAGCTGTGAGTTCGCCTGCATCTTCGACTGCTTAGCCTGCAGCAGCTGCGTCTTCGCCTGCAGCAGCGCGCTGTCGGCGTCGTCGCTCGAGACCTTATAGAGCTTGTCGCTCTCGAGGACCTGGTCGCCCAGACTCACGTACAGCTTGGTGATGGTGCCGCTGACCTCGGGGTTGACCGTGACCGAGTCCGCCGCGACGGTGTTGCCGGAACCGGAGACGACCTGGGTGATGGTGCGTGTCTCGGCGGTCACCGTGGTGGGGGCAGCCGTGGTGCTCTTGGTCGACTTGAGGATCACGGGGATCACCGCAGCGATCGCGGCGATGACGAGCAGTACCACGATGCCCACCGCGATCCGCGCCCGTTGCTTGCGCTGCTGCGCCAGAGGTGCGACTGACGCGTTCATCGCGGTGCCCTTCTCGGCAGGTGTGGGGCGGATGAGTTCATGGGGTTCCTCCTCGGTGGTGTTCATCTTCCGAGAAGACCGTACGCTCGGGACCCAGGGGCCGCGTCGGCCGAGGGGAGCGTCTTGGCGGGTGCTGCGTACGCCTCAGGGTGTACGCAGCAGGGGTGACTCAGGCGTCCTTGTGCGAGCCGGGCGAGACCAGCCCAGTCTCGTAGGCGGTCACCACAAGCTGCGCGCGGTCGCGCGCGCCCAGCTTCATCATGACGCGGCTCACATGGGTCTTGGCCGTCGCCGGGCTGATGAAGAGCTCGGCCGCGATCTCTGCGTTGGACAGGCCGCGACCCACCAGCCCAAGCACCTCGCGCTCGCGCTCGGTGAGCTCGGAGAGGATGGCGGGGTCTGCCGAGGGAGCCTGGGGGCGGCGCACGAACTCGGCGATGAGCCGGCGGGTCACCGATGGCGCGAGCAGCGATTCGCCGGAAGCGACCACGCGCACCGCGTCGAGCAGGTCGTCGGGGTCGGTGTCTTTGAGCAGGAAGCCGGATGCGCCGGCTCTGAGCGCCTCGAACACGTACTCGTCGAGGTCGAACGTGGTGAGCACGAGCACGCGCACGCCGGCCGTCGCGGGGTCGCTGACGATCTGCCGAGTGGCCTCGATGCCGTCCATGCCGGGCATACGGATATCCATGAGCACCACGTCCGGGGTGAGCTCCCGGGCGAGTTCGAGCGCCTCGTTCCCGTCTGCAGCCTCTCCCACGACAATGAGATCCTCGGCAGTGTCCACGAGCATGTGGAAGCCGCTGCGCACGAGAGCCTGGTCGTCTGCGACGAGTACTCGCAGCGGGGCCGGAGTTTCGCGAGGCTGTGCCATCATCACCGCGTCGCGCTCCTTCCGTTGAGCGGGAGCCCCGCCGACACCCTGAAGCCGCCGCCGGGAATGGGGCCTGCCTCGAACGTGCCCCCCAGCGCCGCCGCACGCTCACGCATTCCAGCGATGCCGTGACCCTCGACCAGTGGCGCCGTGAGTGCGCGCCCGTCGTCGGTGACCTGCACAAGCACGGCGTCGGCCTCACGGCGAAGCCGCACCGTCGCCCTGGTTGCCGAGGCATGGCGAACCACGTTGGTGAGGGCCTCTTGCACGATGCGGAAGGCGGACACATCCGCGTAGGCGGGCAGATCGGCGATCTCGCCCGAGACCTCGAGCGCGACGCTCACCCCTGCATCTTCCACGCTGGCGACGAGCTGCGGAAGGCCTTCGAGTCGTCCGGCCGGACTGAGCGGAGCCGCATCCTCGTCACCGCGAAGCACGCCTAGCATCGCGCGAAGCTCGTCGAGTGCGCCTTTCGAGGTGAGCCTGATCGCTTCGAGCGCGCGCCGCGCAGACGCGGGGTCGCGCTCGACTACCTTCTCGGCAGCTCCGGCTTGTACGGCGATGATCGAGAGCGAGTGGGCGGTGACGTCGTGAAGTTCGCGGGCTATGCGCAGACGCTCTTCCTCGACGCGGCGTGCGGCTTCCTGCTCGCGGGTCTGTTCGGCCTGGGCGGCGCGCTGCTCGACCTCGGCGACGTAGGCGCGCCGGTTGCGGGTCGCATCGCCCAGGGATGCAGCGACGGCGAAGGTGGCGCCCACGCGCACGAGCTCGCCGATAAGCCGGCTGGCCGAGAACTGATCTCCCGTGAGGCCAGCGGTGAACGCGAACGCGGCTGCGGCGGCGACCCACACCACGCGCCGGGGGCGCAGGGTGCCCACGGTATAGAGCGCGATCAGTGGTGCGATCGAGATGATGCCGGGCGCGTGGAACATGAGGTCATAGACGCCGGCCACCACCGTGGACAGGCCGAGCACCCACAGCGGGAAGCGCCGACGGAACGCAAGTGGCAGAAACGCCACAGCAGTGAGCACATACATCCACGGCGAAGGAGACGCAACACGGATGGCCCCGCCGAGCAGGAGTGCGGGATCAGGAATGTCGCCTGGTAGCCGAGGCGGTCTGCGCGCCACGAAGCTCGCGAATGCGGCGATCTGCGCCCATCCTGCGGCGGTGAGCCCAACTGCGATCAACGCATCGTGAAAGCGCGCGATGCGGGCGAGCAGCGGCGGGCGGGTGGTGGATGTGGCGGTATCGGTCATGGTCCGATAGTAGCCTCCAACGCCAGCGCGCGCATGGGCCTGCAGTCGCGTACCCCCATACTCCCTGGGTAGTACACCGCGGTACCATTCGCAGTCCCACACGGTACAATCACCCAACACGAGCCGAGAGGATCGCCGATGCCCTACGACTCCCAGACCGCACTGCGCGTGCTGCGCGAAGGTAACCTGCGCTTCGTCGAGGGCCACAGCACCAACCACTTCAGCGCCGAGAAGCGCGCCGGCTCGCTGATGGGGCAGCAGCCGTGGGCCGCCATCGTAGGGTGCTCGGATTCGCGGGTGCCCGTGGAGGCCGTCTTCGACGCGGGCCCTGGCGAGCTGTTCGTCGTGCGCACCGCCGGCCACGTGTTGGCGTCTGCCAGCCTCGCGTCGATCCGATTCGCCGTCGAGAAGCTCAACGTCTGCACAGTCGTGGTACTGGGCCATGAGGACTGCGGCGCGGTCGCTGCGGCACTGGCCGGCGATTCGCCCCCATGGATGGACCCCATCACCCGACACATCCGCATCGACGAGATCGACGCGTCATGCGCCCCTGCCGACGCCGATGACGCGCTGCTGGCTGCGGCGGTCGACGAGCACGTGCGCGACACCGTGGCCGAGCTGCGCGAGTTCCTCGACGACATCGCTCCCGAGCGCTCGATCGCCCACGTGGTGGGTGGCGCCTACAAGCTTGCTAGCGGCGAGGTCCACTGGCTCGACTAAGGCCTCTCCGATCACGAAGCTGGGCCCTTCGCCGAGGTCTGGCTCGCGTGCGCCGGGGTTATCGGCCATCGGCGAAGCGGTGAATGAACTTCATGCCGGCAAGGCGCCCGGTGACTCCGGTCGTCCAGGTGCAGGTCATGCCCGTAGCAAAGCAGGCGCGCTCCACGTGGTCCTTGGTGAGGTGGCGCCCCTTGTTGGGCCACAGGACCCACAGCACGCCCCGTGGTTTGACGAGCTTGGTGAGTTCCGAGACCCGGCGCAGGGCGAACGGGCTTTCGGCCTGGTAGATGATGACGTCGACCGGCTCGAGTGGAATCATGGACGAGACCTGCAGCGAGCTGCCTCCCTTGAGGCCCGCGACGCCCGGATCAGTGACGCCGATCAGGGCGACACGGCTGCCGGACCTGAGCCCCAAGCGCTCAGAGACCGTGGCTTGAGCCGAAGAGTCGAGTGGTTCGAAAGGGATGAGCGGCTTGGGACGCGCGAACCCATAACGCCGGGCTACTTCGCGCTCTTTGGACTCGTCACCCACGCGACCCCTTCCCTAGCGCACGTCCGAGCGGCGCGCTGAATATATTGTAGCGGGCAAAAGGGCCGCGATGGGACGTGCATCCCCGAGTCCGCCGAGCGGGTTGGCTCTGCTACTCCGCCCCTGACACGCCCGCCTCGTCAAACGTCGCCATCCCCGAGATCATGCGGCACGCCGCATCGATGATCCCCATCGCGAGCGCCGCACCCGTGCCCTCGCCCAGCCGCATGTCGAGCTCGAGTACCGGCTCGAAGCCCAGCGCGTCGAGCACGACCCGGTGCCCCGGCTCAACCGAAAGGTGCGAGGGAAAGACGTAGTCGCGTGCGTTGGGGCACAGTGCGACCGCAGCCAGCGTCGCGGCGCCCGAGATGAAGCCGTCCGAGACGACGCACACGCCTTCCTCGGCGGCTCCGATCACCACGCCGGCGAGCGCCGCGATCTCGAGCCCACCCACCGCCGAGAGCACGCCCAGCGTGTCGAGCTCGGTGATGTGGTTGGCGACAAAGGCGTTGCGGATGACGTCGGCTTTGTGCGCCACTCCGGCGTCGTCGAGCCCGGTACCGCGGCCCACGACCGCCTCCGGGTCAGCTCCGGTGAACACGGCCGCGAGCGCGGCGGCGGCCGTCGAATTGCCGATGCCCATCTCGCCCGTGCCCAGCAGCATCACGCCCTCCTGCGCGGCCTCACGCGCGGCCTCGACGCCCACGAGCACTGCACGTGCGCAGTCCTCGCGCGTCATCGCGGGACCAAGCGCCATGTTCGCCGTGCCGTAGGCTACTTTGCGCACCTCGACGCCCGGCAGCTCGACATCGCGCGCGACACCCACGTCGTAGACGCGGACCTCGGCGCCCACGCTTGCGGCCAGCTGGTTGATCGCCGCCCCCCCTGTCGAGAAGTTCGCGACCATCTGCCACGTGACCTCTTGCGGGAATGGCGAGACGCCCTCGGCCACGACGCCGTGATCGCCGGCCATGAGCAGGATCGCCTTGCGCGCGACCGTGGGGTGATCGGTGTTTTGGATGCGCGCGACCCGCGCCGCGATCTCCTCGAGTCGGCCCAGCGAGCGGGGCGGCTTCGTGAGCTGGTCGAGGCGGTCCCACGCGGTCTTCTCGGCAGCGGGGTTGGTGGGACGCACGGAGTCGACGACGGCGGCGAGCTGGTCTTGGAACGTGGTGGAGGCGTCGGTCACGGAAGCACCTTTCGGCAGCCGGGGGGTATAGGGATAGCGGATGCACTAAGACGATGGGGGTGTTGCCATGAGAGTACCAGCACGGCTGGGCGTTGTGTCGGCTCTGTGTGTCGCCGCCTTCGGGCTGCTCCTGGGATGTAGCTTCGAAGGTGTCGATTACCGCGCGCCGGTCGTGGCCGCCAACGAGGGCTCCTGCGGTGCCCCGGACTGTCATTCAGACCAGGTCGAAGCTCTGGCGGTCGGCGTACACAAGGACGCGGCATGCGACAGCTGCCACAGGGGCACCGGTACCGAGCACGCGAAGGACCCCAAGAAGGCGCTCGCCACCATCGACTGGACGATCAATGGGTGCGCAGAGTGCCATGAGGACGAGGCTCTGACCTACCTCTACGACGACAACGCGCAAGCGGGACCGTTTGGCGGTTCGATCCGTGAGCCAGCGCAGCCCAAGGCCGACACGTTCCCGGAGTACAAGACGATTCTTGCAGGCCACGCGTTCACGCGCGAGTACAACGAAGAGGGCGCTCACGCCTACATGCTCGACGACCACTACGACATCTTGCGGGGCAAGTTCGAGGTCTGCGTGCAGTGCAAGTCGAGCAAGCTCAGCTGGGCGTGGAAGAACGGCAAGCCACTCACGGTTGCCTCGGACACCGAGATCACGCTGACCCACACTGCCACCGAGGGCGTACCGCCCAAGAAGGTCATGGTGCCCAAGGGCACGGTCATCACATACAAGACTGACAAGATCACGCGCCACGTCGACGCCAGAGCGACGCTGCCCAGCGGCACCGTGTTCTCATCGGCGCCCAAGCCCAGTGACGATGCGACGCTATCGGCCAACATGCTGTGGGCTTCGACGATCGCTGCGATCAAGGAGACCCGCCCCTACGGCGCCGGCTGCAACCACTGCCACGACCCGCACACCACCAAGCTGCGCTATCTGCGCCAGGCAATGCTGCAGTCCATTGAGGGAACGGGAGGGATCAAGGGCTCCGGTGGCGTGAACCCGTACCAAGCGGGCTCTGCCAAGAATACCGACGAGGCTTCAGCCAAGGACCAGCAGATACTCGCGTGCGCGCAGTGCCACGTCGAGTACGTGTGCGGCAAATCCGGCATCGACAAGATCGACCGTGACGCGTTCGGCTGGGCGAAGGCCAAAGACCTGCACGAGCTGTACACCAAGCAGTTCGGCTACACGCAGGACTACAAGAACGCGATCATGGGCGAACCACTCATCAAGAGCCAACACCCCGAGACCGAGCTCTACTGGAGCAGCGTCCACTACAACGCGGGAGCCACCTGTAGCAGCTGCCACATGCCCGAAGTGACGCGCGGCGGACGCACGTTCAGGAGCCACTGGCTCACGAGCCCGTACAAGTACAGCGACGCCAAGCTGTGGGGAGCGTTTGCGGCGAAGACCGGGCTCGATGCGAACGTCTCGGCGAATCCCTGCGCGCGGTGCCACGAAGACCGCACCGCCAGGGCGATTGAGCAGCAACGGACCTTCTTCGCGGCACAGGCTGAAGTGGAGAAGCTGCTGTCCCAGTCGGTCACGAGAATCGGTGACCTGAAGGCCCAGAAGAGGGACGGGAGCGCAGCCTACAAGACAGCCTTGGAGGCCCACCAACGTGCCCACGTCATCTGGGAGAACCTTGCGGTGTCCGAGAACTCAATGGGTTTCCACAATTTTGAGGAGTCGATGAGTTCGATGGCCGAAGCGAACAAACAGCTTGGCATCGCGCTCAGCAACGAGGAGCAAGCGGCGAAGTAGTCGACCACAGGAGGTCCACATCATGGCACGCGTCGAGATTAGAAACGAGATTCTGTTCAAGGCACCTACGCGGGTAGGGCTGCTGGCGGACGTGACCGAGGCACTACGCGATGCAGGCGTGAACATCCTCGCCATTGGCGCCTACGACAAGGCCGACAAGGGCGAATTCCTGATGGTCACCAGCAACAACAAGCTCGCCTTCGCAGCGCTGGAGAAGCTGGAAGGCGAGGCCGATCTCATGTCCGTCGTGACAGCGGAGGTGCCCAACCTACCCGGCGAACTCGCCGTCATCGCGCGCCGCTTGGCAGATAACGGTGTCAACGTGTCACAGGTGTACGCGACCTCGGTGGACGCACCCACGGTGATGATCGTCATCACGGCACCGTGCGAAGTGGACGTCGTCAAGCTGCTGGGCGACCTGTAACGGGGCTCGCTCCAACGCGGTCCGCGAAGCACGGTAGGACACGTCCGGTGCCTTACTGTGCCTCGCTCTCCGTGACGACCTGCGACTTGATGATGCGCACGAGTTCCTGGATTCCTGCGAACACGTGCTCGCGGTAGTCACCCGCCACGAGCGCATACATGATGTCGTCGCCCACGGCGAGTGTGCCCGAGTTGATCCACGCACGGGCGGCAAAGATGCCGTCCATCCCCTCGACGTGCTCCAGGGCCTGGGCAAGACCGCGAGCGTCGTAGCCCAGTTCCATGCCAACGACCGTCTCACCTGCACGCGAATGGCCGCGTACGACCCCGTTGTGCATCAGGTACATGCCGATACGATGCGCATCGGGTCCGGTCTTGATCTCGTCGAGCCATGCCGCCAGTGGAGCCGTGTTCCCGGTCATGTGCTGCTCCCTAATCGGTACTTTGGGCGTACGCTGTACAGTGCCGCCGCCTTCTCTTTTGGGCAAATACCCAACTGCGGACGCCTAGAAGCGCACTGTCAGTCCACCGTCGAGGAAGGAACCTCCCCATGCGCACCACGGTCGTGTTCACCCTCACCGGCCCCGACCGGGTGGGAATCGTCGAGGAGGTCTCGGAGATACTTGTGGGCCTGAACTGCAACGTCGAGACGAGCCGCATGGCCCGACTGGGCGGGGAGTTCGCCATCCTGATGGCGGTCTCAGTACCCGCCGAGAGCATCGACCTCGAAGGCGCGTTCCAGCCGCTCGTGGCCGAGGGGTATCGCGTCTGCGCTTCGGGCGGAAGCGTGCCCGCGGGGGTAAAGCCAGCGCCTGCCGCCGAGTACCGCATCGATGTCACGGGGGCCGACCACGAGGGCATCGTGCACGAGATCGCGCGCGGGCTCTCGAGCGCCGGCATCAACATCGAGTCGATGGAGACCGGAACCGTGAACTCGTCGATCACCGGCACACCGCTGTTCATGATGAGCGCACGGGTGGCCGTGCCCTCAGACCTCGCCGACTCCCACTGGATGGAGACGCTCGAAGAGGCGGGGAACCAAGCCGGGGTGGACATCACCGTCTCCCCCGCTGACGCCTAGGCGGGCACGAGGTCGCAGAAGCGCTGCTGCCGAGAAGCCCCCGCTGAGCTCAGATGGCCTACTTGGCGTCCCACAGCTCGCAGCGGTACTCGTGACAGATCGGTGCGCGGAACTCGTGCGGTAGCTGGCAGCCTGCATCCGGGTGACAGAACTGGCACTTGGTCACGTCGACCCACGGGGGCAGCGTCGCGCGATACGCCGCCCCCGCGGCAGTGGGCGGATGGCTCAGCCGAGGGTCGTGATACGGCTCGATCCCGTGAGCGCCGACGAGGAGAGCATCACCCGAACGCACGAGCGCTCCGCTTGCCTCGAACTTGCCGAGCCACTCCTCAATGTAATCCGGTAGCCACTCGTCGCCACTGTAGTCGCCGTTCTCATCGGCCGCGAGGTACAGACGGCAGCACAGGCCGCCGCACTCATGACAGAGCCGCCAGTTCTGGGCCTCGGGGTCGGGCTTGGGCGTGGACGCCATGCGCACTCTAGCCCTTGCTGCTCGAGGGCGTCGCTCGTTTGTAGACGAAGTAGTACACGAGCCCCACCAACACACCGCCGCCCACGATGTTGCCCAAGATGACCGCCGTGAGGTTCGTCGCTATGCCGGACCAGGTCACCACGTCGGGGCCGGGCGTGTCGCGAAACGCCTGGACGAGTAGTGCCACCGGGAAGAAATACATGTTCGCGACGCTGTGCTCGAAGCCGGCTGCGACAAACGCCGAGATGGGAAACACGATGGCGATCGCTTTGTCGACCAGTGAGCGCCCTGCGGTCGCCATCCAAACCGCAAGGCAGACCAGCACGTTGCACAGGATGCCCTTGATGAAAGCGATCCCAAAAGGCAGCGCGCACTTGGCCGCCGCAATGCGCAGATAGGTATCGCCCACCGCGCCGTCGTTCAGAGCCGTCTGGCCCGAGAGGTAGACCAGTACGGCGAGGCTGACCGCACCAATGGCGTTGCCCACGAGGACGACGGCCCAGTTGATCGCAAGATCCTCTGTCGTTATCTGCCGGTCGGCCCACGCCATGACAAGCAGATTGTTGCCGGTAAAGAGCTCCGCGCCCGCGACGATGACCAGCAGCAGCCCCAGTGAGAACGCCACGCCGCCCATCACCGCGCTCACCGCAAACGAAAGCGAAGCGTCGGATCTGACAATCACGAAGTAGAGGGCACCGATGCCGATGAACACCCCGGCGAGCATGCCCAGCGTCAGCATAGGAATGAGCGGCAGGTGCGCCTTGGCAACACCCACCGACTCGATCTTGCGTGCTATCTGCTTGGGTGAGAATGCATCGGAACCAAAGATCTCGGGCATCGCGTACTCCCCTAGCCGCATCAGACCTATCCACAACTGTGTGTTCCCGAACAGACGCCTTTGCATGCCGCAGCTCAGGCCGGCGTGCGTCGTGCCCGTCCGCCCTACTTAGTGCACCGTTTACCGATTGCGGAACCGGAAATACCCTCCGGGTATTGCGATGGAACATTAACGCCTTGAATATTCCTTAATACACGGTGAAGACACGGCGTGGTCAACCTTAACGTGGAGTTGAACGCCCTTAAGACAAATGCTCTACCTGCACGAATGCTGGTGAGACCGTCACGGTCCGTTCCTTACCGGCAGCTGCGGAAGCGTTGAATCTCGATTGTTGGGGAGGGAGTGGTGGAACTGGGGAGTCCGTGTGTTGTTCGCGTACGAGACAGTACCGACAAATCATTCTGGGAGGAACGCACGTGAAGAAGGCATACAGACTGTTACCGCTACTGGTCATAGGCATGTTGCTGGCCAGTGCCGGGGTCGCATTCGCGGCAGTCACCATCAACGTAACCACCACGACCGACAAAGCGTCCTATGCACCCGGTGAAGTAGTTGCAGTCAACGCACTCGCCAAGTACATCAGCGGCGGTGCCCCGGTAACCACCGTCAAGTCCGCGACAATCACTATCAAGAACCCGAGTGGTACGACCGTTGTCAACGGCGCGACCATGACCAACGCCGGCTCTGGCAACTTCAAGTACAACTACACCACGGCGAGCAACGCGCCCGCCGGCAACTGGACGATCAGTGCAGTGATCACGGACACGAAGCGTGGCACCGGCACTGGCGCCGGCGCGTTCGCAGTCGCGACCGGTGGAGGCGGCGGCACTACGCACTCGGCGTTGCTGTGGAGTGGCTACCCGAGCAACTGCCGTGGCTGTCACGCATCGCAGTTCTCGGCAATGTACGGTGCACTGCACTATCAGTGGCAGTCCGCTGCTCCTGACAACACCAACAAGCCCGGCACGCAGCAGGGCAAGATGACCAATGCGATGAACGCGTACTGCATCAACATCCTGGGCAACTGGACCACGTGCGGCAAGTGCCACACCGGTCGCGGCGCCCTGCCGGTGGTTACGGGTAGTCCCACCACCACACAGCTCGACAACATCGACTGCCTGGTCTGCCACAACGAGGCCTACCAGCTCGCACGCGTACGCCTGACCGACGGCACCATGGGTCCGCCAGCAGGCACCGCACAGGCAACGCTTGATGGCTACGTGCGCAACATAGCCAAGCCGACGCGCGCCAACTGCCTGAAGTGCCATGCGTACGCAGGCGGCGGCGACGCCGTGAAGCGCGGGGACATCTCGGCAGTGCAGGGCACGACCTCTGACGGCAACTTCGACGTCCATATGGCAACGAGCCGTGGCAACCTCAAGTGCCAGGCCTGCCACGCGTTCGTGAACCACAAGGTCACCGGTAAGGGCTCGGACCTCGAGTCGACCGACGCGGCCTCCGAGGTCAAGTGTGCGACCACCTTGTGCCACCCGACACGTGTGAACGGCGGTCACGCGACTACGGCGATCAACAGCCACATCGCGCATGTCGCCTGCCAGACCTGCCACATCCCGGTCTACGGCAAAGTCGCCACCGAGGTCAGCCGCGACTGGCGCACCTCGGTAGTCAACGGCACCGGCTGGAAGCCCGAAGAGGTCAAGGGCTCCAACCTGACGCCGACGTACAAGTGGTGGAACCGCAAGACCTTCAACTACCTCAAGGGCGATGCCGCCACTCTGAACGCGACCACCGGCGCCTACGAGATGGAGAAGCTCCAGGGTGGCGTGACCGGCGACACGACAAACAAGATCTACCCGTTCAAGTACAAGGTCGCCTACCAGCCCATGCGCACCACGGGCAGCATCCTAGTGGCTCTTGATACCAACGAGTATCTGAACGTCTCGGGCGGCTACGCAGCTGCGGTCACCAAGGGCATGTTCAACATGGGCTTCGCAACGACTGACCCCTACACGACGGTCAAGACCGACACGTATCAGCTGCTGAACCACACGATTCCGGACGCTCAGTCGACAGGCGGAACCCTCGTGTGTGCCAGCTGCCACGAGGCGAGCACCGGCGGGGCGGGTACCAAGATGGCGCTCAAGACCATGGGTTACGCCATGAAGGCGCCGCTCGCCACTATCTGCACCCAATGCCATGGGAGCAGGAACTGGAAGGGCTATGCCTCCGGCCACAGCGGCCACGTCACGAGCAGGAAGTTCGACTGCTCCTGGTGCCACAACTTCTCGCGCCCCGAGCGCGGCGGCACGCTGCCGTAGCTGGTTCATTTCACGAACAGCTAGTGCTTCGAGAAGAGGCCGCCGGTCACACCGGCGGCCTCTTCTGCGCGATGGCGCAGCTCCCGTGTTTGGCAAATGGCCAAGGCGAATGGTCGCAAGCGGCAATCCGATAGATATCGGGTGGGTGCTCGGTCACGTACTGCTCGCCATAGCTGCCTCGGTGGACCTGGATACGAGGCTACTGGTGAGTTCTGGGCGTGAGACGACGGGGACAGTATAGGTCGTGTCGATGTAGCGCTGGGCGCGTCAGTCGCGCTTGGTGACCTCGATCAGGTGGTAGCCGAACTGTGTCTTCACGGGGCCGTGGACCACACCGACCTCATCGGTGAAGCAGACATCGTTGAACTCCTTGACCATCTGCCCGGGCGAGAACTCGCCCAAGTCGCCACCGCTCTTGCCTGACGGGCAGGTAGAATGCTGGCGCGCCATCTCGGCGAAGTCCGCGCCCGCGGCGATCTGAGCCTTGATCTCGTTGGCGGTATCCTCACTGGGAACCAGGATGTGGCGTGCTTGTGCTCGAACCATGGGGTAACTCCAATCTGAGTTTCGATACGTCTGGAAAGTAGTATGCCCGCAATCGCGGCATCGTGATTGCTTTTCTCGGTTAGGTCAAACAGATTGAGACAGTCAACTCTCACAGAAAGCAGCAACCGTGACCAAGCAGACCGTCGTCGTCGCACTGGGAGGAAACGCTCTTCTCAAGCGCTCGGAACCCATGACCGCCGAGATGCAGCGCAAGAACATCCGGGTAGCCGCCAAGGCGCTCGCGCCCGTGGTGGAGACGCACAACCTCGTGCTCGCGCACGGCAACGGCCCGCAGGTCGGGCTCTTGGCGCTGCAGGCGGCCGCATACGGTGACGGCGAGGCCTATCCGCTGGACGTACTGGGAGCCCAGACCGAGGGCATGATCGGCTACATGATCGAGCAGGAGCTGGGCAACCTACTCCCCTTTGAGAAGCCGCTCGCGACGATTCTGACTATGGTCGAGATTGATCCGACAGACCCGGCGTTCTCCAATCCCACCAAGTTCGTGGGCCCCCTCTACGAGCCCGAAGAGGCCGAGCGTCTGGCTGCCCAGAAGGGCTGGATCTTCAAGATGGATGGCGCCAAGCCACGACGCGTCGTTGCATCGCCGGAGCCTAAACGCATCTTCGAACTGGCCCCGATCAAGTGGCTCATCGAAAAGGGAGCTGTCGTAATCTGCGCCGGCGGCGGTGGCATCCCCACCGCCTACCTACCCGATGGCACGCGTACTCTCGTGGGCGCAGAGGCGGTCATCGACAAGGACCTCGCAAGCGAGTTGCTGGCCAAGGAGCTGGACGCGGATCTGTTCGTCATGGCCACGGATGCTGAAGGCGTCTACACGGATTGGGGCACGCCTCATCAGAAGCTGCTGCGCTGCACGACACCGGCGGAACTCGCGAACTACGAGTTCGCCGCCGGGTCCATGGGCCCCAAGATCGAAGCGGCTGTCCGGTTCGTGAAGACCACCGGCAAGCGCGCGGCCATTGGCAATCTCGAGGATATCGAGCGCATAGTCGCCGGGGAAGCAGGAACGAGCATCGTGCCCGAATGCGCCGACTGAGCCCTGTGCGCTAGCTGCGACGCACGTCCGCGGTGAGCTTGCTCCACGCGCGCTCACCGCGGCGACGCATGCGCCGGAGCACGATGGGCGGCATACGCCGCGCACGATCTGCTCGGCGCGACACGTAGTCGTGCAGCGACACGATCTCTTCGGGGGCGAACCCGCGGAGCAGCCGCTCGATACCCTCGGTCGTGATCTCGGTCGCGCCGAGGCGGCTCAGGCGCTCGCTTGCCTGCGCCGACAGCTGCACGAACGGGTCACCGATGGCGCCCAAGCGCTCGCGAAACGCCTCGAGCCCGACCTGCACCGACTCGTGCTTCTCGGCGTCGAACGCGGCGAACTCGTACTCGAACGGGACCTCCCGGATGGGTATGCCAGCGACCACGTGCAGCTCGCAGTAGAGGTACTTGAAGGCGAGCTGGATCAGCCCCTCCTTCTCGATGCGTCGCATAGAGGTGGGCATGGGAGCACCGCGCAGGACACGGAACTTGCCGATCTGGGCCGCTCGCTGAACGTACTCGTGGTCCTCGGCCAGAACGATAGTCTCGTCGAACCCGCCGATACGCTCGTGGATCTCGCGCCGGATCATGATGCAGAACCCTGGGGCATGGGGAGCAATGTGCTGCATGAGCTGCAGGTACAGGTTGACGACTTCACACGCGAAGACGTTGCCGGGGTCTCGCTCGACCGGCGCGATCAGCCCTCCGGCGACATCGAGGCCGCGCTCTTCGAACTCGGCAACCGCCTGCTCGATCCAGTTCAACGGTGGCTGGACGTCGGCATCGAGGAACAGGATGAGGTCGGTTTCTGCTGCTCGGGCGCCCGCGTTGCGCCCTGCGCCCGGTGCTCCGCCGTCGACGACGCGCGCGCCAGCGGCCTGGGCAAGCTCGCGCGTCGCATCGGTCGATCCCGCGTCGGCCACCACGACCACGTCCGGACGCTGCGTCTGCTCGGCGAGCATGCGAAGGAGAACGGGCAGCCGCGTGGCCTCGTTCAGGGCAGGTATGACGACGGTGAGGGTGGGGATAGTCACGTCGGCTACCATACCAGTCAGCAGCGACCGGTCCTACGGCCAGGGGAGCATCGATGGACGAGCACGACCGCCCGGCAGCCGGCCCCGGCCCCAGCCCGCCCGATTCCGCGGCCCCACACCCCCCGCACGCCCCCTGGTGGCACGGCGAGCGCGGCGAGTGGTACGTCGTCGTGCAGTTCGCGCTGTTCGCGCTCCTCGCGCTTGGCCCGCGCACGTGGCCGGGCGCCCCGCCGTGGCCTGAGGCGGTCGCCGCAGCCAGCACGTGGGTCGGCTTGGGGCTGATGCTGGTCGGAGCCCCGTTGGCCGTCTGGGGCCTGAGCGCCCTGGGCAGCGAGAACCTCACGGCGCTGCCCCATCCCACCGACACTGCGCGCTTCGTCGAGCGCGGGCCCTACACCGTGGTTCGCCACCCCATCTACAGCGGCCTGATTCTGGGGGCGCTGGGGTGGGCACTGTACCAGCACTCGTGGCTGGTACTGGGCTACGCAGTCGCGCTGTTCGTGCTGTTCGACTTCAAGACCCGCCGAGAAGAACTCTGGCTCTGCGAGCGCTTCGCTGCGTACGCGCAGTATCGGACGCGCGTGAAGAAGCTGCTTCCCTGGGTGTACTGAGCCGGGCCTGCACGGCGACCTCGCACCGCTGGTGCTCGCATGGTGCGATACTTATCCGTATGCCTAGCGAACACTCATCAGAGGAGTAGAGATGATCAACCTGCGAGACAAAGACACCGGCGCCTACATCGGCGTTATCAGCCCAGAGCAGCGGCAGTTCATGATCGACCAGCTGGTCGAGGAGTCCGACGAGGACCAGAACTACTGGCTCAACCGAGACACCATCGACATGTTCGTGGCCAATGGCGCCGATCCCGCGCTCGTGGAGCTCCTGCAGACCGCGATGGGCGAGCGCACGGAGATGGAAGTCGAGTGGTCGTAAGCCGTACATAGGAGCCCATCGAACCCGCTACCCAAACCGCTTCTGCCCGCGTTCCCGGGCCTTCTGAGCCATCTGCTCTCGGCTGCGCGGTGGCGCGTGCGTGACGAGTTCGCCGAGAAGCCCCGCCGTGGCTGTGGCGGCTTGATGTTGCGGCACATCGCAGGTCCCCTAGAGCGCCCTCATCCGGTTGTTGCGCGCGTTGTGTTCGACCTCTGCTAGCCCGAGCGCTTCGAGCAGTGGCGGCAGATACATGCCAAACCTGCCTCGCAACCCCTTCTTCAGCCCGTACCAGCCACCCACAGGGTTGTCTGGCGAGCGTCCCCACGCCTCGACCGTGCCCTCGGCCGCGGGCTTCTGCTCGTCCGCACTGCCCAGAGGGACCCAATCGCCGCGCTCCTTGAGCATGGCGTGGAGATCCTCGACGGCGCTCAGGTGATAGCGCAACACCGTCTTGCCCACCGTGCATACCAGCGCGGGCGGGTCGGCCGACTCGTCGCGGTAGATCGAGTATCCCGATGAGCCACTGGGCGTTGTGAGCCTCCACGGATCGGCTGAGGTGCCCGAGCCGTGGTCTGTGTCACGCATTGCCGGGCTGCTGAATGCCGACGCGGTTGCCCTCGGAGTCGATGAAGAAGGCGACCCAACCCACCATGTCGCCCATGAACTGCGGCTCCTGCAAGACCGTGCCTCCGGCTTCAACCACACGCGCCGTCATCGCTTGGATGTCGCCGCGCGAGCCCAGATACGGCGTCGGGCCGTCGAGGCCCGGCGTTCCGATGCTCAAGTCAGCGCTCACTACCATCTCGCCCTCGGGTCCCGAGATGGCCGCCACCTGGTCCTCCATGCCCGGGAAGCCGAACACCTTCCGGCCTGTGACGTGCTCGTAGAACTTCATCGCGCGGGGCAGATCCGTCACCGGAATGCTCGCCCACACGATCACGTTGTCAGACATCGGAGACTCCTTCCGAGAAACACTACTCGTTGACTGATATATACCCAGCCGCCGAAGGCCTATATACCCAGTGCCCTGGACTACGACCCTACGGCTCAAGCGCCTCCGCCAGTACGAGGCCGTCGCCCGTCGTCTGCGGAGGCGTCAAGCATGTACATCGAAGGCCCGCTGTTATGTGAGACTAGTTCGCGACTCCCGTCGCCGCAAACGGGCGTAAGATGGCTCTCGACCCAAGAGCCCGTCGGCGGCGCAGCAGTCTGTGCGTGCGCCCCCCAGACACAGTATCCAGAGCGAGGAACCCATGACCGCAACACCTGACACGCAGAGCGACCCGTCCCGCCTGGGCCTGGGCAACGACTCGCACCTCGTGCGCTACGACAACCTCCTCGACTCGTGTGGTGATGTCGACCATCCCACCCCAATCGTGCGGCTCAACCACGTGCTGCCAAACCCCGACGTCGCGCTCTATGTGAAGTGCGAGTGGGTGAACCCCTTCGGGTCGATCAAGGACCGCACAGCGAAGTGGTTGCTCAACGGTCTCATCGAGCGCGGCGAGCTCGACGACCAGACGGTCATCGAGGCGACGTCGGGCAACACCGGCATCGCACTGGCGG
The DNA here is from genome assembly GCA_038202795.1 of Coriobacteriia bacterium. Taxonomy (GTDB): domain Bacteria; phylum Actinomycetota; class Coriobacteriia; order Anaerosomatales; family PHET01; genus PHET01. The sequence continues at coordinate 6,463 of JBBREQ010000025.1, read as the reverse complement.
CCATCTGCGCGCTTCTGGGCAAGAAGATGGTCGCAACCGCGCCTCACGTTCTCTCTCCCGAGAAGACCGCGCTGCTGCGCGCCTTTGGGGCCGAGATCCGGCTCACCTCGCCTGATGACAACTCCGGCCTTCACCCTATGGACATCGCCTTCAAGCTCGCCGAGCAGATCATCGCCGAGAACCCCGGCGAGTACGTGATGCCCAACCAGTACGACAACGCGGATAACGCGCGGGCGCACTACGAGTCGACCGGACCCGAGATCTGGCGCCAGACCGAGGGTCGCGTGAAGTACTTCTTCGCGGGTCTGGGGACGTGCGGCACGGTGGTAGGCACGGGACGCTACCTCAAGGAGATGAACCCCGAGATTCAGATCATCGGCATCGAACCGGTGCCGGGGCACCACATCTCGGGTCTGAAGAACATGGTGGAGACGGCGGTGCCGGGCAACCTGGACAGGTCAGTCATCGACGAGATCGTACTGGTCGACGACGAGATGACTGACGCGGCGGCTCGGCGCCTGTATCGGGAAGAAGCTCTCATGGTGGGCCCGTCGGCTGCAGCGATCACGGCCGGTGCGCTGAAGTACCTGGGCGAGGCCGGCCGCAGCGGTATCGCGGTATCGATCGCACCCGATAGCGGACAGAAGGCGACCACCTACCTCAACGAGATTCTGGGGTAGTGAGGGGCCGGTCAGCCAAGCGCTCACGCACTCAGCCTACGTATCCTGCAGTACCGCCTGCGGCGCGTTGATGCCCCGCAGCGCCGGAGTCACCGCCGACCAAAGCGCTACGAGGCCCGTCGCGACCGCGACAACCGCGAACGTCTGGGTGACCCCGATGGACTTGATCAGGAAGCCGGTCGCAACGTAGCCCACCGGGTAGAGTGCATAGTCGAACGCGAACACCATCGCAAGAGCGCGGCCGCGCATCTCCTCGGAAGTGCGCTCCTGGAGTACCACGTTGCAGATGGGGCTGACCGGACCGGTCAGAAAGCCCCCGATCGCCATCACCACAACTTGGACCCAGAACGCCGCTGTGAGCACGAACGCGCCCGCTACCGCAGCGGACACTGCCAGCCCGCCCACGAATGCCGGACGCCGGGGCAGGCGCGCGCCAATCGCGCTGTACACGAGCGCGCCCGCGATCCCGCCGCCCGAGAACGCCACGAACAGCACGCCGAGTTCCCGGGGCTGGTTGAGCCGCTCGTAGATCACCGGCAAGATGACCCCGATCACGGAGAACAGGAGCGTGAAGGCAATCGCCGCCAGCACGGTCGTCGACCGGATCGCGGGCTCGCGCCAGACGTAGCGCGCGCCATCGAGCGCGTCCGTGAGCCAGTGGTTCGTCGTTTCCTCGCGCGGGGCGGAAGTGGGCATGCACGCAAACCCGACAAGCAACGCCGATGCGATAAACCCGATACACATCGCCCAAAACGCCGCCTCGGCTCCCACCGTGCTGATGAGCAGACCCGCGATTCCCGGCCCCACCAGCCATGCCACACCCCACACCGCCTCGTGGATGCCGTTGACGCGCTCGAGAGCGAGATGCGCCCGCTTGGCGACATCGGGCAGCATCGCTTCTCGAGCAGTGACACCCACTGGGTCGAATACCGCACCGACCACCGAGGCCACAATCACCAGCGGATAGGTGAGTACGCCCAGTAGCGCAAACACCGGGATCATCGCCGCCGAGATCGCCGAGAAGACGTCCGAGCCCACGCTCGTGCGCTGCCTGCCCAACCGGTCGATGATCACGCCGCTCAGTAGCGAAGCTGCCAGCGTGGGCAGCGCACCGGCAGCCACCACGATGCCGGCAGCGGCAGGGTCGTTGGTGAGCTGCAAGGTGAGCCACGGCAGCGCGATGGATGCGACACCGTTGCCGGTACCCGAGAGTATCGTCGCGGCCTCGAGCGCGAGGAAGGGAAGACGGTCGCTGCGCTGGGGAGGGAGCGTGGGTGCGCCCTCATCGGCTACCGACAATCCGTGACTCCAATCGCTCGCTTCATGGGTGAAGGCGAGCTGTCCTCGACTAGCGAGAGTTCCTTACGCAGTGTGCAGCGGCCCCTGGGTATGCCGCTCAAGCCGATCGATCTCGCTGCGCACCTTTGCCTCATCGGGCTGCCTGTGCCCGATCGCCATGATGACTCCGTGCGCCGCGACACCGATACCCCACCCCAGCGTCACCCACAGCGGCAGCGTGCCCACTTCGCCGGTGGCAGCACTCACGAACAAGAGCCCTGCGTTCACCGCCAGGTAGACGCCCAGATGGATGAAGAAGCCGCGCCTTTCAGCGAGCCAATCCGGGGTCTCTTTGCGAAAGGAGTCATCAAAGAACTCGGGCTCGGGAGCGTGCAGACTCTGAGTGGACATCTGCTGGTCCTCGATGAGGACTGCCAGCCCGTGGAACGCGACGCCGATTCCCCAGCCGAATGCCAGCCACGCCGACGCGTAAGACCCTCCGCCGCTGACTGCCCACAACGCCAGCATCGCGACGTTCACGATCGCGTAGATTACCAGGTGGACGATGAAGCCTCGTCGTTCCTTGATGCGCTCGACCGCTTCCTCGCGGAGTCCGTTATCCGTAGCCATCACGGACCACCTCCCTGATAGTGGTGACCACCTAGTACGTACCCAGAACTCCGGGCCTCGGGTGTCAGCTCACCGGCCGTAGCAGGCGCAGGAGCGACATGTCCGCTGCCTCGAAGTGATCGGTGAAGCGGCAAGTCGCGTGTCACCAGCCTTCCGAGCAGATCATCCCGAGATCCCCTGGCGCGAGATCACGGGAATGCGCAACCGGCTGGCTCACGAGTACTGTCACGTCGACCTTGCCGAGGTGTGGCGAGCTGCGACCTGGAAATCCCCGCGCTCGCCCTGCGCCACGTAGAATACGTCGCGGAGGTAGCCCGATGGAGAGGACGCTGCAGCGAAAGCGCAATAACTTCCTGCTCACCCTTGGCGGGGTGGCCGGGCTGAGCTTCGTTGTGCTGTCACTCATGGGCGAGAACTACCCGCTGTTTCACACCGTGGTGGAACTCATGGTCGCCGTGGTCGCGCTTGCCGTGTTCATCATCGCGTGGCATACCCGCGCCATTGCGAGCAGCGACTACCTGACCTTCATAGGGCTCGCGAGCCTGTGCGTGGGAGTCGTCACGATGCTCCACGCTCTGGCGTACCAGGGGATGCCGGTGTTTCCCGGCTACGACGCGAATCTGCCAACCCAACTGTGGCTGATCGCGCGCTTGCTGCAAGCATCAGCCTTCTTGATCGCCACTGTGTTTCTGGTGCGGCGGTTGAGCCAGCCGATCGTGCCACTCCTCCTGTACATTCTGGTCACGATAGCCGCCGTGGGAGCCGCCTTCGCAGGCGTCTTTCCGGACGCATTCATCGAGGGCCAGGGTCTCACCCCGTTCAAGGTGAACATGGAGTACCTGGTCATAGCGATGACGAGCGCCGCAGGCGTGGGCCTCTTCCGCCATCGCGAACACATCGCGGCCGATGTCGCGGCACTATTGTGGGCGTCGATGGCGTGCACCGTCATGGCCGAGCTCGCGTTCACGCTCTACAGCGACCCCTTTGGGCCCGCCAACCGGATTGGCCACGCGGCGCATTTCGCCGCATTCTTGCTCCTCTACGGGGCGCTGGTCCAGGCGTCTCTCGAGCGACCACTCGAGACCCTCTTCCATCAGATCAAACTGCGCGAAGCCGAGCTGGCCGACGCCTACGCCGTGGAACACGAGATCGCCGAGACGCTCCAAGACGCGATGGTACTCAAACCGGAGGGGGTCCCCGAACTGCGACTCGCCCACACGTACCTCCCGTCGCCAGGAGCGGGCCGAATCGGAGGCGACTTCTACGACGTCTTCCTCATCGAGACGGCACTTGTGGGGTTCACCATCGGCGACGTGTGCGGCAAGGGCATCAAGGCGGCGATGACCACCATGAAGGCCCGCAGCGCGCTGCGAGCAGTTGCGCTCAACGATTCCGATCCCTCGAGGGTCCTCCAGACGGTCAACGGCTATCTGAGACGGGAATTAACGGCGGACTCTTTCGTCACTGCGGTGTTTGGCACGATCGACACCACCAACGGCCACGTGAAGCTTGCCGTTGCCGGCCACCCCGAACCGGTTATATGCGGACGCCCCGACCTGGTGCTGCCCGAATCGCATCGAGCCCCTCCGCTGAGCGTGCTTCCCCGGCTGGGGGCCTCCACGTGGGAATTCGACCTCCAACCAGGAGAGAGCCTGGTACTCGTCACCGACGGGGTCTTGGAGGCCGGGGAAACGGACTCCATGTTCGGCACGGAACGGCTTGTCGAGCACCTTCACGCAGTCAGCTGCGACGCAACACCCCAGGAGATCGTTAACGGAGTGCTGAGCGCCCTAGCCGCGCACACCAGCCGCGGGCTCGACGACGACGTCGCGATCGTGGTGCTACAGCTGGCCTAGGGGCGCAGTCTGTCTGCGCAGCCAGTCGGTGATCAGCTCCATGATCCGCTCGTCCACGGGCTCCTCCAACTGGGCTTTGTACGTGTTGATCGTTGGGACCGCCGCGTCATCCGTACGCAACAGATGCGTCACATCCGGCACCACGTGCGCCTCGAAATCGGAGTGGACGAGGCCGGCCATCACATCGAGATCGGCCGGGTTGACCTGTATGTCCTTGCTACCCGTGATCGCAAGCAGCGGCACCTCGATGCGGGCGAGGTCCTCGGCAGGGTCGTAGGCGAGAAACTCACGCATCCACTTCGCATTGAGCCGCTTGATGCCCTGGACGCGGTAGGAGTCCTTCACCGACTTCTTGATCTTCGCGAACGCCTTCAGCTGCTGCTTGCGGACGTCGACGCGCAGCGCGCCGATAAGCCACTTGTTGAAGCCGGTCATGCCCGGCACGACCTGCTCGCCCTGCCACAGCAGCGCTTCCTCGCCCCGGATGCCCACGCCGGCTAGCAGGATGGCGCCAGCGATGGGCTCGTGTGCGCCCGCGAGCCGGATGCAGATCGTCGCGCCCTCGCTGTGCCCGCACGCGTAGACGCGCTCTGGGTCGATGCCCGGCTGCACGCGCAAGCACGCCACCGCAGCGGCAGCATCGGTCACGTTGTCGGACAGGCCGGTGGGCCAGAAGTCGCCCTCACTCGCGCCCACACCGCGCTTGTCGTAGCGCAGGCTGCCGATGCCGTTCTCGGCGAAGTGCATGGCGAGCTGGCGCATGACATCGATGGGGAGCCTCTTGTGGTTCTCGTCTCGGTCGACCATGCCCGAGCCAACGATCAGGACCACTGCGGGGCAGGGGCTGGGCGAGTCCGGGCGGGTCACAGTCCCCGCCAAAGTGAGACCTGCCGAGACAAACGTCACTTCTTGATGCGTGGTCACTTCACTACCTCCTCGTCGGGGGGGAGCACGAGGGTCCCCTCGATGATGCGTTGCGCGCGTGTCTTGGCCTCGTCCACGCTGATTTCGCTGCCGAGTTGACCGAACATGCGACCCGAGATGATGAGCGAGACGAGCCCGTGCGCGATGGCCCAGAGTCCCGCATCCACCAAGTCGAGCGCGGCGCGTTGTTCATCGGGAATGCTGACGAAGATCTGCGCGATCAGTTCGCGATCGCGGTCGAGCCATGCGCTGCGCAGTTTCAGGCGCTGCGGGTCGACGGGCTTCTCGGCGGGGTGCTCGAACATGAGTCGGTACATGTTGGGGTGCTCGATGCCCCAGGAGAGGTATGCCAAGACACGACGGCGTAGCGCGGCGACCGGCGACAGGCCCGCCTCGGCGGCGTCCTGCGCCTGGGCGAACCACTCGAAGGAGCGGTCGATGGTCGCCTGCAGGAGCTCGTCCTTGTTCTTGTAGTAGAGGGAGATCGTGGTGCGCGTGTAGCCCAGGCGATTGGCGACCTCGAGGAGCGCGAGGTTCTCGGCACCCTTCTCCTCAACGACGGCTGCGGTCTCGCGCAGGATGTCGTTAGCGATGTGCAGGTTGGCCGGTCGAGCCATGAGTAATCACTTCCAATCATTGTTGACACGATGTAAGTTACATGATGTCATTATGAAATGCAAGGCAGATTCCGATGCACTACGGAGGTTCCGATGAATACCACGCACACCATATCCTCGCCCGCCCCGCAGGCGGATGCCGCCCGAAAGATCGACTGGCGGCTCGTCGCCATCTTCTACGGCGTCGCCTTTGTGTGGGTGTCTCTCGTGGCGCTGGGCGTGTACCTCGCAGTCGGGAACATGAGCACGACGGAGGCTCAGCTCACCTTTCAGCTCACGATCGCGTTCCTGTACATGCCAGCGCCACTCGTTGCCGCCCTCATTGCCGAGAAGATCGGCAAGCGCCGCCCGCTCATCCGCACGACCTTCGAGGGCTTCGGCCGTAAGCTGCCGCGGCTGCTCCTCACCTTCGTGGGCATCACAGTTGCGATCTATGCGGCCTTCCTGCTGTTCGCGTTCGTGTTGGGCAACGTCGCGC